>DASRIM010000523.1:0-17705 GCA_035649995.1 Pyrinomonadaceae bacterium | reverse complement strand
CTGATCGTGACTTGCGCGAACGAGAGACGCGATCTGTTGACTCGATTGGCGCGCATAGCCCAGCAAATGCGCGGCGACGATACGTTGTTGTGCGTCGCTCGACGTGTCCAACACCTTGCGGATCAATCTCTCATGCTGAAGCGCGTAGGCCCGAGCCGCTAACTGTTTGGAACGAACATCCGATTCACTGGTTGATAGGGCATAACCCTGCGAATTATCTTCGCTCATCGCTCCTCTCAGCAGTGCCGCGCTGGACGCGTCCATTGTCTGCTTGTACAAGTCGACGATCTGTGGCGGAAACCGAGTCTTACCCGTAGGGTCAGGATTGTATTTTGTTTGCTTGATCGAGCTGCCGGGAAGCCCGATGTAGATCATGAACTTGCCTTGAACGTCGCAACAGACGGGTGCGACGTCTGTCGGTGAACGATTGATAACAGACGTGACCGCTTTTCTGATTGCACCAGTTGTCTCAGACGAGCCTCGAAATGGATCCCCCACGTGAACCGGTAACGCGGCCCTAATCTGATCCACATCGAGACCAGCGTATCCATAAAACTCGATGGAGCCGATAATCCGAGGTTGTTCCTGGGCCAAAACAGTGGCGGCCACGAACAGCAGGATCAAAATTGTCGACGAACGCATCGGTATTAACATTGTATGTTTCGCGGGCTCGCCGCTAATCGCCTTACACGGATCGTGTCCTGCGTCTCCATGGCAGGCTCCAGAGCCCGAGCACGGAGAGGATGAGGGAGAAGAGGGCGGTCACCTGGAGTGTCATGAGCGTCAGGACCCAGAACAGGACTCGGCCGGAGTTGACGACCCTGGGACCAGCAAGTCCCGAACCCGTCATGTGAAGGACAGCAACGCCAACCCCCATGATCGATCCGAGAAGCATTATGATGTACCCGGATCGACGTTCAGCCAGCACCAGCGTACCGAACAACCACACAACCAGGATAAGCCCGCCCGTTACGTTATTCACGCCTCCCCGTTCAAAGCCGCGAACGACCTCGTCGCTCAAATGAAACGTCATACAGAGGATTGAAAGCAAAGACGTGATGGTCAACATAATGCTGCGTTTCATTGAGTTCTCTCCTTACTAATGTGGAAGTTCATCAACTTGCCTTCCGCTTGCTTGCCGCTGCCGGCCGCTGGCGTTGTGCCTGCTCAGGCTCGAACTGGAGAATGTCGCCAGGCTGGCACGCCAGCGCCTCGCAGATCGCCTCGAGCGTAGAGAAACGGATCGCGCGTGCCTTGCCGGTCTTGAGGATCGAAAGATTGGCGAGCGCCATTCCGATCTGATCCGCGAGCTCGGTCAACGTCATTCGGCGGTCATGGAGTAGGTCGTCGAGTTTAACGGCGATCGCCATGTCACACCGTCCCTTCGAGGTCTTCGCGCATGACCGCGCCTTCCGCAAACACGCGCGCCAGCAGAAACGTGAGAAGCACAGCGAGCCAGCCGTTGATCGAAAAGCCGGCGTCGAGATGGAGCGGATGCGCCGGGGTCGAAACAGCCTTGCCGATCGCGCCGATCACGATGCTGATAACCTGTATTGCGAGCAGCGCCCAGGCGATCGTTTGCAAACGCGACGCGTTCGCGGCGACGAACGGGTCACCCCAGCGAACCGTCTCGACGATCGCGAGCAACCGCTTCAGGATCGCGTGATTGATTGGAATCGCGACGAGACCGAGCGTCGCGATCATGCGCAATCCAAGGACCAGCCGTTCTGCCTCAGGTGAAGGAGAAAGCTTGAATGCGCTCATGATCCATTGCTCGTTCGGTAAGACGACCAGCAGTGCGAGGATCGCGGCGCCGCCTATCCAGTTCACGATCACGAGGATTCGCAGCACGACATACGTGATCGGCAGCGCGGCAGACGACGAGATTGGTTTTGGCATGATTCCCTCCACCTTCGACATATCGAATATCAATAAATCATTTATCGAATCCAGTCAATGTCATTATCGACAATCGATAAACGAATCGCAGTGGGGTTCGGTTCCAAAACACTGAAGTTCGCTAAACGCAGCGCTTATGGGAGCCACGGATAAAACGAATTTCAAATCACTACCGGGCCGGCCGGGCGGGGTGGCGATTCTTGACACGCCCTGATCAGGTGTGAGATAAGGTCAGCCACGTTTTCTTTGAAAATATTCATCGTGGCGATTTAAGGCAACTTGCTCCACGTAAAAAACTGCTAAAGAGCCGTGAGGATATTCCAGCTTTCATCCGGAACCCCGCGCACTCTGAGGCGCGGGGTTTTTCGTTTCCCCGCCCGCCTGGTCCAGTCAGCCTTACCTTCGTCACGACAACTTTGTCGAATCACCGGAGGAAGGCTATGGGAACTGCTGTACAAGAACGAGCAGCTGACGTTCAATATCATCTTTCAGAAGTACAGGGCTTTGACACACTTGCCCTGCACGCCGGCGCAGTCGCCGATCCAACAACGGGCGCACTGCTGACCCCAATCTATCAAACAACAACTTACCGCCAGGAAGCTGTCGGCAAAGACAAGGGATTTACCTACAGCAGATCGGCGAACCCAACCGTGTCGGCCCTCGAACGCCGCTTAGCGATGCTCGAGGGCGCCGATTACTGTACGTGTTACGCGACCGGCCTTGCCGCGACCACGGTCCTGTGTCTCGCGCTGTTGCGAGCAAACGATCATGTTGTCATTTCCGAAGCGGTGTACGGCGGAACGGTGAGACTGTTCAATCAGGTGCTCGCTCAGTTCGGCGTCACAGCAGAGTTTGTTGACACGGCGGATACAGCAGCCCTGCGCAAAGCGGTGACCGCAAAACCTACCCGGTTCGTGTTGATCGAAACACCCGCCAATCCCACTCTAAAACTCACCGACATCGAGTTGACGGCAGGAATTGCGCACGAGGCCGGCGCGCTGCTGGTTGTCGACAACACTCTACTCACACCTGCACTGCAACGACCATTCGAGCGTGACGCAGACGTCGTTCTCCACTCGACCACCAAGTTCATCGAAGGACACAACGCCACCGTCGGCGGCGCCTTAATCACGCGCTACGCAGAACTGCACGAACGCTTTTCCTTCACGCGAAACGCGATAGGCGCGATCCAGTCTCCATTTCCTGCATGGCTGACGCTTCAAGGCGTAAAGACTGTCGGCTTACGGATGGCCCAACATTCGGAGAACGCATTACGCGTGGCTCGTTTCTTAGAAACACATCCGCAAGTAACGAGACTGCTTTATCCAGGCCTGGAGTCGTTCCCGCAATTTGAGCTAGCGCGCAAACAGCAAACCGCGGGAGGAGCACTCATCGCGTTCGAGATCGACGGCGGCGTCGAAGCCGGTATTCGCCTGATGAACAGCGTCAAGCTATGTGCTCTCGCGGAGAACCTGGGCTCGGCCGAAACGTTGATCACACATCCGGCATCGATGACCCATGCGGATGTTCCTCCGGCGCAGCGTCAAGCCGCGGGCATAACTGACGGCCTGGTGCGGCTGTCGGTCGGTTTGGAGGATCCGCTCGACATCATCCGCGATCTAACGCAAGCACTGGCGCAGGCACTGGCGCAAGCGAAGGGAGCAGAGTGATGCAAAGCGAAACCCGGATCATCGTTTTGAAGTTCGGCAGCTCGGTGTTGCAAACTGAAAGCGACTTACCGACGGCGGTTCATGAGATCTATCGCTGGTGGCGCGAGGGTTATCAAGTCGTCGCTATCGTGTCGGCGTTCGGCAATACCACAGACGAACTGACTCAACGCGCGCAATCAGTCTGCGATCAACCACACGATGAACTACTGGCGGCGCTGTTAGCGACAGGAGAATCCGCGTCGTCAGCATTGATGGGCCTCGCGCTAAAGCGCTCCGGAATCCCGGCAACGGTGCTCGACGCAGAACAGGCGGGCCTGCACACCGATGGCCCAACACTCGACGCGAACCTGACGTCCATCAACACAGTCAACGTGCTTGAAGCTTTGAGTGACGGCGTTGTCGTCCTGCCTGGCTTTGTCGGTAAAGATCGAACAGGGAAGACGACACTGCTGGGCCGAGGTGGTTCGGATCTAACCGCGTTGTTTCTCGCGCAACGTCTCGGCGGCGTGTGCCGGCTGATCAAAGACGTCGACGGCCTCTACACGAGCGATCCCAATTCGAGAACGCGAACGTCCGCGGCGCGTTTCGTTCGCGTCAGCTATGCGACCGCGTCGAGGGTCGGCGGCGCGGTCGTGCAACGCAAAGCGATCGATTTTGCGGAACGACACAGGCTGAGGTTTTTCGTTTCCTGCGTTGGAGCGGGTCAGGCGACGGAAGTTGGGCCATACTCGGATCTGGTCGCACTGCCGGAAGCGACAGCGAAACCTTTGCGCGTTGCCTTGCTGGGGTGCGGAACGGTCGGCGGCGGAGTGTACCAACGGTTAGCGGCGCTGCCGGACATGTTTGACGTCGTCGGAGTCGGAACGCGCAACGTCGATCTGGAAGATTTGATTGCGGCGCCGGTTGACGTAGTGATCGAGCTACTAGGCGGTGAAGACCCCGCGCGAACACTCGTTTCCAAAGCCCTGCGACTCGGAAAAAACGTAATCACCGCCAACAAGGCTTTACTTGCCAACGACTTCACGACATTGCAAGCCCTCGCCGCGAACAGCGGCGCGACGATCAGGTACAGCGCTGCCGTCGGCGGCGTATTGCCTGCGCTCGAGACCGTCAGCCGTGCTCAAAACCTGGCGCCGCTGCGTTCAATCTCAGGCGTACTGAATGGAACAACGAATTTCATTCTCGATCACTTAGCAAGCGGCTTTGATTTCAGCGCCGCGGTATCGGCTGCGCAGGAGTACGGCTATGCGGAACGCGATCCGCAACTGGATCTCGACGGAACAGACGTCGCCCATAAACTCATCCTGCTCGCCCGCGCGGCTTTCGACGTCGATCTGTCATTGAGCTCAATTCAGAAGCAAGGCATCGAAAACCTGAAACCAAGCCAAATCAGAGACGCCCGGAATAACGGTCGAATAACACGGCTCGTCGCTGAATGCCGCCGGGAGCGCCACGGCTTTGCCGCGACAGTCTCTCCGGTCGAACTGCCTCTCGATCACCCGCTCGCGCGCGTCATCGGAATAGAAAACCGATTAGTTATTCAGTTTCAAAATGGAAGGACTTGGAGCGTTGGCGGGCACGGTGCAGGACGTTGGCCCACGTCCGAAGCTGTTTTAGCTGATTTGTTTGACCTCCGGCGCGAATTAATCGCCAACACCGCAGACGAAGAACAGGAGTGTGTAGCATGAAGACATCCACTCGATGCGTTCAGCTCGGACGAGGCGACGACGTACACGGAGCAATCGTCCCGCCGATTTATCAGACCGCCACCTTCGAACAACCCACGGCGAGCGAGTTTGGCGAGTACGACTATACGCGCAGCGGCAATCCGACCCGCACACTCCTTGAACAACAACTAGCAGATCTCGAAGATGCGTCTTATGCGTGTGCATTCGCCAGCGGCATGGCGGCGTTAACAGCGCTCACTCGCATCGTGAACGCCGGCGCCGAGATCATAGCCGGCGACGATCTATACGGCGGAACCGTAAGACTGCTGGACCGAATCGCGTCGAACCAGAACATTTCCGTTCGCTACGTCGATACAACAGACGCAGACGCGCTGCGAAAAATCGTAACGCGCCGGACGCGTTTGATCCTGATTGAGACGCCGAGTAATCCCCTGTTTCGCATCTCCGATATACGAGAACTGAGTTCGATAGCACGAGAAGCAGGCGCGTACCTGGCGGTAGACAACTCGATGCTGTCGCCGGTTTTCCAGCGCCCGCTGAATTGCGGCGCTGACGTCGTGGTCCATTCCGCGACGAAGTTTCTATGCGGTCACAGCGACGTCACTGCCGGCGCCTTGATCACGAGCGATCCGGCGCTTCACAAACAGCTTTCGTTTCAACAAAACGCCGAAGGCGCGGGCTTGAGCCCGTTCGAGTCGTGGCTGTTGTTGCGAGGACTGAAGACGCTGGCGCTGCGAGTGGAACGACAGAACGCGTCAGCGGAAGAGATCGCAGGTTACTTACAGACGCGACCTGAAATCTCACAAGTCTTTTATCCGGGCTTAACAGATCATCCCGGACGAGAAATTCATGCGCGTCAAGCAGACGGCAACGGCGCGGTTGTAAGTTTCACGACCGGAAATGAGGAACTGTCGGCGGCAATCGCGGAGTCGACCAGGTTATTCAAAGTAGCCGTAAGCTTTGGCTCGGTGGGTTCGACGATCAGCCTGCCATATCGAATGTCGCATGCAAGCATTCCCGGCAGCCTCAAGGATCAACTGGCGCCGCCTTCAGACCTGCTGCGTCTGTCAGTCGGAATCGAGGACGTCGACGACTTGCTCGCGGATCTCGAGCGTGCGTTCAGCGAGAGCGTAGAGTTAGGTTGGCGTGTTCCAAGCGGTCAATTTGTGAGTTAGAATCCTGGACCAACGTGTCAATAACCTGCGATCGGCGATCATTCCTCAAACAGTCGTTGCTCAGTGCGGCGGCGTTATCGCTATCGCCTCGCGACGTCCTGTCACGACACTTACAGTCGCCAAAGAAGGTGATCGTGATCGGAGGCGGCCTTGCCGGGCTTTGTGCTGCGTACGAACTACGGGAAGCAGGTCACAAAGTCACAGTGCTCGAAGCGCGCGCTCGTCCGGGCGGGCGAGTTTTTACTGTTCGCGGACAGTTCGCCGATGGTCTTTTCGCGGAAGCTGGAGCAACAAACGTCGCCGACATACATGAGTGGACGCTCAAGTATCTCAAACTGCTCGGGGTCGAGCTCGACAGTGTTTCCGGTTCACGCGGCGGATCGGTATTTCACGTTCAAGGCCGAAGGATCGTCGTCCGGCCCGGCCAACCGGTTGACTGGCCTTTTGAGTTGAGGGCCGACGAAAAAGGAAAGAGCCGGCGCGAGTTGTGGCAGAAGTACGTTGTGCCCACGGTCGAGGAGCTCGGGAATCCTATGAATGCCAATTGGCCCAACACTGCATTGCTGCGTTACGACCGGTTTAGTTTCACGGATTTCCTGCGTGAGCGCGGCGCCTCTCCGGGCGCAATTGCGATACTCAAACTCGGCCTGGCGGACCAGTTGGGTGAAGGCGCTGACAAGGTTTCCGCTCTCAACATGCTTCGTGAAGCGGCGTCGCGAATGGGCGAGAAACAAGCGTTTGTAATTCGCGGCGGCAGCGACAATTTTCCCAGAGCGTTTGCCGCCAAACTGCGCGACGACATTCACTACGCAGCCGTCGTGAAGCGAATCGAACAGGACGATCGCGAAGCTCGTGCCATTTACGAACGAGCGGGTGAACACGTCGTGCTTCACGCGGATCGAGTCGTTTGTGCGATTCCGTTCTCGGTGTTGAGACAGGTCGAATTTGCTCCCGCTCTCTCGCGCGCAAAGCAGAAGGCGATTGCGCAACTGGATAACACATCCGTTGTTCGAGTATTTTTGCAAACCCGAAAACGGTTCTGGCTCGACGAGAACCTGACGGGCTCAGCGACAACGGACTTGCCGTTGATGACAGCGTACGACAAGGTGTCGTATTTGCCGGGCGCGCGCGGGATGCTCGAAGCGTACGTTGCCGGCGAGCGAGCGCGCCGGCTTGCAGCGATGACGCCCGCCGATCGACTCACTTTTACGTTGGGCCAAATGGAGAAAGTCCATCCGGCGATTCGAGCTCATTTCGAAGGCGGCTCTTCGGTGAGTTGGGATGATGAACCGTTTTCGCGCGGCGCGTACGCGTGGTTCAAGCCGGGTGAAATGACGGAGCTGATGCCGCACGTTGCGACTCCCGAAGGACGTATCCACTTCAGCGGAGACCACACGTCGCAGACGCCCGGCTGGATGAACGGCGCGCTGCAATCGGGGTATCGTGCGGCAAAGGAAGTTAACGAAGCGTCGTAAATTTATTCAATCGTTACCTCGGAAGCCGCGCGATTTTCTGGTTTTCGGGATGCGAGCGGCGTCGTGAGCGGCATGATCCAGCGAGCCGGCAACAGACTCATTTCTTCTTTCGTGAGGTCTACGTTGGGATCGACCAGCAACTGCGGTTGGCGGCCGTTGAGCGAGACCATAACGTGGGCCCGTACTTCAACGTTTTCGTATCCCTCACGCCGCTTCTCTTCGGCAAGATAGCGCGCAAATTGCAGGATCAAGTCCGGCTTTGTAATCATCTTCATCAGTTGATGAGACTTTAGATAATCTTCCGGCTTGATGGTCCATGTTTGTCCGCTTCCCGGATGCGTCAGTGTAAAAACTGCCTCGCCCTCCTTCGTCCTCAACTTCATGTGCCAGGCAAAATTGTGTCCCTCCTCGGTCCAACTTACATTGCCCGGATAGAGGAAATGGCGAAATGGGAGAACAAGCTGGACAGCAAGGTAGGCCGCCAACAGGCCGGCGACAACCTTTTGCGACGTCGATACGGACGCGGGCCGGCTGCTTTCCGCAACTGTCGTTGATTCACCGTCTGGGAACGCCTCTCCCGGCGACATAAACGCTCGAGCGAAGCGTCGCACGAGATCAGGCGGAAAGAAAATCAGGAGCGCGCCCAGCATCAGCCACGGGAAGATGCCGATATCGAATATCACGGAGTTGATGAGATTGAATGCAACGGCCGCTGCGAATGCGAAGAGCCGCGTGCGCCGCCACAGCAGCAGCGGCACGACGAAGAGGTCGAGCAGCAAACCGCAGATCACGAACCCATAAACGATCCAGTCGGCTGCGAAAAACGCGCCCAACGGACGTAACCACGTGCGCATCGGCTCGCCGCCGTGTATCCAATCGCTGTTGAGTTTGGCGATGCCGCCGAAAAAGTATGGTATACCGACTTGCACCCGCAGCAGCCACAACGTCCACGCCGGAACTACGTCTGAACGGATTCTCCGACGCAGTAACGCATCAACGGAAAACGCCCGTTCCGCCGGAAGGAAACACATCAAAAAACTGATGAGACAAACGAGATAGAGGTGGTTCAGATAACGCGTTTGGTCCAGCAGAAAGATGTAGGTGAAACCAAGAAAGAAGACCGGCGCGGCGATGCGGTAAAGAAAACCCGCCATCACACACGCAGCCGCGAGACCGAGCACAACGAAGTGAATGTACATCCCGCGGCCCGGCCAGGGCTTCACCCAACTGAAACCGTAGTAAGTAAAAGTAAGCGCAGGTTCGACGAAGTAACGGCCGATCCAGCCGTAAGTGAAGTAGCGATAAACTTCCCACAGCATGATTCCGCCAAAGAGGACACGGAAGAAAACCAGGAACGAGATATCGACGGGTTCAAACAGCGCTGCGCACACACGTTCGAAAACACTGGCCCTCGCGCCGCTCGAAGTCACAACACTCGGCGCAGCGATCTGGGCGTCTTGCGTTGGAGCTGTTTGCATGTCTTCCCTATAAAACCATACGCAAAGGTCAGTCAAGTAGTCTTAACGGACGGCGGTGTCCTGGACAACGCCCAAACGGATAACCCCGAGTTTGCCGCGACTCATCACGTTCCCACTCCTGTACATACCAAAGTCACCCGCGGCCCGCGAGTCTCCTGATAAATTGTCGCGCGCAGTAAAAGACAGGAGAAAGCTATGTCCATACGACGCCCAACGCTTATCGCTTCAGCTTTTGTCGTACTCGCGTTAGTTACATGCACCGCGAGGGGGCAATCCGGCCAAACCGTCATCCCGCTTGAAGGTCTCGACCCGGTAATGCTTTCGCAGGGCAAAGAAGTTCAGGGAGACATGAAGTACAAAGTCACGCTAGGCCAGTTCGAGTACATCTTTGCGAACGCCGAGAACAAGGCAACCTTCGAAAAAGATCCAACGCGTTACGAGATTCAGTTGGACGGCCACTGCGCGCGCATGGGCGCACCCACGACCGGCAATCCCGATCTTTATACGGTCCATAACGGCCGCATCTACATCTTTGGCTCCGAATCATGCCAGACGCTTTTCAAAGCGGCGCCGGAGAAGTACCTCGACGTTCCGGCCGCACCAAAATCATCGCCGACCGCGGAGATGCTCAAACGAGGAGATGAACTACTCACAAAAGCGGTCGAAGCCCTGGGCGGCGGATCAAAACTGGACCAGCTTGCCAGTCTTCAAATCAGGGACGTGCGAGAAAACCAGGTCAAGAACACGCTGCTGCTGACGTTTCCCGAAGGACTGCGCCAGGAAACAGTCAGATCGAGTTTCACACTCGTCGCAGTGGTCACACCATCTGAATCATTCTTCCTCGCAAACAATTCGACCAGGACGATGCCGGAAGCAGATCGGAAAGCACTCTACAAGGAGATCCATCACGAACTAATCGTTCTGCTTCGAGCCCGGACTCGATCGGAGTTCAAAGCGTGGCTAGCCGGCAGCGGCAGCGAAGAACGGGTCCAAGTCGAACTGCCAGGGTTCACTACCACTCTCGCGATCGATCCCAAAACCGGCCGCGTAATCAGTCAAACATACAGAGGACGCGGACCGGGCGGCGTGCTGGGCCAGATCGCGATCAACTATTCCGACTTCCGAACGGTCGATGGTTTGTCGCTGCCATTCAAACACACGGCAACTTTCGACGGTCAACCCTTCCCTGCCCTTTCGTCAACGATCGAAGCGATCACAATCAACGGTCAAATCGATCCGTCGAGCTTCAAGAAACCACAATGAACATTCATTACGGAACCGGCAAAACGATCCTGCTGCTTGCCCTCGTCTTGTCGGTGACAGAAACAGCAGCTCACGCGCAAACGTCTGATTGGTCACAGTGGGGAGGCCCACGCCGCGACTTCAAATCCGAAACGCGAGGTTTGGCGACGACGTGGCCTGCAACGGGGCCGCGGCGGCTGTGGCAAAGAGAACTGGGCGAAGGCTACTCCGCGATCGCCGCTGAACGCGGGATGCTTTTCACCATGTACCGCAAAGGCGATAACGAAACCGTCGTGGCTCTCGACGCAGCGACCGGGAAAACAGTTTGGGAATACAGTTACGCGGCGCCGTTTTCCGCGGAGTATGACATGTCGAACGGGCCCGGACCTCACGCCACACCGCTCGTCAGCGGGAACATGGTCTTCACTTCCGGCGCGACCGGTAAGTTCGTCGCCGTCGATAAGAAGAGCGGCAAACTGTTGTGGTCACACGATCTGCTCAGCGAGTTTCAAGGCACTTTGCGAGTCAATGGTTATTCCTGTAGTCCCATTGCATACAAAGACAAGGTCGTGATGATGGTCGGCGGGCCGTCCAGCTCACTCGTCGCGTTCAATCAGAAAGATGGTTCGGTGGCGTGGAAGAAGCATGACTTCAAAAACTCCACGGCTTCTCCGATCATCATCAACGTCGACGGCCAGGATCAGCTTGTCGCGTTCATGTACGGCGAGATCGTGGGCGTCGATCCGAACAACGGCAATTTGTTGTGGAGTCACGCTCATCCGGTCGACTACGGATTGAACACGAGCACGCCTGTTTGGGGGCCTGACAACTTGCTGTTCGTGTCGAGCGGATACGGCGGCGGCAGCCGGGTCATCAAACTGAGCCGCGCCGCGGACAAGACGACGGTCGAGGAAGTCTGGGCCAACCGCCTAATGCGAATTCATTTTACAAACGCGATTCGCGTCGGCGATTCGATCTACGGTTCGAGCGGCGACTTCGGACCGGCGCCGTTCACGGCGATCGACGTCAAAACGGGAAACGTTTTGTGGCGCCATCGCAGCTTTCCGCGGGCCTCATTTCTGTTCGCCGACGGACGGTTCATCATTCTCGACGAAGACGGTCATTTATTACTCGCCACCGCGACGGCCCAAGGTTTGACCGTTACGTCGAAAGCGGAACTGCTCAGCAATCAAGCCTGGACCGTGCCTTCACTATCCGGTACGCGGCTTTACCTGCGCGACCGTAAGAACATCATGGCGGTGGAACTGGGCGCAAAATGAGTCTCTGCTTGAATCGACGACCAACTTTGTATAAGGTTTCTCTCCCCTACCAACAGATCGGAGAGACCTCATGTCTGAAGAAAACAAACAATTAGTCCGCCGCTGGTTTCAAGAAGTTTGGAACAACGGACGCGCCGACGCGATCGACGAAATGTTCGACGAGAACGGCATCGCTCATGGCCTGTCGGACGATCCTGCAAACCCGATAACAGGTCCGGCAAACTTTAAACCGTTTCACGCAGTGTTCCGCGAGGCATTCCCAAACATGATGATCGTCGTGGAGGACATGGTTGCTGAAGGTGACAAAGTCGCCGCGCGTTGTTCGGTGCGTGCGAAGCACGAAGGAGACTTTCTCGGCAAAGCTGCGAGTCAGTCTCCAGTCGAATTTACCGGCATGACGATTGTCAGGATCGCCAACGGCAAGATCGTCGAGGCCTGGAACAACTTCGACTTCATGACCTTACACAAGCAGGTCGGGCTTCTCGCGTAATCGCGCTCAGCTCAGCTCGCGGGCAGCATCGCCATCCAACCTTAATGACAGATAATTCGTTTCACCGGCGGTAATACGAAGACGAGTTCAGCAACTTCTCCGTACGGAATACTTCTGCGGACCATCACCGTCATCCCCTCGCGATGGCAGGCCGATGTCTGCCTCACGTAAACGCATTTATCCAAGGAGATGAGAATGAGAAATCTTAGACTTGTGAAACGTATGACGGCGCTGGCGATGGCGCTGATGTTTTTGGCCGGTTCGAACTTTACTCGCGTGGAGGCTGCAACCCCCGCGCTCACCCCGCAGCAGATCGAGGCCGTGATTGAAGACGCATTCGCCGGATTAGTCGCGTTCGACGTCCAGCGCGTCATCAACAACTTCGCCGACAACGCTGTTGTTGAAGACCCGGCAGGAACTCCGCCGATGGTGGGAAAACAAGCCATCGCCGATTACCTCGCAGGCTTCCCCACGCTGTTCAATCAGATGAAACTCTACTCGCTGAATATCAAGGTGCGCGAACAGGAAGCGGCGGTCACCTGGCGGATACGTTTCGTTACCAAGTCCGGAAACGTCTTCTTCCTGGAAGGGATCGGCTTCTTCCGTTTCAACCAGGACGGGAAGATCGACCTGGAGCGAGAGTTCTTCGATCTGGACTATTTCCTGTCACAACTCCAGAAGTGAACACGCGGGCAGGTCGTCCACTTCGCGTCTGGCACGGATCGCACTAAAATACGCGCCATATGTGTGGACGATTCACGCTGAAGAAACCTGAGCGAATCAGGCTACCTAACTATTACTCCGACTTTCCAGTACTGAAGCCACGCTACAACATCGCTCCCAGTCAAGATGTGGTGACCGTTGTGCAGCGTGGCTCCAGTCCTGAGGCTGCGTTTCTTCAATGGGGATTGATCCCGTCCTGGAGCAAAGAGGCAAAGGGAATAATCAACGCGCGCGTTGAGACAATCGAGGACAAGCCGAGTTTCAACGACTCGTTCAAAAACAGACGATGCTTGATCCTCGCCGACGGTTTCTACGAATGGGAGAGGCACGGCAAGATCTCGCAGCCGTACTATTTTCAGATGAAGGACGGAGCTCCGTTCGCTTTTGCCGGGATATGGGACCGCTGGCGTCACAATGGTCGAACGATCGACTCCTGCGCGATCATCACGACCACAGCGAACGAGTTGCTCGCAACCATTCACCATCGCATGCCCGTGATACTGGAATCCGAATCTTACGGTCTGTGGCTTAGCGAGGATTCCCGATCCGCGGACCTGAAAGACCTGCTCGCGCCTTACCCGGCGGACGCGATGACCAGCCACCCGGTCAGTTATGACGTGAACGACGCGAAACTCGACGACGAGCGGATGGTACTTCCGGCGGAGCCGAACATCGGCGTCACGTTAAGCTTGTTCTAACCTCAGCAGCTATTGGTTTGAGGCCGGGCCTTTGTCTTTCTGTTTGTGCCGCTCGTAGAAGTCGAACACGAACTTCTTCTGCGCCGGCGGCCCGCCGGAAATCGTATCGTCGAAACCGTACTTCTTCATCTCCTCAAACGCTTTCTGTGCAGTCCAGCCGTCTTTGGTAATTCGATACACCGCGGTCATTGCTCCCGTGCGATGACGCCCGCCTCGGCAATGAACGTAGACGGGCCCATTCGCCGGATCGTTGAGGAGACGGAGGAAGTATTCCGTCTGTTCTTTCGTTGCTGGTTTGTGGGGTCTGAGCGGCAGATTGAAGTAGTTCAATCCCAGTCCTTTCGCCCAGTGACGTTCCTCGGGTACGAAATCTTTCCGCAAATCGACGATCGTCTTCACTCCCATCGCTTTCAGCGCTTCGAGCTGCCGTTGCGAAGGCTGTGATCCGCGAAAGTAGCTGTCGCTGACTTTGCCGAAGTTCTTGATCGGCCGCGGAGCGACCGTTTTTTGAGCTGTGATAATGCCCGGGAGGGACAGCAGCAAAAGGCCCGCCGCTGCCATCCTTGAGGCGCGAGATACTGGTAAAAAGGACAGGCTAATTACCTCCATTTACGTGGGAAAATAGGAAGTCAAGTTAGCAAAATACCCATGAGGCAGATAGCCCCCATGAAAGTCACTTACACTTTTCTGGCCGCTCTGATTCTCTTGATCGCGCCAGGCGCGCGCGGTCAGGACGCGCTCACGCTCGAACAGGCTTCTACTCAAACGGCAAGCTCCCCCGACACTGCCACGGACGGGGCGCCTCTCGTATTCTGGAACAGGCAAATCACAGTCTTTCGTTCCTACGTGAACCAACTCAGTCCTGCGGAGCGCGCGAAAAAAGCGGCCGAGCGACTCGCCGCGTTGCCTGACGTCGCGCCCGAGTGGAATATCACCGCTAACGAGGCATCAGTCGGACAATACACCGGCGTAGTCATTTCCGTAAACAACCTGTTCGCATTCGCCATCCTCACAACCGACATCGACACCGACTCGAACGAAACCATGCAGGCGGCGGTGGACCATGCGACAACGCAACTCCGCGCCGCCCTGGAAGCGCGCGCGCAACAGCGCAGCATTCCTCTACTGTTCAAAGGAATCGGCCTTTCAATCCTCGCAACGCTGATTCTGGTGTTTACACTTTGGTTACTGGTCCGCGCCGTTCGCAGAGTGCGAGCACGACTGGAACAGACAGCGAGCACTCGCGCTGAAAAGATGGGCCTGGGACGGTTCGATCTGCAACCATCGTTGCTCTTCATAAGCCGCATCCTTGCAAAGTTGACAGCCCTGTCCGTGGTCTGCGTTCTCCTCTATCTCTGGCTGACGTACATCTTATTGCGTTTTCCATACACGCAGCCGTGGGGACAACACCTCGGCGCATTCCTGCTTTCGCTGCTCGGCACACTCGGCACGGGAATCCTTCAATCGGTTCCCGGCATGTTCACGGTGATCGTGATCTTTCTGTTGACGCGCCTGGTTGTCCGCGTCGTCCAGGGACTTTTCAATCAAGTCGAGAGGGGTGAGCTCACCTTGCCCTGGCTTCATCCCGATACGGCGCGTGCAACTCGATACCTGGTCGTGTTTCTCATCTGGATCTTCGCGATCACGATCGCGTATCCCTACGTTCCGGGCTCTAACACCAACGCCTTCAAGGGCGTGAGCGTCCTCGTCGGTCTGATGATCTCGCTGGGCTCGGCCGGTCTCGTAAACCAGATCATGAGTGGACTGGTCGTTGTTTATTCACGGGCGTTGAAAAACGGAGAACTGGTGCAAGTCGGAAGTGACTTCGGCGTGGTAACGGACGTCGGAATGTTATCTACCAAGCTCATCACGCGGAAGAAGGAAGAGATCACGATACCGCACGCTGTGCTGGTGGCCACAAAGACAATCAACTACTCGCGGCATGCCGCAGCCGGTGACGCGAGGGTCGCAACAACGATCACGATCGGTTACGACGCACCGTGGCGACAGGTACACGCGCTCCTGCAGGATGCGGCGGCAAAATCGAAAGGCGTGAAGAAGGATCCGCCGCCGCTCGTGCTGCAAAAAGCGCTCGCGAATTTCTACGTCGAATACGAACTGCTAGTCAGTCTGGAACGCCCCGAAGAACGCCTGGCCTCATTGTCGGAGCTGCACATGAACATTCAGGACAACTTTAACGAAGCAGGCGTGCAGATCATGTCGCCGGCTTTCGAGTCGCAGCCGAATCAGAAGGTCATCGTTCCGAAGTCGCAGTGGTTTACGGGCAACGATGTGCACGTGAAGACGTAGGCTACTGCTTCTTCGTGGCCTGCGTCTCCTTCAGCTTTGCGTGGACCCGTTCGTAGTTGGCCTTGTAGATCGCGAAATTCGGATCGTTGTTCTGCTTGCCCAGGATCTGTGCCCTGTCGTACAGAGGTTCCGCGAGATCGATCTTGCCTCCGCGTTCATACGCTTCCGCAAGACTGTCGTAAACGTTTGCGGACGCCGGGTAGCGTTCAACGTTCGTTTTGAACACCTCGATCGCTTCGTCCGCTTGTCCGCGGCCGAGAAGCTGATAACCGAGCTGGTTAATGAGGTTCTCAGGAGTGGGAACCGAATAGCCGAATCTCTCGCTGAGCTTTTTGTAATGCGCGTCAACGCCCTTTAGACCGCCGGCGAACGCTCCGCTCTGCGGATCCCTCGGTGCTCGCCAATCTTCATAAATCTTTCGCAAGCCGAAATAGTGGCTGCGGAGCACGACCGATCCATGGTCCTCGTCGTCCATGCGCTGAGCCTGCCACGCGAAATCCTTGATGTTTGTTTTCGAAAGCGCGTCGCGGAGAGCGTCGAAGCTCTCGCCGATTGCGCCCGGCTCGTCGCCGATTGACGCATACAGCGTCACTTTCATCTCTTTCTGGTTCTTCAGAAAGTCTTCAGCACGCTTCAACGCTTCCCGGTTCTCCCATTGCAGCGACGGGCTCACGGCAATGTACGAATTGAACAGTCCGGGTTTGCTGATCATTGCGTGGATCGCGAACAACCCGCCCAGGGAATGTCCGGCCAGAATGCGGTACGGCTGAACTCGATAGTCTTTCTCGATTGCCGGCATCAGCTCTGTTTCAAAGAACTTCAGGAAGTTGTCTGCACCGCCGGCCGTGGGATTTTGCAGCTCGCCGGCGGCGTTCTTGTTGGTCGACTTCGCGGGCGTCAGGTCTCGAGTGCGGTCCGTGTTTGTAACGCCGACGACAATCAAATCAGCGATACGGCCGTTTTGCACGAGGAACTCAATCGTGCCCGCCGTGTGGGCCATGTGAGCATCGCCGTCGGTCATATAGAGCACGGGATATTTCAGCGTGTTCGTCTCGTAGCCCACCGGAGTACGGACCAACACGACGCGCTCTTCGCCCAGCACTGTTGATTTGAGTGCGAGCCTTTTTACTGTGCCCGAACCGGGTTGCGCGACTGCCGCGGAGGAGATCACGAAAAGGACCGCAAGGCCGAACAGAAAACGGCCCAGTTTGGAACGAGTAGTCATAGATTTATCTCCAAAACAATGAAGTTGGTCGGCAACGCAGTCCGGGGAGGCGCTGATAGTACTCGATCTGCATCCCTCGTCCAACGAAAAAGGGACGCTGTGGAATCATTTCGCCAATCACTCTCTGCGCTTTGTGCGGCTGCGCGATGCGGCGACGTCGACCTCGCGTGCGGCTTCGTCGATCTTATCGATGTTGACCGCTTCCTCGACCGCACGATGATCGCGGCGCTGGACCTCCCAGAGACGCTGTTGGTGATCGAGTTCGATCGCCAGCGGCTCGTACATCGTGCGATGCCCTTCGTCATCCGCGTAATCCCACAAGCCTGCGTAACAGTGACGATCGTCGCCCCAG
>DASRIM010000522.1:0-3016 GCA_035649995.1 Pyrinomonadaceae bacterium | reverse complement strand
ATGGTAGCGATAGGGATCGGCGCGAGCGTGGCCATCTTCGCTTTCGTCGATGCCGCGCTGATCAAACCGTTGCCGTATCACGATCCTCCGCGTCTCCTGATGGTGACGGAGACGACGCCGGAAATTCCACGCGCAAACCTTTCATATCTCGACTACCTCGATTGGAAGAAGTTCAACAACGTCTTCGACTCGCTGGAAGTCTACAACCAGCGAGGATATGTGCTCAGCACGTCCGCGGGAATGGAAATGATCCAGGGCGGCCGTGTGAGCGACGGCTTCTTTCGTACGCTCGGTGTTGCTCCTTTGCTTGGCCGCGACTTTTACGCGGGCGAAGATCTGCCCGAAGCACGGCGCACCGTAATTCTCAGCTACGCGGCATGGCAAAAGCGTTTCGGCGGCAAACATGACGTCATCGGTCAATCATTAGTCTTGAATGAAATGCCTCACACCATCGTCGGAGTACTTCCGCAAAGCTTTCATTTTGCACCCGTTGACGCAGGCGAGGTTTGGACCACTCTTCACCCGGGCGGCCCTTGCGATCAGCGACGGAGTTGTCACTACTTGATGGGAGTAGGACGTCTCAAAGATGGCCTATCAATAGAAGCGGCGCAGGCTGACGTCACGCGCATCGCGAAAGATCTCGAGGCGCAATACCCGGACTCAAATCGGGACCAGGGCGCAATCGTCGCTCCGCTATCCGAACAGATAGTCGGCGACGTTAAGCCGATTCTGTTGTTGTTACTCGGCGGCGCGGGGTTGCTGCTTCTGATCGCGTGTATCAACGTCGGAAGTCTTTTGTTAGTGCGTTCGGCAACGCGGCGGCGCGAGTTGTCGGTTCGCCGCGCGCTTGGCGCAACGAGAGCGCGATTGATTCGCCAGTTCGTGATTGAAGGGTTGGTGATCGTCGTAATCGGAACCGCGGCGGGCCTCGTCAGTTCTCATTGGGCCATGCAGATCCTGCTTGGGCTGATCCCTGAATACATGATGGGCGGCATGCCGTATCTAAACGAGCTCGGACTGAATCCTCGTGTGCTCTTGTTTACGGCCGGCGTTGCCGGATTCGCAGCCGTACTCTTTTCACTGACTCCAGCGTTTCGTCTTTCTACGTTGGACGTGCGAGAAGGCATGGCAGAAGGCTCTCGCGGCGCTGCCGGAAGAGTCTGGACGCGAATCGGTTCCAAGCTTGTGGTCCTCGAGCTAACGACGGCGATGGTGCTGCTGGTCGGAGCGGGTCTGCTCGGCAAGAGTTTTTATCGCCTGCTGCAAGTGGGCACTGGGTTTGAAACAGATCGTCTGATCACGATGAGAGTTACCGCGCCACGAGCGCCTTACGTGAAAGATGAAGACGCGCTCGCGCTCGGGCGAAAAGTTGTCGATGAAGTCGAGCGTTTGCCTGGCGTAACGTCAGTCGCGCTGGTCGACGTGCTGCCGTTGAGTTACAACGGCAATACAGACTGGATCAGGTTTGTGGGCCGAGCTTTCAACGGAGAGCATAACGAGGTAAACCAACGAGGAGTCAGCCCGGATTACTTCGCCACCCTGCAAGCGAGACTGTTGCGCGGACGCACATTCACGGACGCAGAGGATTTGAACAAGCCGAAAGTCGTCGTCATCAATCAAACTCTGGCGCGGAAGTATTATCCGGGCGAGGATCCGATTGGCCAACGTTTCGGCGGCCTGGATCTCGATCCGAAATCAATCAAGGAGATCATCGGAGTCGTAGACGACATCAGAGAGGGGCCATTGGATTCTGAGATCTGGCCGGCCTACTATTTTTCTTTTAATCAATATCCTGATAACGCGTTCTCGGTGATGGTGCGGACATCGCAGGCGGAGGAGTCGCTCATGCCGGCGGTTAGAGATGCGATAACGAGAATCGATCCACTGATCAATATCTCCCATCAAACAACGATGGCGCAGCGAGTCAACAACGCGCCGACGGTCTATCTGCGTCGATCCGCGACGTGGCTTGTTGGCGGATTCGCGGCGGTGGCGCTGCTGCTCGGCGTGGTTGGGCTGTATGGGGTGATCGCTTACTCGGTAAGTCAACGCACGCGTGAGATCGGAGTGCGTATCGCGCTGGGCGCACAGCGCAGCATGGTCTATCGGCTCATCCTGAAGGAGGCGGGCGCGTTGGCGCTCGCGGGCATCGTGATCGGCGCCGGATGTGCGGTCATCGCTGCTTCACTGATGCGCAAACTGCTCTTCGGCACTCCGCCGTGGGACGTGACAACGCTTGTCTCCGTCGCCGTTGTGTTAGGCGGCTCTGCGTTGTTAGCGAGTTTTCTCCCCGCGCGGCGCGCGGCGTCAGTCGATCCGATCTCCGCCCTGCGCGCGGAGTGATTCGGTGTCTATTCACTCTCCGCTATTCCAAACCTGCGCAGGTATTTAGTCATCTTCGTTCTGAGTTGAGCAGCTTTCTCCATCGCTTGACCGGGCGACGCTCGACCACAGAATGTCGAGAGGTTAACGCCCGCCGAGTGATTCTCGAAGATTGAGCATCCAGGCAGCTCGCTGTTCGACGTCGCGAGCGGGCCACGGAATGGAGTGATCGCCGGCAGGATCGACTTCGTGCAATGCCTGGCGCGACGATTTCGGAAGCTGGACGTCACCGTTGTCTTTCATGTCGATGCCGTCGGCGAGTGCCGCCTTAAGGTTCAATGCCTTCGCTTCTTCGAGCGTGATCTCCGCAGGCAAGTCGACTTCGATTTCGCCGGCGCGCGCAATCACGGGATATCCGCCGGGCAGCCCCAGTGGACCAGGTGAGTGACACCTCCACTCCGGTCCGCGGCCTGACAGCGCGAACAGCATCGGCACTGCCGCCTTTCCCGCGACGTCATTCATGTTGCGTTGTAAACGCGCGTTTCTGAAGCATCGTTCGGCGACGTCGTGAATCGGCGTTTCGTCGAGCCAGGCCTTCAACGGCGGCTCCGCGTCATGACCGTAAGTGAATGCAGACAACTGTGCGTGGTGCCCGATCATCCGCAGTTGCTTGCCTCCTTTCATGCTGTCTTCC
>DASRIM010000521.1:0-6282 GCA_035649995.1 Pyrinomonadaceae bacterium | reverse complement strand
GCGACACAGCCGCTGAATTTCGTGCGTCGGCGACGACATGCCCATCTCCAACACCGCGAGATCGAATTGCTCAGGCGCTTGACCGTCGCTCACCATTCGCAACACCGACAACGGCAGTCCGAGACCGTTGTTGTAGTTGCGCTCGCTCTTCAACACGCGATGACCGGCGCTGCTCAAAACGTGCGCCGTCAACTCTTTCGCCGTAGTCTTTCCGGCGCTGCCAGTGATCGCGACGACGGGCTTGGCCCAGGCGACGTAAACGCGGTGGGCCAACTCCTGCAACGCGGCAATCGCGTCGTCCACCAGCAGCAGACGATCCTTCAGCGCTTCCAGCTCGCTATCGCCACTGACGCGATCCGCGCGCGCCACGGCGGCGATCGCTCCATGCTTGAACGCATCGTTGATAAACGTATGCCCGTCGACAAACTCGCCATTAAAACCGGCGCGGACGTAGTCCTTTTGCGAAAGCGCGAAGAACAGTTCGCCCGCGCCCACAGAACGCGAATCGATGGAATAGTCGGTAATCTGTTTGTCAAACAACTCAGCGCTCAGGCTTGTCGCTTGCGCGCCCATCAAAGCTGCGGCCTCTCCAACCTTCACGTGATTAGTGCCTCTTCCCGCTCCTTTAGCTGTTCCGTCGCCGGTTCCGGCGGCAGTTCATCCAGGTTGTATTTTGGGGGAGTATGTTGCACCCGGAGAGTTGATCGCTGGCTGCGCGCCCGCGCGCGCCGCGCTTGCGCGCGCCGTCGTCTACAGTCAGCAATGCCGTAGTTTACGTCATCTTCAAAGATCTGTTCATCTGTCGTCGGGGTTTGCAGGGTCATTGAAGTCTTCCGAAATCCACGTAAATCGTTTGTCCCGTATTCACCTCCGTCCCAGCCGAAGGGCTTTGTTTGAAAACCCGGCCTTCGCCGCGCGCTTCAACTTGCAATCCGAGTTGCGCGCACGTCCGCGCCACGTCGCGCACGCTGCGGCCCCGCAAGTCAGGCATCAGCATCGCCTTCTTCGTCGCAACTGCGTAGACAACTTCACCGCTGCGCCCGCCGTTGCTGTCCACAGTCGGCAGTGTGGCTTTCCGTTCCTGTTCCGATCTCGCCTGCTCTTCGCGTCTCTTCGCCGCCTGCTCCGGATTCTCGTTCACTTCAGCGACTAACTGCGGCGCCGACTTGGTTTCGATGTCGGGCATCACACCCAGCCCCGGCAGAATCTGCTCAGCGACTTCGCGAAACACGGGCGCTGCGACGTCGCCGCCGTGATACGCGCCGGCCGGTTCGTCGATCACGACAATGATCACGACCTGCGGATTACTTACCGGAGCGAAGCCGACGAAAGATCCGACAAACTTCGTCGCCGAATAAGCGCGCGTGCGCGGATCGATCTTCTGCGCCGTGCCTGTCTTGCCCGCTGCTGAATAACCATCCAACTGCGCCTGCTTCGCCGTGCCCGTGAGCGTCACGCCTTCCAACATGCCGCGCAACGTCGTCGCAACTTCAGCGCTGATGACGCGGCGTTGTTCAGGCTGCGCGCGATAGACGACAGCGCCCTCGGCGTTGCGAACTTCGCGCACAAGATGCGGCGCGATTCGTACGCCGTCATTCGCGATCGCGCCGAAGGCAGCGACCATCTGCACCGGCGTCACGCCGACTTCCTGACCGATCGCTATCGATCCGATCGACGACGCCTGCCAGCGTTCCACCTTCCTCACGATACCGACAGTCTCGCCGGGCAACTCAATCCCGGTCTTCGATCCGAAGCCGTAGCGGCGGATGTAGTCGTACATCGTCTCGTCGCCGACGCGAAGCCCGAGTTTGATCGCGGCGACGTTGCTCGACTTCTCGAGCGCTTCCTTGATCGTCAAAGATCCGAACGGATGATGATCGTGGATCACGCGTCCGGCGACAGTGATCGCGCCCATCTGGCAGTCGATCCGATCGTCAGGCCTGGCGAGTTTCTTTTCGAGCGCGGCGGAGAAGGCGACCACTTTAAACGTCGAGCCAGGTTCGTAGATGTTCTGCAACGCCCAATTCGATCGAGCTTCAGGTGTCGCCGCGCTGACGTTGTTCGGATCGAACGAAGGCGCGTTCGCGAGCGCCAGGATCTCGCCGCTCTTCGGTTCGAGCACGATCACAGTTCCCGACTTCGCCCGCGAACGCTGCACCGCCGCGTTGAGCGTCTGCTCGGCGATGTACTGAATCGACTGATCGATCGTCAGTACGATAGTCTGACCCGGCTTGGAGGCGATCTCGAAACTCTCGTACGGTTTGCCCCGCGCATCGCGCTCGAGAAACAAGCGTCCGGATTCGCCGGAGATCTTCGTGTTGTGAAACTGTTCGACGCCGCCGAGACCCTGACCGTCGAGACCGACGTAACCAAGGACGTGCGACGCCAGAGAACCGTTCGGGTAATACCGCTTCGGCTCGAGTCGCGACTGAACTCCCGGAAGCTCGAGCGCCGTGATCTTCGCGGCCTTGTCAGCGTCGATGCGCCGCGCGATCCAGACGAAGCGGCGATTCTCAGCCTGCGCTTCGTGAAAATCTTTGACGAGCTCCGCATAGTTCAGACCAAGCCCGCGCGCCAGCTCGCTCGCCGTGCATTCGAGCGACGCGGAGTCGAGACCTTTCGGATCGAGATAAAAGGAGACGGTTTGAACGCTGCGCGCTAACTGTCGCTCCTGACGATCGAGAAGCTCGCCGCGTGGGGCGCCGGTCTCGATCGCGTTCTGCTGTTGCTGGCGCGCGCGGTCCGCGAGCGTGTCGTGTTGCGAGAACTGTAGATGGACCAGGCGCGCCGTAATGATCAGCATCCAGAAACCAATAAAGGCCGCGACTAAAAGCGCGCGGCCGAGTGCTACATCAGGTCTGGACTTTGATTGGGCAACGAGGCGTGCCAGCATCACCTACTCCGAATTGTTCCCCAGATCCGTTATCCGTGTTTTCTGGGAACACGGATTTAAAGACTACTTTACGTTCCCGATTTGTCCGGGCGTTGCCGGCTTCAAACCCAGGCGCCGAGCGGCGGGCTCCAGTTTGTCAGGCGCGGTCACACGTTCCTTGTCGAGCGCGAGTCGCTGATTTTCTTCCTGGAGTTTCTTTCGTTCACTGCGGAGGTGTTCGCTCCTGTAGCCGAACTGCACGGCCGCGAAGTGCTGCTTGGCGGCGAACACAAAACCACCGGCGAGGATCAGTCCGCTGAACAACAAGAGCGCGAGCCGAGAGAGAGCGGTGACGTCACGCGCGCGCCGCACTTTTGCATTTGGTTGAAACTCAGGAAAGCGTTTCATGGGAGTGGGTATCCGTTAAGTCTGTGTTTCAAGTTTGCGCGCGGCCCGCAGCTTTGCACTGCGCGCGCGCGGGTTCTCGTCAACTTCACTTGCGCTGGGGGCTACTGGACGCCGTGTCAAAATTTCAACCACCTTGCGCGCGCCGCAGGAACAAACCGGCAAGCGCGGTGGACATTCGCAATGACCCGATAGACGCCGGAGTTCCCGTTTGAGGATGCGATCCTCGAGTGAGTGGAAACTGATTCCGGCAAACCGTCCTTCAGGTGCTAAAAGATCAACTGACGTCTCAACGAACTCGCTTAATTCTTCGAGCTCGTTGTTCACCGCGATTCGCAACGCCTGAAACGTGCGTGTCGCCGGATGAATCTGCTTCGGCGGCTTCCGCCCGGCCGCACGGGCACCGACCGCGGCCCTAACCAGTTCCGCCAACTCCGCCGTCGTCGTAACCGGCTTTCCTTGTTCGCGGCGCTCGACGATGCGACGGGCGATGCGTCGTGAGTGCCGTTCTTCACCGAACTCGAAAATGATGCGGGCGATTTCGGATTCGGGAAGCTCCTGAAGAAGATCGGCTGCGGTGGCGCCGGTCTCCGGATCCATTCGCATATCTAAAGGAGCGTCAAAACGAAAACTGAAGCCACGCTCCGGGGAATCGAATTGCAGCGAAGAGACTCCAAGGTCGACCAGGACGCCGTTTGGATCGTGTTCGCCGGCTTCACGCAAGACAGTCTCGATTTTGCGGAAGTTGGCGTGAAAGGCTCGAAATCTGTTTCCGAAAGATGCGAGTCGCTGTCGCGAGTATTCCAGCGCCGCGGGATCGAGATCGAGTCCGATTATGCGAGTGTCGGGGGAGGATTTCAGAATTGCTTCACTGTGCCCGCCAAGCCCCACCGTGCAATCTACAAAGAGACCGCCTCGCCCAGGAACGAGGTAATTCAGTGTCTCTTTTAGCAGCACGGGGCGATGGGGCGCGCCCATGCCCCCCAAAGGCGCAGCCATCACCACCGCCCCGTGATCTCGTTCAAAGATCCGTTAACGAAATCTGTGTTAATCCGTGGTTCAAATTCCCAGTCTCGCAATTGCAGCCTCGTCCTCTTCCGTATACGGATCGGCGAGCATGCGAGCCTTGAACTTATCGAGCTCCCAAACTTCGAGATACGTCAGGTATCCGAGCACCGCCACGTCGCCAATTACCTCGGCGCTCTTCCGCAGCAACGGATGAATCAACAGCCTTCCCTGTCCATCTATCGTCGCCTGCTGTCCAAAGTAGTTCGTTCTGTCAAGGAACTTTCTGCGCGCCGGATCCATCGACGGCAGCAGCGAGAGTCGCTGTTCGATCGACTCCCATTCGGGTAACGGGTAAATCCGAACGCACTCGCCGGTCAGGCTCGTGATATAAAAGTCTTTGCCATGCTTCTCTTCCATCAGGCGCCGAAATTCGGTCGGCACCTTGAGGCGGCCCTTAACATCTATGCGTGCCGTGTAGTTTCCTCGCAGCATACTTTTGGCCTGACGAGAG
Organism: Pyrinomonadaceae bacterium; assembly: GCA_035649995.1. Classification (GTDB taxonomy): domain Bacteria; phylum Acidobacteriota; class Blastocatellia; order Pyrinomonadales; family Pyrinomonadaceae; genus PSRF01. The sequence continues at coordinate 1,486 of DASRIM010000521.1, read as the reverse complement.
AGCTTGGTGGGTGGCCCAAAGGAAAAGAGTTACCAATGATCGGTGTTGCTACGAGGTTGGACCCACTTCCGACCACTTTTGACCACCCGAGCCGGATACTACGTGCCCATCCCTTATGTGTCAATAGGTAAGCTGGTTAGCGGCGTACAGAAGGCGAACACATATGTCGGGCACGATCTTTGATCTGAGGTCTTTGGGTACTGGTTCAGTTCGAAAACTAGAAGCCTGCCTGGCAGGACAAGTCCGGAAGGGGGCAACGCCCCCGCCGTCGATGCTGCGGGGGCGCGCTACGCTTGCCCCCTTCCTGACCTGTTCTTGATTCCGGAAGGGCCAAACTGACCAGTACTGGTCTTTGGTCTTTGAAGACCCAAACCCCGACCTTGATGTATAGTGGCCCACCACACGATGACATCGATTCTTCTGTTTGGCTTGCTGGCCGCCGCGGCGAACGTCGTCGGCGGGCTGGTGCTGGTGAAGGCGGGCGCTCACCGCTGGGGCGAGCGGTCTTTGAAATACATGGTCGCACTCGGCGCCGGATTCATGCTCGCCGCCATCTTCATCGAGATTCTCCCGGAAACTATCGGCATTTGGACGCGCAATGCCAGCGGCGAACCAGCATCCGAAGCAGTCGCCGGCGCGATGGCCCTGTTACTCGGCGGCTATCTGTTGATCCAGTTTTTCGAGCACACACTGGCGCCGCACTTCCATTTCGGCCCCGAAACGCACCCTGAATCGTTGATGCGCCCGTCCGCCGCCTACACGGCCGTCGGCGGGCTCTGCATCCACACGTTTTTCGACGGCGTCTCGATCGCGTCGGCGTTTTTGATCAACTTCAAAGTCGGCCTGCTCGTCTTCGTCGCCATTCTCCTGCACAAAATGCCGGAAGGTTTTACTGCCGCGTCGATCATGCTTGCCTCGCGCCGTTCGACGCACAAAGCGCTGATCGCGACTGCCGCGATCGGCGCCGCTACGCTCGCCGGCGTCATCGCGGTCGGCATTCTCGACTCGCGGATGAGCAATTCCGTCGGTTATGCGTTACCATTCTCTGCCGGCGTAACCCTCTATGTAGCCGCGAGCGACCTGATCCCCGAAGTAAATCATAAAGAAGAGCGAAACCCCACGGTCTCAATTGTCGTTTTTGGAGGGGTTGCCCTTTTCTACCTGCTGCACAGGTTGATCGAGGGCTAGTTATTTATCATTGGTCATTGGACATCCTTCATTTGTCATTTTTCGGTTATCAGCGAAGCACAAATGACAAATGAGGAATGTCCAATGTCAAATGACAAATATGCCGGGTTTGCGCTCCAGACAATCAGCTTCGCGTCCGCGTATAGGCCTCGGCCTCGCGGCTTTGCTCTTTTTCGCGATTTCCGTAGCCGCGCAGACGAGACCACAGTCGCCGGTTCCCTTACCCGTTCCGTTCAATCCCATCGTAGACAACGCAAACGTCATCGACGCTGACACACGGCAGCGGCTCGAGTCGATC
>DASRIM010000520.1:0-6741 GCA_035649995.1 Pyrinomonadaceae bacterium | reverse complement strand
CGCCGCGTGGCGCCTGCTACCGCGACTGCCGGTGAACTGCGTTCGTTCCTGGCGAAGTTTCTTTTCACCGGCGACGACGTTTACAAACACGTCCGCGATCTTTCAGGTGGTGAAAAGGGCCGGCTCGCGCTCGCGAAGCTGATCTACTCGCGAGTGAATGTGCTCGTTCTCGACGAGCCGACGAACCATCTCGACATTCCATCGCGTGAAGCGCTCGAAGAAGCGCTCGCGGCTTACGAAGGGACGATCATCACCATCAGCCACGACCGGTATTTTCTCGATCGCGTGGCGACGCAGATCCTGGCGCTGGATGGTGTTGGCGGGGCTGAACACTACGACGGCGATTACACGGAGTATCACGATTGGAAGTTGGGAATCCGTGAATCGTCTGTTGTTGCTACAGACACCGAGGAGAACCTGGTTAACGTAGTTGCTGCTCCTGCACCGGCATCGGTCCCAGAGCCGCCCGCGGTCAAACCTAAGCCTTCAGCTCCGAAAAAACCCGGCGTCAAAGTGATCAAGAAAAAGAAGGCTGAGGCGCGAACACTGGAGCTGGTTGAAAACGACATCGCCCAGGCCGAACAGCGACTCAATCAGATCTCCCAGGACATGGGCACACCGGAAGTCGCACGTGATGCTGATCGTTCGATCGCTTTGAACGACGAATATCAGCAGACTGAAGCGTTGCTCAAGAGTCTTTACGACGAGTGGGATCGACTGAGTCAGGAACCCGCGCGTTTGCTTTAACCACAAAAGGCACAAAAGACACAGAAGGCACAAAAGGATTTAAGGCAGGTTGAGAGCCTTTCCCTTGTCTTGTCATGTTTTTCGTCTCTGTGCCGTCTGTATCTTTTGTGCCTTTTGTGGCTTAAATACTCACCAGCGGCAGCGACCGGTATCGCTTACGGGTCAACTTCGCCAGCGCGTTCACTACAGCGGGCGAGATCACCGGAACGGGCGGCTCACCGCAGCCCGTTGGCGCTTCAGTGCTCGGCACGATGTGAACGTCTACGGCGATTGGCGCGTCGACGATGTACGGCGGAACATAGTCATCGAAGTTTCTCTGTTCCACTCTTCCGTTTTTCAACGTGATCGCGCCCTTTGCCATCAACTGCGATAGACCAAACGATACGCCCGCCTGAAACTGGCTCTCAACGCTCAGCGGATTCACCGCGAGACCACAATCGACAGCCACCGTCGCTCGATGAATCCGCGGACGCTTATCCTCGACGGAGACGTCCACCGCGCACGCCACTCCCGTATCGAAAGACTCATGACACGAAACGCCCAACGCGTGACCCTTCGGCAGATTTTTGCGCCAACCGGCGGTTGCTTTCTCCAGCAGATCGAGTGTTCGCAACAGCTTCTTAGCTTCCGGTTTCAGGAGCTTGCGTCGATAAGCGATCGGATCCATTCGCGCTCGCGTCGCCAATTCGTCGATCAGCGTCTCCATGACAAACGCGGTATGCGTATGGCCCACCGAGCGCCACCAGAGCACAGGCACGTTCACTTTCGGATGATGCGCTGTGACGTGAAGGTTCGGAATGTTGTAATGAGTGTCGGCGACGCCTTCGGTTGCGGTTGAGTCGACGCCATTCTTCACCACGAAAGCGGCGAACGGTGTGCCGGCGGTTATTGATTGGCCGACGATCACATGACGCCAGGCGGCCGGAAAACCATCGGATCCGATGCCGACTTCGACGCGATGGAAGTGCATCGGGCGATAGTAACCACCCTGCACGTCGTCTTCGCGTGTCCACACGAGTTTGACCGGCGTTCCGCGGAGGCGTTTGGCGATCACTGCCGCTTCGCGTTGTACGTGAGAGTCGGCGACTGCGCGCCGGCCGAAGCCGCCGCCGGCCATCTCTGTGTGGAACGTCACCTGCTCGGGTTTCAGTCCCAACACTTCGGCGACCGCCATCTGATCGACGGTTTGAAACTGAGAGCCGGCCCACACCTCCGCGCGATCTCCGTCGAACCTGATCGTCGTATTCAGCGGCTCCATCGGCGCATGCGGCAGAAACGGAAACTCATACTCGGCGACGATGCGATTACTCGCTCCGATCTGGTCCATGGCTTTGGGATCGCCGTTGCTGACCGCGACGTTTCCCGGCGTCAGGCTGAGCTGTTTGTACCTGGTCCAAAACGCGGCGCTGTCAGCGGCTTCGACACCCGTGAGATCCCATTCGATCTTCAGCCTGTTTCGCGCCTGTTTTGCCGGCCAGAACTTGTCCGCAACCACGGCGACGCCAGTGCCATTCACGAGCGGGATCTCGAAGACCTCGCGAACGCCTTCGATGCGCCGCGCTTCGTCGTCGACCATGCTTTTCACGCGCGCGCCAAAGACGGGCGGATGCGCCACAACGGCGACCTTCATCCCCGGCAGATCGAGATCCAGACCAAACTTCAGCGAACCGTCACACTTCGGCGCGCTGTCGAGTCGTTTGATTTTCCGGCCGACGAGACGGAGCTCTGTCGGGTTCTTCAGCGAGACCTTCGCAGGCACCGGTTTGCGTGCTGCGTCGCTCGCGAGGTCAGCGTAGGTGGCTGAACGTCCACCCGGACCGTGGACCACGCTGTTCTGCGTGCGGCATTGATCGGGAGTAGTGCCCCAGCGATCTGCGGCGGCGGCGACGAGCATCGCGCGCGTCTTCGCGCCGAGCTCACGATATTGCTGGTAGGAATGCGCGATCGAGCCGGAGCCGCCAACCATCTGGATTCCGAACACCGGATCTTTGTAGACGTCGGCCGCTGGCGCGAGGGTCGCGATCACGTTGGACCAATCAGCGTCCATTTCGTCGGCGAGCAGCATCGGCAGCGCCGTCTGCACTCCCTGGCCAAACTCCAGGCGGTTGACCTGGATGACGACCTTGCCGTCGGGTCTGATGTTGACGAACGCATCGGGCGGATAGACTTTCGCCTGTGGCGGTTGGTTGCCGTCCTGGGCCACTGCGCGCGGATCCCCGAGATACAGCGAAACGAAAAGTCCACCGGCCGCTGCAAAAGAGACACGCAGAAAGCCGCGCCTGTTCAAATCATGATTCATCGAGGCGACCATCATGCGTCTCCTTTCCTGATCTGCGCGGCGGCGTTCTTTATCGCTTCGCGAATGCGCGTGTAGGTGGCGCAGCGGCAGATGTTTCCGCCCATCGACTCATCGATGTTCTGGTCCGTAGGCTTTGGCGTGTGTTTGAGCAGCGCGACGGCGGCCATGATCTGTCCGCTCTGGCAGTAGCCGCACTGCACGACGTCAGTATCAACCCATGCGGCCTGGACCACTCGTCCGATTGAGTCCTGCCCGATGCCTTCGATCGTGACGATCGGGCGATCGCCGACGTGCGAGATCGGAATGACGCAGGAACGTGCGGCCACTCCCGCGAGATGGACCGTACAGGCGCCGCAGGCGCTGACGCCGCAGCCGAATTTCGTTCCCGTCATTTTCAGATCTTCACGCAGCACCCAGAGCAGCGGCGTCGAGGGATCCGTCGTTACTTCTCGCCGTTTTCCGTTTACTGTTATTTGGTAAGTGGCCATATCAGTTCCTATTTCGCGATCTTCCTGGGGGACACGGCGTGCCGGCCTCGACCCAGCGGCGAGTGGCGGCGACGAATTGTTCGTGTGTCATCGGCGGCGGCGTGCGCATCGTGCCGTCCGGCCTGCGGCCGGGGTCCCACGCCCACTTCACGAGCGCTTCTTCTTCGTGATGTTTCAGCAGGCCTGGTCCATCGAGGTTATGGTTTTTCGAGCGGTCGGTGACGGCGCGGCACACGGCTGCGCTCGAAAGAGGTTGATCGTTGACGTCCTGCCAACGCATCGAGAGTGGCGCCAGGTGCCAGTTGTGGCCGCCGGGAACGCCTGTGCTGTCGGCGTTGGTTTCCTGATGACAGCTCGCGCAGTTCAAACCCGGCACGCCCCTTCCTCCCCGCCCACGCACGACATTCGCGACGTGACGGCGTCGATCGTCGCCCTGCTGTGGGTAGCTTGTGGCCGTGTGACAGTTAATGCAGCGCGGGTGAATCAGCACTGAATAGACCTGTTCCCATGCGGCAAGTCCCTGTGCTGTCGTCGCGGAATCGGCTTCGGCGCGTTCAAGAGCACTGATGCCAAACACCGTCATCGCGAACACGGACGTTAAAACACCTGCACGAATCCCTGGCATCAGAATCCTCCTCACGTCTTTTTGTTTCGCGGAGTATCGGTCAGCAAACGCGTCGTGTCAATTAACTTTTCCGATTCGCTATAATCCGTTACTGTGCTAAATAGACTTCATCACAATGATTAGATATCGCATCTACGCGCTGCTTCTGCTAGCCGCCTTCAGCATCAACTGTCATCGCGCAGGCGACAATTCAAACACCGCGGCAAACTCCTCGGAACCACCGCTGGTGATAGAGAAGACCCAGTCACCAACTGACGGCGACAGCCGCGAGCCGGAGCTCACTGCAACTCCGGACGGACGCGTGATTCTCAGTTGGGTCGAAAAACTCGGCGAGAAGCGATATGCGCTTCGCGCTGCGATCCTCGATCAAGACCGCTGGAGCGAATCGCAAACCGTCTCCGAAGGCGAGAACTGGTTCGTCAACTGGGCTGACTTTCCTTCAGTCGTCGCGCTCAAAGACGGCTCGCTCGCCGCGCACTGGCTGGTGAAGAGCAGCGGCGCAACGTATGCATACGATGTAAACGTTGCGCAGTCTAACGACGGCGGCAAGAGTTGGCGCAAACCGCTCGTGCCGCATCGCGATAACACGCAAACCGAACACGGTTTCGTCTCGCTGCTTCCACTTGCCGACGGGCGGCTCGGCGCCGTGTGGCTCGACGGCCGCAACATGAAGAACATGAAAGAGAGTGACGAGCACGCTCCTGCGCCCGAGAACATGACGCTGCGTTACGCAGCGATCGACGCCGCAGGAAACCTGTTCGACGAAGCGCAACTCGACGAGCGTGTTTGCGAGTGTTGCCAGACGTCCGCGACAGTTACGAACCAGGGCCCCATAGCAGTTTATCGCGACCGTTCGCCAAGCGAGGTGCGCGATATTTACATCGTGCGCCAGGTGAATGGAAGTTGGACGACGCCGCAGGCCGTATTCGCGGACAACTGGCAGATCAATGGTTGTCCCGTGAACGGGCCGTCGATCGCCGCGGACGGAGCGAGAGTAGTCGTCGCGTGGTTCACGAGCGCTGAGAATCGGCCGCGCGTCAGAGTCGCGTTCTCGCAGGACGCCGGCGTTACTTTCGGCCAGCCAATCCAGGTGGACGATGGCGAGACTGTCGGACGCGTCGATGCGTTGCTGCTTCCGGACGGCTCGGCGCTTGTTTGCTGGCTGTCGGGCACCGCTCAAGGCGGCGCGATCAAAGTACGCCGCGTTCAAGCCAGTGGCGCCATGGCGACTCCGGCCGTAATAGCGACGACCGATATCTCACGATCGAGCGGTTTTCCGCGGATGGCGCGCCTCGGCGACAAAGTGCATTTCGCCTGGACTGAATTCGGCACGCCGTCACGCGTACGCACCGCGGTCGCCGACGTCTCGGCTTACAAATGAAACCGCTGGTTGATTGTCTTCGTAATTCCTCTAAACTTGACGCAACCATCCACCTGCGAGGACAAGTATGAGCACAGATTATCTTACAGGCGAAACACTAAGCGACCACTACGTTACGTTGGCGATACCGGGCGACGTAGAAGGCGTGAGGACGCGTTTGCGCGATGCCGTACAAAAGCTCGGTTACAGAGTTGTCAGCGAGCAGCCGCTCTATGCCAAGCGCAGCAGCCAGGGTTGCGCCACCTGGGATTGTTCTTTGAATGCTCTCGATTATCCGACTACGCTCACGATCGCGTTGAAGCAGACGAACAACGTGGCCGTAATGGCGACGTTTAACTACGAGATCAAGAGCTACATGCGGATGACCGGCGGCGACAGGCAGACGCTGGCGCGGGAAGCTGAAGCGATCGCGGCGTTGGCTACCGAGCGACTGGCGATCTCGGCTTGCCGCGCATGTGGAACTCAAGTCACCGATGAATCACACTTCTGCCGGCGTTGTGGGGCGCCGTTCGTGCTGGATGTGCCGGAGCTCGAGGTGCTGCGTCTGACGCGTGGCACACGTGGTAGCTATCACAACATCTTTTTCGGAATGACCATGATGCTGTCCGCGCTCGTGCTTGTTGCACTGTTTTTCATTATTCCTGGCCCAAGGATCTACTGGCCTCTACTCTGGGTCTCCCTTCCGTGCGCCATTTACGCGCTGTTTCTGTTGATTCAGGGCTCGTGGCAACTTCACCGCGCATTGAATCCAAAGTCACCCAAGAGTGTTGCCGCTAACACGCAGCCCGTTTTTGTTTCCTCGGCAGTGACGACTGCTTTACCGCCGGCGCGCGAGAACGTCTCCGTTACCGAAGCAACGACCGACCTGTTATCAGCCCACGATCGACGCGTGCCCGAGCCCGTTCGACGCAAGGATCGCACGACCGCGGAAATCGATGCCGATGGACTGATGTAACAGATCATTGTTGCCAGCCGCCGCCGAGCGCTTTGTAAAGCTGGACCAGCGACAATAGCTCGTTGCGTTTTGTTTGCGCCAGGTTTAGTTCAGCATCGAACAGATCGCGGTCGGCATCAAGTGCGTTGAGCAGCGTATCGACTCCTCCGGTGTAGCGAAGATAAGCGAGCTGAGATCGGTCGCGCAGCGTGGTGACCAGCAACTCCTGCTGCACGCGAATTTCTTTCACTTTGCGATACTGGACCA
>DASRIM010000519.1:0-19593 GCA_035649995.1 Pyrinomonadaceae bacterium | reverse complement strand
AACTCTTGATGACCGCGGCCGCGTGTACGCCGGTCGCCGTCCGAAACGCGTCGCGTCCAAAGACGGGATAGTTGCACGGCACCGTCCAGTTGCAGGCCCGTGCGGCGGTTTCACAGTACTCGCCGAGACGCGAGAGATCGTTGTCGATCCAGCCGAGCAGCTTGAGATTCACCAGCAACTGGTCGAGCGGCGTGTTGCCGACGCGTTCGCCCATGCCGAGCGCGGAGCCGTGAACCTGATCGGCGCCGCCCTGGATTGCCGCGAGCGAATTGATCACTCCAAGCCCGCGATCCTGGTGCCCATGCCAGTCGAGACGAATATTACCGCCCTGTTCCTCGATGATGTTCTTAACGAACTTCACCACCGCGCGCGCGCCGTCCGGGGTCGAATGCCCGACTGTATCGCACACGCAAACTGCTTTCGCACCGCAGCGAATAGCCGTCGTGTAGAGCGCGCGAATCGTCTCGGGTTTGGCGCGGGTCGTGTCTTCGGTCACGTACATCACGGGCAGGCCCTGTGCGACGGCGAATGAGACTGCTTCCTCCGTCATCTGTAACAAGCGCTCGAGCGTCCAGTCTTCGGCAAAGAACCGCACGGACGACGAACCGATGAACGTGCACGCTTCGATTGCGATGCCCGCGCGCTGCGAGATCTCGGCGATCGGAATGATGTCGTTGCGATGAGTGCGCGCGGCGCAGTTTGGCCGGATCTTCATTTTCTGCTGCGCGATCTCCTGGGCCAACCGTTCGACTCCGGCGGCGTGTGTTCCGCCGGCGCCGGGCAAGCCGATGTCGGCGGTGTCGATGCCGAGCGCTTCCATGAGGTGAAGCAGTTCGAGTTTCTGTTCTACGGGCGGTTCGGAGACCGACGGCGACTGCAATCCGTCGCGCAGAGTTTCGTCGTCAATGCCGATATGCCGGTTGGGCGGGGTGAGCGCGGGCTCAACCGTGTTCCAGTCGTAAACTAGTTCTTCGATCATCATCGAAATCGATTACAGCAACCGTGAAAACTAAAGTCAAGCACCCCTTTCGAGTCGCAACGTAATTAGTTATCATCCGTGTTTTTCAGAACACAGATCATGAAAACCATAGCCCTGGGGTCTGATCGCGCCGCCAAGATCATGGCTGTGCGCGCCAGCGTCGCTCGTGTCGCGGCCATCGACTCGGCCTGGGCCAACGCGAACGTCGTCGCCCGGCGCGTCGAAACGAGCGTGCCGGCGATGCCGCTGACTGACTGGCAGTTGATGCAGGGAGCACTCGAACGCGCGCTCGCCGTTCAGGAATCTTTGAAAAGCAGACGACTCGAAGCCGACATTTACGTTGGTCTCGAAGGCGGCTTTCACTCCGTGTCGATCAACGGCGAGTGGCATACGTTTCTGCGAGGCTGGGCTTACGCGACTGACGGCGAACGAGGCGCGTTCGGCGCCGCGCCGTCGGTTTCAGTGCCGCCGGACATCGTGAAGCGGGTCGTCGAAGGCCGGCGCGAGCTCGGTTCTGTCATGGACGAAGTGACCGGAGGGCGAGACGTTCGCAGCAAACAAGGCGCGTGGGGCGTGCTCTCGCGCGATCTCGTGACGCGTTCGATGAGTTTCGAGCTGGCTCTGATCGCCGCCTTTGCACCGTTTTACAATCCGAAAATATACGTTCAATAAAAACCAGAATGGATGAACTAGTCGCACAAGTGAACCACGATGAACCACCGCCGCACTCCCGCGCGAACGCGGGTTGGGTCGAGGTGATTGCCGGCTCGATGTTTTCAGGAAAGTCGGAGGAGCTGATACGACGCTTGCGCCGCGCAAAGATCGCGCGTCAGAAGGTGCAGGTGTTCAAACCCGAAATGGATTCGCGCTTCGCGGAGAACCAGATCGTTTCGCACTCCGAGATGCGACACGAATCCGCGAACAGTCGATCGGCGGCAGAGATACTGGAGAGGGTTGATGCCGACACGGAAGTTGTCGGCATCGACGAAGGTCAGTTTTTCGATAACGATCTGGTGTTCGTTGCTAACGAGCTCGCCGGCCGCGGCGTGCGCGTGATCATCGCCGGACTGGACCAGGACTACACAGGCAAGCCGTGGGAGCCGATGCCGCAACTACTCGCAATCGCGGAGTACATCACCAAGACACACGCGATCTGCATGAAGTGCGGCCAACCGGCGAACTACTCGCAGCGCACCTTCGAATCCGAGGAACGCGTCGCCGTGGGCGCGGCCGACAAGTACGAAGCGCGTTGCCGCATGTGCTTCGTACCTCACGCCGACCCGCCCACGCTCCACGGGTAAAACGTCAGTCGCCACTCAGATCATCAGGTCCGGCCGCGATGGTAAACGGTTTCTGATTGATGAACTCCTCGTCGGCGTCGCCGGTCTGGATTGTCGGATGTTGGAGCGAGTCTGGACCATTGAACGTCTTTCCAATCTCCTCCATGAAGTCTTTATAGTTGCCGAATTCACCGCTGTTCCAAACCTCGAGCAGTCGCGCGGTGAACGCACCATTGTCCGCACCGTCCTTGGCGAACTCATTGTCCTTGCAGGCAGCAAGTGTTAACAACCTCGCCTTCAGTTGATCGCCTTCGATTGACAGCATTTCCTCGTCCATCATCTTGTGGAGCTCGGGGTTGCCTTTTCGGACCCCTGCTCGTTGCTTCGCGGTAATACCCCGATTGAGATCCCGATCCTTCTCCGTTGTTTGTGTCCAACGCGGTCGAGTGCGAGACCGAACTCTTGCATTCACGGCCGCGCCGCTGGCTCCGCCGAGACCGCTGAGCGCGCCGATTCCAGCTCCGAGGCCCACCGGCGCAGACATCAGCACCGTGCCGCTGTGGCAACAATCCGCAATGCCGAGAATGCGCACGCCTTGTTTGAACTTCGACCACAGCTTGCGCCGCAGGTAATTGTCCGGGAGCAGACAGTCGTGAAGCAGCATTATCTCGTCCTGGAAATCTTCCTCGTCGTCGGCGGTGCCGTTGAAGCTTCCATGTCCAGCGAACGTAAAGAGGAAAATGTCGCCGGCCTCCAGGGCTTCGGCGGCCTCTAGTATCGCGTTTCTGACGGCTTCGAAAGTGGCCTCCCCATCGATCAAGGGCGGCTTGGCCTGGAATCCCTGTGTCTCGGCAATTTCAAACATCTTCTCGGCATCGAGTCGGCAGCCAGAAAGTTTATTGACGCCAAAATTGTCCTGGGCCTTATTGACGCCTACATGAACAGATTTACCGATAGCCATGGGCTTGTCTCCTTCTGGGCGGGTTAATCGCCGCCGCCACCTACGACCACCGGCATGCAGGGGAGTCTGGTCGAACCGCGGTCTAGTGGTGGTGGTGGTGTATTTGGATCCGGCTGTTTAATCCGCAACCGGAATTGTTCATTCGTGGGCACGCGGTGAAGTATCTTGTAGTACTCAGCGAACTCATCATGTCTGGGATTTCTTACGACGTCAGCGATCGCATCGCTTTCGAAGAGCGGATCGTTGACGATGTAGATCTCGTAAGTCACCCCCGGCATTTTCGCTAACTGCAACCGCTCTAATTTGCCTTGTTGACGCCACAGAATTACTACGTGGCTGCCTTCCTCCAGCGTGATGGCCGCGCCGATCAGGCGTGCAAAAGGACGCATCTCCTGCTCGCTGCCGTCCGGCTTCTTCAGCATGACTTTGAACTCGGGATGGGGCTCGTGTTTCGCAGCCGTGTAAAGGACTCCATCCTCGAGCAGTATGCTGGGACGGCCGCCTAACGGGTCTACGTCCAGCAGCTTCTTCGGGGGTTGGCCTGCGACTGCCGGTTCGAGCTCGCGATTTTGTCCGTGCAGGTCGGCTCTCGCCATGTCGATGGCGAGGTTGAATGCACGCGACGTCCCGTCCGGCGGTGGGTTCGTGGGAGCAAAAGCTTTGACCGCATTTTGCCCGTCAACCTTGCGAATGATCATGCCGTGGAGGGGCACCTCACCGGCCTGATCGCGGCTTACAAAAGCGAGGGGGCCGATGTGCCGCATCAACAAGTCGTCGGGGCGTCCTTGCCGTTTACGTCGCACTTCGATCGTCAAATGGTGACGCGGAGCGCTGGCGTTGACGAAGATCTGGCAGGCGTCGTTGCCCACCGGCTCCATGACTAAAAGACCGCTGAAAAAGATGTTTACGTCAGGGGTCTCGTTCAGTACTTCTGTCTCAGTGAAAGGCATTGGTGTTTTCTCCTTCTGTTTGCAATGCGGTTTCCACCTGTTTTTGTTAGTAGGGAGAAAGTCCTCCGATTACGACGAACGGCGCCCAGTAGTAAGGATGTTGCTGCGCAGGCTTGTCCGCGGCTTGCAGCATCTCGATCTGCGCCTTGCGCAATGCCTGGACCACCGGCTGGGAGCTCTGACGCCGGTGTTTATGAAAACGGATCATCAACTCGGCCGTCGCATCCGAATCAACCGGCCACAGACTCGCCACCGCCGTTGGAACTCCAGCAACTAAGAAAGGACGCACGGCGCCCACAGCGCCTTCTCCCTGATATTCGCGCTCAATCCCCGTGCTGCACGCCGACAGCACTACCAGCCGCATGCGCCGCAAATTCAAACGATAGATTTCATACGACTGCAAAAAACCATTGAAACCACGATCGACCAACGACTCGTCCTCTTCCAGCGCCAACGGAAAACCGGAAAGCATTTCCGATTGTTCGTTCAGAACGTAGTGCATCGCAAAGTGTCCGACGTCGGCTGTTTCAAGCGCCGCTTTGATGTTCGACTCGCGCGCGTCGTCGCGAACCAGCAGCTTCGGCTCGCGATAAAAACGAGCAACTTCTCGTGCCTCGCCTATGCTGGCGGGCAAATCCTGCAACGACGCAAACCTGGCCCGGCTGAAGTTTGGATTGCCGACGCTCAACAAACTCTCCTCCACTTGAGCCGCCTTGCCCTCGGCGGCACTCGATAGATAAACAAACACACTCGAGCTCGGAGCGAAGCACAGCCGGTAATCCTGAATCAGAAACTTCTTACTCTCAGGCGACACAAGCGCCGCAAAAGGCACAAAGTTGAGCATCTTGTCGGCGACGATGCACAACGGTGCGGAATCAGTCAGCAGATTCTTAACTGGCGCCACCAATATGCCATACAACTCTTCGGCGAGCGCGCGATTGTATGGCTGCGAATCCTTCGGAGGCCGGATGACGGTGTCGAGAAATGCCCGGACCTTCTGATCCAATACCTGCGCACGAACCGGCGACACCGCCGCTTCGAGTCCGGAAGTCGTCACGACCCACATCACCAGCCGATCGTCCAGGACCGCGTACTGCAAGATCTGCGCGTTGCGCGGCATCTTCTTCATGAGCTCGCCGGCGGTGAGCGAATGCGACACGGCTTTCAGTTTCACTTCGAGCTCAGCGCCCGTGCCGCGAACGGTCGCGCCGCGCCGCACCGCATCCAGCAGCGATCTTCCCTTACTCTCTTCCGAATACTCGAACGCCTTGATCTTGTCGTTGGTGGCGATCTCGTGCGCGATGGCGAGATCGTAAACGCCGTGCTCCATGTCGTAGAAGCTGTTTCGTTGGCTCTCGGTCGTGATCTTCGAGCGATACTGCTCGGAGAGGCGCATGACTCGCAACAGTTCGCTGTCGACGGCTGCGTGATCCGAGTTGGCCATGAAGCACTGAAGCTTTCCCTTGTACGCGCTGTAGCTGAAGTAGGAAAACTTGATCTGGCTGTAATACCTGAGGCTTGCGTCGTACTCTTCAATTGCCTTGCCGCAGTCGCCGGCCTTGCGCTGAATGTCGCCGAGTTGCAGCGACGAGTTGGCCATTATGTCGAGGCCGGCACTCCTGTCCTGAAGACTTCGGCCGAGCGCAAAAGCATTTTTCGCCTGGTTCACTGCTTCGCTAAACATCCCGATGGTCGCGTAAGCAGAACCGAGGTAACTGTAAGAACGCGAGATCGGAAGCGGACGTTTCATTTCGACGGCAGTCGCGAGCGCTTCCTTTTGATAGAAGATCGCGGCCTGATATGCCTGCGACGCGCTCATGCAGAAGCCGATACCCGCCAGCAGCGGCCAACGCCGCATCGGCTCAACCGGCCGGCTGGAAGCAATCGCCAGCGCCTTACTGAAGTACGACATAGCTCGACTGACCCGGTTCAGCGCTTGATTGAAGTCGGCAAACTGCGTCAGACACTTCACCATCCCGTTAGCGTCGCCGATCTCTTCAAATTGTTTCAGTGCCCGCTCGGCATACTCGAGTGCCGTCGAATACTCGTAACTATCGGCGTCGGCGTGGGCCATGCTGGAAAGGCTGTGCGCAAACATCCAGCGATACTGCTGCGACTCGCATACGGGCAGGAGACGGCTAAGAAGGCGCCGAGCTTCATCGTGATTCGGCAGGAACAGGTAACAGTGCGCCAGTCTGTACTCGACAAACGTGACTCCACTGGGCGTGCCTGCGAGCTCATAAGCGCGTTTGGCTTTGCGGTACTCTTCGATAGCTTCCTGGTATTTCGAGTCGGTGAACAGTGCGTATGCGAGGCGCATGTGACGGCGGGCCTGGGTGAATGAAGCTCTCGCCTTGGGCGGCGCTCGTGAGAACTGACTCACGAGATCGGAAGTGTAACGATCGTTGGCGCGGCTCGCTTCGAGCCTGGCGACGAGCTCCAACGCGGCAAGGCTGTCTCCGGGGCCGAGGTCGGAGCGCTCTATTCCAAAATACGCGTCGACGAGGTAGTTCGTGATCGCGTTTCCGGCGGTCGTGTAGTTGTCACTAATCAACGTCCACGCGCCGTCGTCGTTTCCTTCGTTACGCGCCTTTAAGAGGTCTTTAACGTCGTCCCTGATACCTCTCGACGTGTGCTCGGCTTCGATGTTCTTGAGGTTGCGCCGTGCTTCGTCGGCCCAGGGCGAGGTCGAGTCCTTCTGGAGATATTCCTTCCAGGCCGTGGCGGCCTGTACACCCGGCGTCATGTGCTGGAGCAACAGCGCGCGATTGAAATAAGCCTCGAGAAGATTGGGGTCCAACTCAATCGCTTTTTGAAGGTGCTGAAGACTCTTGGCGAAGGTCTCGAACTCCTTGCCCTTTTCGGCGCCTGACTGCTGAATCCTTCCCTGTTCCAGCAGCGCCGCGCCGAGGTCGCTGTGAATCTTCGCGTTTTGCGGCTCCAATGCGAGGGCGGCGTTGAGTTCCCTCGATGCGCGATCGAAATCGCGTTGGGCTGTGTAGTACTGACCCAGCACGTGATGTGGAGCGGCGGCGTTTGGGTTATCGGAAACGGCTTTCAGCAGTGAGCTTGCGGCGAGGTCGCGTTGAAGCTCGTCTACTTTCACCGCGTCGCCGCGCTGGTTGGGAAGCCGTGCGTAGTTGAGACTGGAAAGTCGCACGTCAACCGGCCGTTCCTCGCGATACGCAGTCTGAAACGCGACGAGTCCGCGATCCAAATCAGACTGAGACGGCGTACGCAGCGAGTTCCAGGCTACATAACCCAGGCCTGCGGTGACTAGAATCATTGCGGCGATCGCGACGTAAGGAGTTATCGCGGCGGTCGCCAGATACGGCATAAACGATCGTCTTCCCGAGTGCAGGTGAGTAACTGTCGCCGGCGGCGTCGATTTGCCGGCGCCTGCGCCGTTACCGGCAATGCGTTTCTTGCGCTCGTCTAGTGCAATCGCGAAGCGAAGCTTCTCCTGTCGGGCTTCTGACCTGAAAAAGTACGTTCTTACCTGCTCCAACTCTTCTCCGTCGAACTCGCCGGCACGGTACTGGTCGATCATTTCGTCGACCATCAGGTCTAACTCTTCAGAATAATCCGGTTCGGACAAGAGCCGAATCTCGACCTCATCTTCCTCGGCTTCGGTGAGCTGGCCAAGAAGATATTGTCTTAATTGATTGTTTCGCTGCTGATTGATGGTTTTAACCCCCCGTTAGAACCCTTACCTACCATGGCTCTTGGACGCATTTTCGTTACCCTCTTTCCGGTGGCGCATTCCTGTACACAAACCTCGAGGCGGACCCGAATGTGGTGAACTCGGACCCGCAGGGCGCCGTCGCTAATCTCCAGCTCAGCAGCCATTTGCTTGTGCTGTTCGATCTTCTGGTGACCCTCGTAAAGGTAGTAGTCGAGGATCAGATCCCGTTTCGGCTCGGGCAGCGTCTGGAGACATTTCTCCAGGCATTCTCTCTCTTCACTTGTGGGTTCCGGCTCGACCCAGGTCACGGGAACTTCGAGGGTCAACTCCTTGCGCCGGAGATGCTCTCGGAAGACGTTGCGGGCCACGCCGTGGAAGTAGCGCGCCGGCTCGCCCTCATAGGTGTCGCGGATGTCGGGCAGTCGCATGGCGACGCGGTCGAACACTTCGTCCGCGAGGTCTTCAGCGTCACTAAAACCCCTGGATACAAAGACCCGGATTAGTCCTGTTCGGATGATCTCGAACTTTTTGGCTGCAAGCTCCCGATCGTCACTTAACCAGCTCAATAAAGCATCTAATTGATCTTGTGTGATAGCAACATCTCCTCGTCCGTTGAGTACCGCGTTCGGAAGTCCAGGCGAGAGGGTTAAAAGACGTGGTTACGGGAAAACAGGCTGAAATTATCTCAGACCACGATCAAGATCAAGAGGATTTCCCTCGAAGGCTGCATTTGCAGGTGCAGTTTTTCGTACGGTCGGTCCGCTGTAGGGCAACGCGCACGATACGCCTGCTCGTCTCAGCTTGCAAGAAGTCTCCTCATCGTTCGTTCTTCCATCCGTGTGACCCAACTATCGAGGAGTACGACAATGAAGCCAAACCATGTAATCAAGATCGCAGTCTTGAGTCTGCTGATCGCCCTCCCAGTAGGACTCTTCATCAAAGCCAACGCTCAGGATTCGTCATCGCAGCCCAGGTCGGCTTACCGAATCTCTGGTCCGTACACGCACAAGAACCTCACGATCTTTCTCGTTCACGGCAAAGAGCTCATGCCCGGTAAAAACTTCCTCACGCTCCAGGAAGCACTCGCTATGAAAAAGGTGATCGTCTACGAGACCAAAGACGTCAACGAGCTCGCCATTCGAAACCTGTCCAACCAGGATATCTACGTGCAAGCGGGCGACGTCGTTCGCGGCGGCGAGCAGGATCGGATGATATCGACTGACTTCATCGTTCCGCCGCGGTCGGGACGCATGCCGATCTCGGCGTTCTGCGTCGAGTCGGGCCGATGGAGCCCGAGAGCAAATGAGGCGCCCGCGTCGTTCAGCAGTTCCGAGAACTCCGTCGCGACGAAGGAGTTGAAGCTGGCGGCGAAACGCGCCGGATCGCAGCAAGCTGTGTGGGAAAACGTGAAAGTGGCCCAGGAGAAGTTGGCCGCGAACCTTGACCGCAGCGTCATCGCGGCGAGGTCGGCGTCGAGCTACGAACTGTCCGTTGAAACACCGAAGGTTAAAGAGACGACCGCGGAGTACGTCAGGGCGCTTTCAGGGATAGTGGGGAAAAAGACTGACGTGATCGGATACGTCTTCGCGATCAATGGTCACGTGAATAGCGCGGACGTCTATGCGTCGCGATCGTTGTTCGTGAAACTGTGGCCCAAGTTACTGAAGGCGAGCGCCGTGGAAGCGATTGCCGAGTTGAATCAAAAAGCAGCGCCGCAGCCGGTCGCCGAGGAGACCGTGCACACGTTCCTGGGTGAGTCGGAACGTGCAACCGCCGCGACGAAAGACGTGACTCGCCGCGTCAAGCTCGTCACCCGGGAAGACGACAAGAACATCTTCTTCGAGACTCAGGACCGCAGCGACAAAGACAACTGGGTCCACCGAAACTACATCCGCAAGCAGTAGCCACAAAAAGGCACAGAAGGCGTTAACACAGAAGGCACAAAAAGCACAAAAGGCACAAGAAAGAACCAGGTACTAAACTTTTAGAACCTGGTTCTTTGTGCTTTGAACCTGGTTCTTTGTGCTTTGAACCTGGTCCTGTGCGCCTGACCCTGGTTTTCTCTTTTGTGCCTTTTGTGTCTTTTGTGCCTTTTGTGTTAACGCGTTTTGTGCCTTCTTGTGGTGCAAAAACAGACGAGCGACTTGTGAATTCACAGTCGCTCGCCGTTCAAGGCATTTGAGGCATGCCCCTTCGTCACATCGGTGAGGGCTGCGGATCGTGTGGGGCAATCCACCGCAGTTTGCCGCTGTAACCTCCTCTGGGCGGGGAGCGTTACTCGTAGTGCCACGCCTATTCCTTATGACTTAACGCACCAAAACGTTTCAAAAAATCTCAGTGCGCGATCTTCATCGAGTAAAGAGTGCCGTACATCGCCTCTTTGTGACGCTCGAAGTCCTTGCCTTCACTCGCCAGCATCACGTTCACGAGCTGCACCTGGCCCAGGTACTTCCGATACGCCATCCACTGTAATCGCCTGATGCCGTCAGGCTTCTCGGGATTCGCCTCGCGAAACTGAACCCCCTTCAGCCCGTCGATCTCCACCCACTTCAACTCGTCGACTTCGCCGTTCTTCGCGCGCGTCTTCGCACCGTCGTAAAACGCTTTAATGCTGATGTCGACAGGAAAAGTCTCGTCCATCGGCGAGATATTTACGTTCAGCGACGCGGTGTCAGTCGAGCGCCACGAGAAAATCTTCGACTCGTTCGTCAGTTCGGTCCAACCGGCCGGCAGCGTAAACGACATCCCTTGCCTGTCCCACTTCGCTTCCTTGCCTCCGGCCAGCGCCGCCATTTGGACCGGCGTAGCTACACCACGTTCCGGACTGGCTTCGTTATCGCTGACCGAAGTCGAAGGCGTGGAGTTCGAACTGCTCTTTTTAAATCTTTCCGAGAGATTGCAGAGGGAGAGGGCAAGACCGATGAACAAGACCAACGCAATTTGTTTCATGTAGAAAACCCCGCAGACGTTTTAGGCCGAGCGCTGTGCTTCTATGTCAAAAGCAATGCGAAGTCAACACTTTGTTACACTCAAAGACCAGGCAAAAATACTGCCCTCTTCTGAGTTCTTCTCGCCCATGCTATGCTATGGCCCTACCCTATTCACCCCCTCGGTAAGTTAACGTCGCGCGTGAGCGCGAATCCTGCGGAGAGTGCAAAGATGAAAAATACCGGCGCCAGGGGGCCAATCGTCGTTATCGTCCTGGCTATTTCAACTTTCGTTATCGCTATGAGTGGTTGCGCCCGTGGTCCAGAGGCCAACGCGAACATAAATACGAATATCAACACGAATACCAGCGTGGTGAATACGAACGCCAACGTGACCACCGCGCCGCCATCGACTATCGCGGCGCGCGAGCCTGACACTTATCGCGCGACGCTTGTCTTTACCGCTGAAACGGAAGGCGGCGAAAAAACGATCGGCATTCCGACGTTGTCGGCGGACGTGGCCCGCAGCGGCAATGATCGTCGTGTCTCGTTTAAGTTACCCGACGGCTCCGATTTAATATACCTGGACCATGAGGGCAAGCATTACGCGATTTCGCCGGGGCGAAAACAGTATGCCGAGCTGACTCCGGCGGCAACCGGCTTCCAACTTCATAAACTGATGACGCCGGGCCAACTCGTCGCGTACCTCGACAAGCTGCAAGGCATCGAACCTGCCGGTGAAGAGAACGTGAATGGCCGGACGGCCGTGAAGTATCGCTACGCGAGAACGTCGCAGACGCAAACTTCCGCCGGCGAAGTCAGGACCGATGCGTTTGTCTTTGTCGATAAGGAAACCGGACTGCCGCTTCGCGCCGAGCTTTTCAGTGAAGCAAGTGGTAACGTTCAGGGCGTGAAGGGCGCGAAGATCGTCGCCGAGATGCGCAACATCACGACGACCGTCGAACCGTCGCTGTTTGAAGTGCCGACTGGATTGACTAAAGTTTCCGAACAACAAGTGCGGGCGCAGGTGGACGCCGTCACGAACACCGTTGCGGCAGTGCTGCGAACGCTGTTGACGAATATGAATACAGCACCGCCGCCGCCGTCACCAACACCGACCGGCACGATCTCGCCGGCCGCAACTGTGTCGCCAAGATAAGGAGCACTAAATGCGATACGTTGTCATTCTTCTACTGGGAATACTGCTGGGCGCCGGCGGCGCGATCTTCTTTCTCGGCGCGCCGCCTGCCAAGTCCGCGCCGGGGACTGCGGTGAAGCCGCCGGACCAGGGAGGAATGCCGCCAGCCACCGTCGTCGTGAGTCTCGAACAGAGTTTCATCGATGCGGTGCTGGCGACAACGTTTTCGGGTTTGGGGACTCCTACGTTTAACCTCAGCCGCGTTGACGGCCAAACAGACGAGCAGATCACACCCGCGCTTTTTCAGGGCGGGTGTACGAACTCGATCACGTTGCTTCCGGAAACGAGTGGTGTGAAGACGGGAGTTCAGTTTCACAACGGTACGGTTAACGCGCCGTTAGCGTTCACCGGAAGTTATAGCCTCGCCGGGCAGTGCCTTCAGTTCAAAGGTTGGGCGCAGACGGCGATCAAGTTGTCATTCGACCAGGCGCGGCAGACGGTGTATGGCTACGTCGACGTGCAGGGTGTGAACCTCGAGGGCGTCAATCCGATCACTAACAACTTCCTCACCGTCTTCGTGCAGGGCGCGATCAATCAGCGCGTCAATCCGCTGGTGCTCGTGAGCGAGCCGCAACTGTCGCTGGCAATTCCCGTCGCGGCCAGCAACGGCGCCGTCAGAGCGCGCGCCAAAGACGTCCGCGCCGACATCCATGAAGGCTCCCTCAAACTGCACCTGACCTACGAGTTCAGCGGCGAAAAAGCCGCCGGCGCCGGCGGGTAAGTGTGAGTGCTGCGGTAGCGCGGCCTAACGCACACCGTCTTTACTAGGCAAAGTACTTGACGCTAGTCTCGGCGCAGGCGTAAGATGCCTGTACGATGAAGCCCATCCCACTCGTCCCAAAACCCCAGACCGAACCGCCAGCCCTGCACGACCGGGCCATGGACAACCTGCGCTACATCCGCGAAACGATGGAGCGCGCCACGGCTTTCACCGGTATCTCCGGTTTCGGCTCGATCGCCATCGGTATCACCGCCCTGCTCGCCTGCGTCATCGCAGCCCAGCAGGCGACATTCAACGGCTGGATCGCGGTCTGGTTCGCGGAAGGGCTCATCTCACTCCTGATCGCCGGCTGGTCCATGGACCGAAAAGCACGCGCCATCGACATGCCGCTTGGCTCCGGTCCTGGCCGCAAAGCAGTCTTCAGCCTGACTCCGCCAATGATCGCAGGCGGACTGCTCACGATCATGCTCGTCCAGGCCGGACTAACTAACGTCATCCCCGGCGTGTGGCTGCTGCTTTACGGAACCGGCGTGATCACTGGCGGCATGTACTCCGTCCGAGTCGTGCCAATCATGGGAATCTGCCTGATGGCTCTTGGCGCTCTTGCGCTGTTCTCTCCCGCTTACTCGAACTGGTTCATGGCCGCGGGTTTCGGCGGCCTGCACCTAGTGTTCGGGGCTATTATTGTGAGGAAATACGGTGGCTAAACAATCGACTGCTAAAAAGACGGTCCCCCAAAAACCGGTTGCTGAAGTTCACAACGCGCAGCCGGCGAAGGAGAAGAGCGCCGCGCCGAATCTAGACCGCTTGATCCACGAGCGACTGCGCCTGGGAATCATCAGCGCACTCGCCGCGAACGAGTCGCTCACCTTCAGCGATCTGAAAAATCTGATGAATACGACCGACGGTAATCTCAGCGTACACGCGCGCAAACTCGAAGAAGCAGGCTACATCTCCTGCACGAAGTTCTTCGAAGGCCGCTTGCCGAAAACGGAATACAAACTGACCGCCGCAGGCCGCAGCGCGCTCGAGAACTACGTCAGTCACATGGAATCGCTGATCAAGCAAATGC
Organism: Pyrinomonadaceae bacterium; assembly: GCA_035649995.1. GTDB lineage: Bacteria > Acidobacteriota > Blastocatellia > Pyrinomonadales > Pyrinomonadaceae > PSRF01. The sequence continues at coordinate 5,820 of DASRIM010000519.1, read as the reverse complement.
GAAACAGTTAAGTGCCGACCCGTCTCTTTTTTTGTCTTTTGACTTTGCGATGCAAAGAGCTTTGAGGAAGCTATGGATCGCTATGACGTAACCATCATCGGCGCCGGACTCGCCGGTCTACAGTGTGCCCGCCTGCTCGCCCGGCAAGGCGTGAAAGTCCTTCTAGTCGATCGCAAAAATGCGCTCGATCAGAAGATCCACACGACCGGTATCTTCGTCCGCCGCACGCTCGTCGACTTCGATCTCCCGAACGACTGCCTGGGACCACCAGTCAAACACGTCACACTTTATTCACCACGGCTCAGGTCCATCGAATTCGTCAGCGAGCACGACGAGTTTCGCATCGGACGCATGGCCCAACTCTACCAGCGCTACTTGCAGCAGTGCCTGCTCGCCGGTGTTCGCTGGCTTCCCGAAACAACTTACCTGAACCACTCGGAAACGAACGCCAACTTAACCGTCCAACTCGGCACTGGCTCCTCAACTCGGGCCATCACTACACGCTACCTGATCGGCGCTGACGGCGCGCGCTCTCGTGTCGCACGCGATTTGAAACTCGATCTGAATCGCGAGTGGATCGTCGGCATCGAAAGCGTCTTGGAAGGCGCGCGGTTGGATGGTCCGCCACGGCTGCTCTGCTTCCTCGACCCGAAACTCGCGCCGGGTTACATCGCATGGATCGCACACGACGGCGAAGAGACGCACCTCGGCGTCGGCGGCTACGCGTCGCGCTTCGATCCGCCGTCAGCACTGGAAACGTTCCGCGCCCGCGTCACGCACCTGATCGATCTGCGTCACGCCAAACGGATCGAACGTCGCGCGGGATACATCCCCGTCGGCGGCGTACTCAGAAACATCGCGAACACGCATGGTCTGCTGATCGGCGACGCGGCGGGGGCCGTTTCGCCGCTGACTGCCGGCGGGCTCGATCCGTGTATGCGCCTCTCTACGTTTGCCGCGAAGGTCGTCGCCGAATATCTCTCGAGCAGCAACGCGCAAGTTCTCCAGGCCTACTCCGGAGAGCTGTTCAGAGCGCGTTTCGCCTCGCGTTTATGGGCCCGCCGCATTGCCTCCTCTTTCGATCACCCGCAATTTCTGGAACTCGGTTGCGCAATTCTGCGTGTCCCATTACTCAACCGCGTCGCCCGTCACGTTTTCTTTGGACGCGGTTCCTTCCCGGATGTGGACATGAACTCCGCGTTCTGTGGATCACCACATTGTGCGGTTGCCGCCGGTGGACCAGAATTTCCGGACGAACAGTAATACCGATTGAGCTAAACAAATAAAGGGTCGCTAAGGAGTATCGATAATGTTGAAGAAAATGATCGCCATCATATTCATTTTCATCGTCGCCACAGTCGCCTGGACCATCCTCGGCGCTACCATCATGTCGCGTACGTATGATTCGAGTTTTATTTCGTCGAGCAAGGTGGAATCCACCTGGGGCACGCAACACGATCAGCAGCCACCCACGGCTTTCTTCAAGACGCAGGTCCCAAAGAAGGTCGAGACCACGGAGAACGGAAAGAAAGTCGTGCAGACAGTGAAGGAAGAGGTGGTCACTTCACTGCCCCTGGACGCCACCAGGATCGACGTCAAGCTCGATCTTGGACACCGGCAAAAAGGTCTCCTCTGGTACAGCACCTACAAAGTCGACTTCATGGGCCATTACGCGTTCAAAAACCCCAGCGATAAAGAGCAATGGGTCCAGTTCGATCTGAAGTTCCCCACCACTCAGGCGATTTACGACAACCTGACGTTCGCGGTCGATGGAAATCCCGCCGCAATCACGGCGCTGGAAAACGCCGCCAGCAGTGTCGTAAAAGTCGGCGGCGGCCAAACGGCCCTGTTGACCGTCGGGTACAGCTCGCAGGGACTGAACCAGTGGCGTTACAGCTTCGGCCATGGAGACGTATCGCAGGTGCGCGACTTCACGCTCAACATGACCACGAACTTCAAAGACATCGACTTCCCGGACAACACGCTTTCGCCGTCTGAAAAGACACAAACCGGCAACGGCTGGAACCTGAGGTGGACGTACAAGAACCTGCTTTCCGGTTATCAGATCGCGATGGTAATGCCGGAAAAACTCCAGCCCGGCCCGCTGGCTGGCCGCATAAGTTTCTTCGCCCCCGTGTCACTCTTCTTCTTTTTCTTCCTCATGCTCATCATCACAACGATGCGCGGCATCGACCTTCACCCCATGAACTACTTTTTCCTCGCTGCCGCGTTCTTCTCCTTTCACTTGCTGCTCGCGTATCTCGTCGATCACATCTCGATTCACGCTTCGTTTGCGATTGCCGCCGCCGTGTCGATCTTCCTGGTAGTGAGTTATCTGCGGCTGGTGGTGGGTATCCGCTTCGCAAGCCGCGAGGCGGCGCTGGCGCAGTTTATCTACCTCGTGATGTTCTCGTACGCCTTCTTCCTCAAGGGCTTCACGGGACTGTCCATCACGATCGGCTCGGTGCTGACGCTGTTCGTGGTGATGCAGGTCACCGGGCGCATCCGCTGGGCGGATAAATTCAAGATCAAATCCGTAGAAACTGCTGATGAACTAACTTAGCTGTTAATAGAAGACCCGGATTGGGCGTCTTACCAGTTGAACTTCGTGGCTTTTAGTCGCGTATAGGCAGCGGACTCGACAACCGTCCGGGTTTTCAATGAGAGCATTTGTATCCTTCTTTTCTGACGCCCTAAGAATCGCCCTACAGTCGATTTTTGCCCACAAACTGCGGGCATTCCTGACCCTCATCGGCATCATCATCGGCGTCGCTTCGGTCGTCACGGTCGGCGCGTCGATCAGCGGGCTCAACACTTACGTCATCGACAAAATCACGAAAATTCTGGGCAGCAATCACTTCATGATCGCCCGCATGGCGTTTACCGGCGACATGGACGACGAGGAGTTCGAACGCCGGAACCGGCGCAACAAGCGTCTGAACTGGGACGATTACGAGTGGGTGCGCGACCATTGCGGCTCGTGCGACGAGATTGGAGCGGCGGCCGGCGCCGGCACTGACCTAAGGCAGGACGGCATCGAGTTTCCCGGCGCGATGGTCTTCGGCGCGACCGCTAACATGGTCGACATCGAAGACAAAGTCATCGAAAACGGGCGCTTCATCTCGGACGACGAAGTGAAGCGATCGGCTCTCGTGGTCGTTCTCGGCGGCGACATCAAAGACAAGTTCTTTCCGAACCAGGATCCGATCGGCAAGACGCTGAAAGTCCGCGGGCTGCCGTTGCGCGTCGTCGGCGTCGAGGAGAAACGCGGCGCGTTCTTCGGCGACTCGATCGACCGTCACATCTACATTCCCGTCACCACGCATTTGCAGATCTTCGGACGCAACGGGCTACAGATTCACGGCAAGACCCGAACCCGCGAGAAGTTTCACAACGCGATTGAAGACGCCCGCGTCGCCATGCGAATCAAGCACCGGCTCAACGGCAATGAAGAAGACGATTTCGGTCTCGTCAACGTCGAAGAGTTGAATAACCAGATCGACGAGTTCACGGGCGCGATCGCGAAGGTCGTCATTCCGATCACGCTGATTACGTTGATCGTCGGCGGCATCGTGGTGATGAACATCATGCTGGTGAGCGTGACCGAAAGGACGTTCGAAGTCGGACTGCGAAAGGCTGTCGGCGCCACGAGGACGCAGATACTGCTTCAGTTCCTCATCGAATCGGGCATCCTGTGCGCGCTCGGCGGAATTATGGGACTACTCGTCGCCTGGGGAATCACGACACTGATCACGACGCTGGCGTCGATCACGATGACGATCACCATCGGTTACATCCTGCTGGCGCTGATCGTCTCGACTGTAATCGGAATGATCGCCGGAATCTATCCGGCGTTTAAAGCGGCGCGGCTCGACCCGATCCTGGCTCTGACACATGCGACTTAACGCGACAAAGCTTCGACTGCCGAAAGGTATTTTGCGCGAGACGCTGAAGATGGCGCTCGACAGCGTGCGCGGGCACAAGTTCCGCAGCTTCCTGACGGTGCTGGGAATCGTCATCGGCGTCATGACCGCGATCTGCATTGCGTCGCTTCTCACCGGTTTGCGTCAGAACATCGTGGCGATGATCGAGGAGTATGGAACGAACAACATCTACGCGTTCCATCTTTCGACCGGTCCACGCACGGGCGAGGATCGTTCCGAACGTCTACGCCGCCCGTTGACGATCGCGGATGCGGAAGCGATCAAGGCGCAGGCGTCAGCGGTCGAGGAAGTCGCGCACATTGCGCCGAACGTCGGCTACGGCGGCGGGCCTTTCGACGACAACATCACTTACCAGGGCCGCAACTATCGCTGGGGCAACACGCAAGGCGTGTCGTCGAACTACGCGGACGTCACGAATATCGTCATGAAGGAAGGACGTTTCATCACCGAGTTAGACGATTCGCAGCGCGCGAACGTGATGGTTATCGGAGTCAATGCCGCGGAAGCGCTGTTTCCGGGTTCGGACAATATCGCCGGCACGAACGTGCGCATGGGTGGTTACAACTTCGAAATCATCGGCGTGCTGGAAAAGCGGAAAGCGGGTTTCTTCGGCGAGAACGAAGAAGATAATGCCGTTTACATTCCGTTTCGCACGGCGCAGAAGATCGCGCCTGCGAAGGGTTACTTGCTGCTCGTCATCCGCGGGCGTTCAGGGCAGGTGGTCGAAGCGTTGACGCAGGCCGAGGAGATTCTGCGGCGGCGGCGGCAGGTGAAGTTTGGCGAGCCGAACAATTTCGATATCAAGACGGCGGATAAGTTTATCGAACAGTTTGACAGCATCACGGCGATGGTTGGGTTGATCGCGATCTCGATCTCGAGTCTGGGGTTGCTGGTTGGCGGCATCGGCGTGATGAATATCATGCTCGTTAGCGTCACGGAGCGTACGAAGGAGATCGGGGTGCGCAAAGCGATCGGCGCGCGGCGGCGTGATATCGTGCGGCAGTTTCTGTTTGAAGCGATGATGCTGACGTTTCTTGGAGGCGTGCTCGGGGTTGTACTGGCGGTTGGCATCAGTAAGTTGATCATGTTGCTCGTTCCGAGTTTGCCTGCCTCGATTCCTTCGTGGGCCGTCATAACAGGCCTGACTGTCTCCATCGGCGTCGGTCTGATCTTCGGTGTCTGGCCCGCGCGCAAAGCCTCCCGACTCGACCCCATCGAGTGTCTGCGGTATGAATGATCCTTCAATGTGTTTCCCGCTTGCGGGAGGTCAGTGGAAAAAGGATTTTTAAAATTCCTTCACCATGTGTTTCCCGCGTGCGGGAGAGTCATGTAATCTGTCGCTCGTGGAGCGTGACTTCAAGAAGGAATTCCTGACTTACATTCAGGTCGAGAAGGGGCTGGCGCGCCACACGCTCGAGAGTTACGAACGCGACCTCACGCGTTTGCAACGTTGGGCCGCGGGGAACGGCAAGCAAATCACCGATCTCACGCGGGCGGACTTGCGCAAATGGATCGCGAGTCTGTCGCGCGACGGGCTCGCGCCAACGTCAATAGCCCGCGCTGTCAGCGCGGCGCGCGGTTTCTTCAAGTTCCTGATGCTGGACGGACACATCAAGTCGCACCCAGCGGAAGATCTCGACACGCCGCAACGATTCAACTACCTGCCAAAGTTCTTAACGGAAGACGAGATCAATCGACTCTTCGCGACGCCAGACGTTTCGACCGAAGAAGGCATTCGCGATCGCGCAATACTCGAGATCATGTACGCCAGCGGATTGCGAGTCTCGGAGCTCATAGCGTTGAAGCAGGCGGACCTCGATCTGCTCGCGGGACTGGTAGTCTGTCACGGCAAAGGCAGCAAGGAGCGTCGCGTCCC
>DASRIM010000518.1:0-6725 GCA_035649995.1 Pyrinomonadaceae bacterium | reverse complement strand
GGTTTTCAGATCTACCTGGCGAAGCCGGTGGAGGTAACTGAGCTGATTTCCGTGGTCGCGCGAGCGGCGCGAAGAGATTTCTGAAACTACATGACATCAATACGCATTAATGACATCAATCTGGCTTACACGGACGTCGGGACGGGCCCGCCGATCGTGTTGATTCACGGGTACCCGTTCAATCGTTCGTTGTGGACCGAACAAACGGAGGCGTTGAACAGCAAATATCGAGTCGTGGCGCCGGACCTTCGCGGCTTTGGTGAGAGCGACAGCTCCGAAGGGACGGCGACGATGGCGCGCATGGCCGAGGACGTGGCCGCACTCATGGACGCGCTCGCGATCGAGCGAGCCGTGATTGGCGGTCTTTCAATGGGAGGCTACGTCGCACTCGCTTTCGCCAGGATGTTTCCCGCACGCGTGAAGGCGTTGGTCCTCGCTGACACGCGCGCACAGGCTGACTCTGAAGAGGGAAAGCAGACGCGCCATCAGCAAGCAGAGAAGGCGTTGTCTGAAGGAATGGCCGGCATTGCCGACGCGATGTTGCCGAAGTTGTTGACTCCGGACACGGTGAGCAAACGTCCGGAACTGGTGAAACGCGTTCGCGACATGATGTTGAAAACGAAGCCGGACGGCGCGGCGGCGGCGTTGTTGGGCATGGCGGAGCGTGACGATCAAACGGAGTTCATCTCCAGCATTCGCGTGCCGGCGCTGATCCTCGTAGGCCGCGAAGACGCGATCACGCCGGTCGCGGACAGCGAGAAGATGCAGTCGCGGATCGAAGGCTCGCGTCTGGTCGTGATCGAAAACGCCGGACACGTTTCAAACCTCGAACAGACCGAACAGTTCAACGACGCTTTGCTGGGGTTTCTTTCAACCGTTTGACGTCACATGCCGGCTCAGAAAAAATTCACGATCGAAGAGCGTGTGCGTTGGGGCGACGTCGATGCGGCGCGCATCATTTTCTACGGCGCGTACATTCGGTTTTTTGAGTTTGCTGAGACCGAGCTGTTTCGTGAAGTCGGTCTACAGTACGGCGTGATGTTTGACGAGTTGAAGATCTGGCTGCCGCGCGTGCACCTCGAATGCGACTTTCGCCACGCCGCCAGGCTCGACGATCTGCTGGAGGTAACCGTCTTTGTGGGACGCTTCGGAACGAAGTCGATGCGACTGAATTTCGAAGTGCGGCGCAAACGCGAAGAGCAGTTGATCGCGACGGCGCACTTCATCCTGGCAGCGGTGAATCAGGACACGTTCGAAACAGTTCCCATACCTGCGGAGTTGCGCACGCGGCTCGCTCCCTACGCTGCCGAAGAACAAGAATGACGACTGACACTAGTTTAGAAACGCTCGACGAGAAACTCGTTGACCGCGATCCAATCAAGCAGTTTCAAGCGTGGTTCGACGACGCGATCGCCGCGAAGTTGCCGCTGCCGGAAGCGATGAACCTTGCGACCGCAACGCCCGAAGGCCGGCCATCGTCGCGCGTGGTTTTGTTGAAGCAGGTGGACCAGAAGGGGTTCGTCTTCTTCACGAACTATCACAGCGCCAAGGCGCAGCAACTCGAAAGCAATCCGTACGCGGCGCTCGTCTTTTACTGGCCGCAACTCGATCGTCAGGTGCGCATTGAAGGCAAGGTCGAAAGGACGTCTGTCGCGGAGTCGGCGGAGTATTTTCAAACGCGGCCGCGCGAGAGCCAGATCGGCGCGTGGGCCTCGCCGCAAAGCAGCGTCATTGCCGGACGTGAGGTGCTGGAAGAACGAGCGAGAGAGTTGGAAGAGTACTATCGCGATCGCGAGATTGAATGTCCGGGCCACTGGGGCGGTTATCGTTTGCGCCCGGATCGGATCGAGTTTTGGAAGAGCCGCGTGGGCCGGCTGCACGATCGCATCCTGTACGAGCTCATGTCTGACGGCAAATGGGCCATCAAGCGCCTCGCGCCTTAGAAGCCTATCCCGAAAACACCGATATCGTCATACAGGACGAAAGGCACTCTTCACGAGCTTCTTCTTCAAATCAACATACCCTTGCTCGCCCGCGACCAGGTCACCCAGCACGCGCTTCACGCCGCGATGACCGCGCGCAAATTCGATCATCCGTTCGGTGAACGGCGCTCCCCAGAAGTTTCCGTAGAAGCGACGGCGCATCTGCGCCGCGCGGGCCAAGTCAGCGCCAAAGTCTTCTCGCCAAAGTGTTTCATAGGTACTTGCACGACCGGCGAGATAGGCGTCCGCAAACAGCTCCGCTGAACGTAACGCGTAATAGATTCCTTCGCCGGTCACCGGATCTGCAAAACCAGCCGCATCGCCCAGCAGTGCCCAATCATCACCGCAGACTCTTCTCGTGTCCCACGTCTTCGCCGCCAGTCCCGGGATGCGCGCGGCGTAACGCTCCGCAGTGTTGCTCAAATGTTCGCGGACGCGCTTCGACTCAGCGTTCTCGTCATCTTGCCAGAACTTCACTGTCGCTCCGTTGCGCTCGCGGTAATAGCCGATCATGAAGCGCCAGAGCAGATCGTCGAGCGGTTGATGCTCGAACGCATCCTGCGTGGTCGCGATCCCGAACGAGATATGGTCCGGACGAGGGAAGGCCCATGCGTAACCGACCCAACGCGGCAGAAAAGCGACGACGGTCGGCGCGATCTCGTTCGACGGCAGCGGCGCGCGATAACCAAAAGCGACCTCCATGTCCGACGCCGGCAGCGGCCCCGCAAGTATCTTTCCGATGGCGCTGTTCGCGCCGTCGGCGCCGGCAAGCATCGCGCCGGTCCATTCATCGCCGTCCTCACTTCGCAATCGCCAACCGGTTTCGAACCGCTTTGCTTTGCGCGCGGAGATCTTTTTCGAAAAGACGTGCGCGCCGGCATCGCCTGCCCGGTCACGCAAGTAGGAGTCGAAGACGACGCGCGAATAGATCGCGAACGGCTCGTCGAGTTTCAGATGGAGTTTTTTGCCGGAAGGTGAGTAGAGATCCAGCTCGTTTATCGTCCGTCCTGCCGCGTTGAGTAGCTGCGGCCAGGCTTTCAAAGCTTTCGCCGTCACACCGCCGCCGCATGCTTTCGGTGTGCCTTCCGGACGTCCGTCAAACAGCGCGACCTTAGCGCCGCCGCGCGCGAGCAGCTCCGCGGCAAACGATCCGGCCGGGCCCGCGCCTACTATGAGCACATCAAACGGTTTCATTACGCGTGCAAATGAAGATAGAATACAGTCGTTCCCTGCAAACAGCGAAAGGAGCGCAATTGACCAATCAGCGCTCTCTAGTGTTTTCCGGCATTGCGCCGCATCCGCCGATCATGGTGCCAGAGGTCGGCCGCGAAGCGACCGCCCGCGTGCGCGACTCAATCGACGCGATGGCCCAACTTACGCGACGACTGATCGATAGCGGCGCGGAGACTGTGATTCTTATCTCGCCACACGCGCCGCTCGAGGCGGACTCGTTCGTCGCTTACGAAGGCCCGACTCTCTACGGCGACTTCGCCAACTTTCACGCGCCCGATACGGTGTTCTCTGCTCGCGTCGACGAACAGCTTCTGAGAGCAATTACGCAAACGGCCGCGGACGAAAATTATCGCGTTTCGATGTTGCCGGACGATCTGCTCGATCACGGCACGGCGGTTCCGCTCTATTTCCTACTCAGCAACGGCTGGAGTGGACAAATAGTCGCTCTCGGCTACAGCTTTCTTTCCAACGACGATCACCTCCGCTTCGGATCGTGCATCACGAAGGCGGTCGATCAGATAGGACGGCGCGTGGCGTTTATCGCCAGCGGCGATCTGAGTCATCGACTCAAACCGGAAGCTCCCGCCGGATACAACCCGTCGGCCCACGTGTTCGACGAGGAAGTGGTGGGCGCGCTACAGGCGAACGAGCCGTCGCGAATTGTCGGGATCGACCATGGATTGCGCAGGCTGGCTGGCGAATGCGGCTACCGTTCGATGCTCGTCGCCATCGGCGCCGCATCAGGCTTGCCGCTGTCGTGCGAAGTGATGAACTACGAAGCGCCGTTCGGCGTCGGGTATCTCGTGGCCCAGTTAACCAATGTAGCGGCCGAAACCGAAAACGAAAGCGAGGATGTCCCCGGCCTGGCTCGACGCGCTGTCGAGACTTTCATTCGCGAAGGCGAAGTGCTCCGCGTGATGGCGCCGCGATCCGGGCTCCTTGCGGCGCGTGCTCCTTGTTTCGTCTCTCTAAAGTCTAGCGACGGCGAATTGCGCGGATGCATCGGAACGATCGAACCCGCAAAAAACTCGCTCGCGGAGGAGATCGCCGCCAACGCCGTCAGTGCCGCCATCAGCGATCCGAGGTTTGACCCGGTCCGTGAAGACGAGTTGGCGAATCTGGTTTACTCCGTCGACGTGCTGCTCCCGCCTGAGCCGGCGACAATTGAGGACCTCGATCCGAAACTGTTCGGCGTGATCGTCGAGGACGAGAGCGAATCGCGGCGGGGACTGCTGCTTCCCGACATTCCCGGCGTTGAGACTGCCGCGCAGCAAGTCGAGATCGCGACGCGCAAAGCGGGCATTCCACACGGAACGCCCGTCAAGTTGTCGCGGTTCAAGGTTGAAAGATATCGTGAGCGGACGGCGTGAGGCGCCGTTACATTGTCCACTTAGACGTCCAGGTTCCTCACATCGAGCGCATTGTCTTCGATGAACTTGCGGCGCGGTTCGACGGCGTCGCCCATCAGGACTGTGAATATCTCGTCCGTCTCGACCGCGTCGTCAATCCTGACTTCCAGCAGTGTGCGCTTCTCGGGATTCATCGTCGTTTCCCAGAGCTGCTCCGGATTCATCTCGCCGAGACCTTTGTAGCGCTGGATTGACAGGTCCTTTTTGGCGGCGGCCAGGACTTTCTCGAGCAGCGCCTCGCGCGTGTCGATCTGCTCGGCGGTGCCATTCGCGCCGGAGACGAACGGACCAGACAGACTGTCTTCCAGCGTCATGAACAGTTCGACGGCCTTTTGGAACTCGACGTAGCTGGCGAGGTTCCAGTCGATTCGAATGTCAACGCCTGAATTTGTGACTGTCTCGATTTCGTAAAGCCCGTGCTCTTCGTCAGGAGTCAATTCGGTCATTTCGTACTTTGCCTTTAGCAAAGCGTTCCTGACCTTGTCCATCAACTCCTCACTCTCGAAGACCTTCCGCAGCGTTTGACCTTCTTTCCGCATCACTCCCTTGGGTCCGGCCAGGGCGTTGAGCAGGACGTTCAGGAGTGTCGCGTCACCACCTAGCCGCCGGGTCGCACGCTCACAGTAATGTTTAAAATCGGCGGTCCGTTCGAGTGATTTCGCTAGTTCACGGCCCTCGATCGGCTGGCCAGTCGCGCCGGATTTCACGGTGATGTCGCTGGTCGCCTGCCGCATCAGGTAGCGAAACATCGAGCTCTCGTCCTTGATGTACTCCTCTTTCTTACCCCGCTTTACTTTAAACAACGGCGGTTGAGCGATGAACACGTGTCCACGTTCGACAAGTTCCGGCATCTGCCGGTAGAAGAACGTTAGCAGCAGCGTCCGGATGTGCGAGCCGTCGACGTCCGCGTCGGTCATCAGGATGATCTTGTGATAACGCAGCTTACTGATATCGAAGTCGTCCTTGCCGATGCCTGTGCCGAGAGCGGTGATCAGCGACTTGATCTCGCTGTGGCCGAGCATCTTGTCGAAGCGCGCCTTTTCGACGTTCAGGATCTTGCCCTTGAGAGGGAGGATGGCCTGGTTCTTTCGGTCACGTCCCTGTTTCGCCGAGCCGCCGGCGGAATCTCCCTCGACGATGTAGATCTCGGAGAGTGCCGGGTCGCGTTCCTGGCAGTCAGCCAGTTTACCGGGGAGCATGCCTGAGCCGAGTGCGCCCTTGCGCACGATTTCCCGCGCCTTACGCGCGGCTTCGCGAGCGCGTGCGGCGTCGAGTGCCTTGCCGACAATCTTTCGCGCCACAGGCGGATTCTGCTCAAAGAACTCGGTCAGGCGATCGTTGAGAAACGATTCGACGGCGCCTTTGACGTCAGAATTCAGCTTGCCTTTGGTTTGTCCCTCGAACTGCGGCTGCGGGAGTTTCACCGAGATCACTGCCACGAGGCCTTCGCGGACGTCGTCGCCGGTCAGGGAGCTTTTGAAGTTCTTAGCCAGCCCTGACGACTGCGCGTAGGCGTTGATCGTTCTCGTAAACGAGGACCGAAAACCCGAGAGGTGCGTGCCGCCGTCAACGGTGTTGATGTTGTTGGCGAAGGAGTAAACCTTCTCATCGTAGCCGTCGTTGTACTGAATGGCGACCTCGATCGAAAGGGTCTCCGACTCTTTTTCGAAGTAGATCGGTTTGTCGTGCAGCGTCGTCTTGTTCTTGTTTAGGTGCTTGACGAACTCGGCGATCCCGCCTTTGTAGTAAAACTCGTGCGAGCGCTCCGGTTCTTCACGCTCGTCCTTGATGGTGATGCGGATGCCTTTGTTCAGAAACGCTTTCTCGCGCAGGCGCTCGGAGAGCTTGTCGAAACTGAACGCAGTTTCGGTGAAGATCTGCGAGTCGGGACGAAACGTGATCTTGGTGCCTCGCTTGCGCGTCTTCCCGGTCTGCTTCAGCGGAGCGACGGGAATGCCGCGCTTGTACTCCTGTTCGTAAGTCTTTCCGTCGCGCCAGATTTCCAGGTGCAGATGTTCGGACAGGAAGTTGACGCACGACACACCGACACCGTGCAGCCCGCCGGAAACCTTGTAAGCGTTTGAATCAAACTTTCCGCCGG
>DASRIM010000517.1:0-8823 GCA_035649995.1 Pyrinomonadaceae bacterium | reverse complement strand
CGACGACGTCGAAGTGATCGGCGTCGATTTCAACAAAGCATTGATCGACGAAGCGCGCCGCCTGGCGTCGCTCGAGAAACTCAACTGCACCTTCCTCGTCGCCAACGCATTTCGCCTGGACCATCCAGCCGCGATCTATCTTTCAACCGGAATCCTTCATCACTTCCGCGGACAAGGCCTGGGCGAACTGCTCCGCCGGCACGATCGAAAAGAAACACACGCCTTCGTACACTTCGATTTCCACAGTTCGCCGATGGCGCCTTTCGGTTCCTGGCTTTTTCACGCGGTCCGCATGCGCGAGCCGTTAGCGAAACATGACGGAATACTGTCGGCAGTCCGCGCGCACAAGAGTCGTTACCTGCTCGAAGCAGCGCGAACTGCCGCGCCGGATTTTGTATCAGCTATCTACGGAACGAGATTGTGGCGGCTGCCGATACCGCGAGTCTTCCATTCGCTCGTCGGAATTCGCCCCGCCTATCACCCGGCGTTTGTGAGAAACATGGGAAACAGGATCGCATCTCTGGGCAAGATCGAATGACTATTCTCCTGTTGTGGCTCCTGGCAACAGTCGACTCGACTTTCATCGGTTACCGCGACGCGGCGGGACGCAATGCCCTGATCGACAAGCGCGCCTACTTCCGGCGTGCGATGCTTCGCGGCGCAGTCGCGGGCCAGATCGCCGTCGCGATCGTGGGCCTGGCGGCGGTTGGAATGTTAGCCACGACGCCGCAGCCGGTGAGATTATTTGAGGCTTTCGAGCACGCGGCGACGCGCATGTTGATCGTCTACGTGCCGTACGCGTTGATCCTGACGATCACGTTTTTCATTCGCGCCATACCGTCCGTCGATATACGAAGCATTACAAGCGTGTTAGTCTTTGGGCCATTCACGTTAATCCGGCCGCTCGTCGTACTGGGCGGCGCCATCTGGGGACTGCTTGCTGCGCCAACTCCACGCGTTGGGTTGTTACTGGGCCTGATTGTCTCGCTCATGCTGGGCATGGAATACGTTCTCGATAGATTGCGGGCACGAGGATTCCTTGTGTGAAACCCAAAGAACTTTAAAATTAAATGCATAGTTAGGTGGGAGGCTTGTGATATGACCACGTCTCGTCGTGACTTTCTGAAGACGGCTGGAATTGCTGCCGGGGCACTGTCGTTGCCCGAGCTACCTTCGTGGATCAGCAGCGTTAGTGCCGCTGAAGCGGCCGCCGCGGCCGAAGTCGATAAAAACGCGCTCGCCGAAGTCGCGTTGAGCACTGCGCGCAAACTCGGCGTCACGTACGCCGACATCCGCATCAACCGCTATCGGTTCGAGTCGATCAACACGCGCGAGAAGCAGGTGCAGAACGTTTCGCGTGGCCAGAATTTCGGTTTCGGCGTCCGCGTGTTGTTCAAAGGCACGTGGGGCTTTGCGTCGAGCCGCAGCGTAACTCCGCAGGACGTGCGTCGCATCACGCAACAGGCCGTCGAGATTGCGCGCGCTAACTCGGTCTACCAGCGCAAGCGAATCTCGCTCGTGCCGGTCGAAAAAGTCGTCACCTCGTGGAAGAGCGCGTTCGAAAAAGATCCTTTCGAAGTCTCGATCGACGACAAGATCCAGTTTCTGCTGTCGCTGAACGAATCGGCGATGAAGACGCAGGGCGTCGGTTTTGTAAGCTCGTCGATGGGTTGGGTGAACGAGCAGAAGTTTTACGCTTCGACGGACGGCTCGCGCATCGATCAATACATCGTTCGCGCGAATCCAAACTTCAACGTCACCGCCGTTAACCGCGCCAACGGCGACTTCCAGACGCGCAGCGCGCTCGGTGGACCACAGCAGATGGGCTACGAGTACATCGAGAAGCATGACTGGAAAGGCGAAGCGCAGCAGGCCGGCGAAGAAGCAGTGATGAAGTTGAAAGCGAAGTCGGTCGCAGGAGGTAAATACGATCTCGTGCTGCATCCGACGCATCTGTGGCTGACGATTCACGAATCGGTGGGCCATCCGACCGAGCTCGACCGAGCGCTCTGGATGGAAGCCAACTACGCCGGCACGAGTTTTCTCACGCCCGACAAGATCGGCAAACTCCAGTTCGCTTCGAAGATCATGAATTTCGTTGCCGACAGAACTCAGCCCTCGGGTTTAGCGACTGTCGGTTACGACGACGAAGGTGTTCCGAGCCAACGCTGGCACCTGATCAAAGACGGAATGTTCGTCGATTGGCAAACCACGCGCGATCTCGCCGCGATGACCGGACAGAAGAAGTCGTACGGCTGCAATCACAGCGACAGTTGGGGCAGCATCTCGTTTCCGCGCATGCCCAACGTCTCGCTTCAACCCGGTCCGGGCAATACGTCGCTCGACGATCTGATCGGCGGTGTCGAGAAGGGCATTCTGATCTACGGCGACGGCAGCTATTCGATCGATCAGCAGCGCTACAACTTCCAGTTTGGCGGCCAGGTCTTCTGGGAAATCAAAAACGGCAAACGCGGCGAGATGCTGCGCGACGTTGCGTATCAATCGCGCACCACCGATTTCTGGAATTCGTGTGACGGCCTCGGCGGCCAGGCCACGTATCAACTCGGCGGCAGCTTCAACGACGGCAAGGGCGAGCCCGGACAGTCGAACGCGGTCAGTCACGGTTGTCCGCCCGCTCGCTTCCGGCAAATCAACGTACTTAACACCGCTGCGAAAACGTCGTAATCGAGGAGATCACCAATGTTACTCACTGAAACAGAGGCCCGCGCTATCTGCGAAAAGTTGTTGAGCTACGTGAAAGCGGACGACGCCGTCGTCGGCGTCAACAGTGAAAACTACGGCCATCTTCGCTTCGCGTCGAATGCGTTCACCACCAGCGGCGCGCGCGAGAACGTCAGCGTTGGCGTGACGGTGTGGATCGGCGGCCGGCGCGGTTCCGCAAACACGAACGAGATCGACGACGAGTCTCTCAAATCGACGGTCGCGCTCGCCGAGCAGCTCGCGCGCATCTCGCCTGTCGATCGCGAGTACATGCCAACGCTCGGCAAGCAGACGTACAAGCCGGTCAACGGATATGCGGAAGCGACGTCAAACATTTCCCTTAGCGCGCGCGCGAAAACGATCAACGACGTGATTGCGGCGTGCGAGAAGTCGAAAGTCATCGGCGCGGGATTTCATCAGGCACGCGGCAGCGCCGGCGCGTCCGCGACGAAGAACGGCAACTTTATTTTCGACCGATCGAGTTTAGTTAGTTTGTCGACTACGGCCCGCACGGCGGACGGCACGAGCTCCGGATACTTTCTGCGCAACCATTTCGACGTGTCGAAACTCGACACCGCGCGCGTTGCCAACGAAGCGATTCGCAAAGCGCTCGACTCGCGTAATCCACGCGTGCTCGAGCCGGGCGTTTATCCTGCGATACTCGAACCGCAGGCAGTCGCGGACTTGCTCGGGTTTCTGGCGTTTCAGTTCGACGCGCGTAGTGCTGAAGAAGGGCGCAGTCCGTTTTCCGCGCCGGGTGGCAAGACGAAAGTCGGCGAGAAGATCTTCGACGAGCGGTTGAACGTTTACAGCGATCCCTGGCACCCGGATTTGCCGGGCTCTCCTTCCGCGCAGGGCGGACTTCCCGCGCAGAAGATCTATCTCGTGCGCAACGGCGTGCTCGAGAACCTCGTTTACTCGCGCTACTGGGCCAAACAAAAGGGCAAAGAACCGACGCCTGGTCCGGTGAACAGTATCGTCGAGAGCTCGCAGGCGTCGTCGTCGTTGGAAGACATGATCAAATCAATGGATCGTGGAATACTGCTGGGGCGCTTCTGGTACATTCGCGGCGTGGACGCGCGCACGATGCTGCAGACCGGTTTGACGCGTGACGGCATCTGGTACATCGAGAAGGGCAAGATTCAGTATCCGGTTAAGAACTTCCGCTTCAACCAGAGCGTGATCCAGCTTCTCGCTCCGGGGAACATCGAGATGATCGGCAAACCTGAGCGAGTGGGCAGCTCCGAAGGCCAGGGCGGCAGTGCGTCTCTGTTGCCGGCGTTGAAAGTCAAAGCGTTTACTTTCTCCTCGCAGTCAGAAGCTGTTTAGTGACGGCATGAGCCGATCCGAAATCTGGGACTGATCGAACCACGGATTTCGTCGCTTTCCGTCTGCGAATCCAATCCCCGCAATTCCCTCACATTCAAAATCCAAATTCATCAACCCGCCGTTGTGACGAAGCGAGCGCGGTGAGTGACGAACGGGCCTGAGGCTCGCGCTTCGATGTGGGCACGTCGCTTGCCCTTCTCGGTGCGTATTCGAATTTATTCGCACCCCAGGCGATCAAACCGCCTCCGAGAAATCGGACGGCTAATAAGCTCCGAGAAATCGGAAAAGGAGTTTCGTAGTATGAAGAGGTTAGAACTTCAATTCACCCTTGTCGTTCTCCTGGTGCTGAGCGCCATTGGCTCAGCGGCAGCACAGACGAGCAAGGGCTTCGTCACTGGCGTTGTCGAAGATCAAAACGGCGCCGCCATCGCGAATGCCGCGGTTAAGATCACAAACATAACCACCGGCGTTGCGCGAGAGACGGTCGCCGACAGCTCCGGGAGCTTTCGCCTCGATGCAGTCGATCCCGGCGCCTACATGCTCGAAGCATCGGCCCAGGGTTTCAAAACCGCTAAACTCGATCGCATCGACGTTAATGCAGCCCAGACTCTCAACCTTCCCATTAAACTCGAAATCGGCAGTCCAACTGAACAAGTCGTCGTAAGCGCGACAAACGAAGTCGTGATTCAAAGCGCCGATGGTACGCGCGTCAACACGCTTGGCGAACGCGAAATCAGAGACCTGCCGGTAGTCGGACTCAATCCCGTGAACCTGGTGTTCACGCTTCCGGGCGTCGCCGACGTCGGCGGCGCAAACGGCGTTGCGGGCGGGTTCGTTCAGGGCACTGAATTTTCAATCAACGGGTTGCGCCCGCGCGGCAACAACCAACTCATCGACGGTTTAGACAACAACGATAACTCGATCACCGGACAGGTGTATCAACCAACCGTGCGCGACGCCTATTCGCAGGTGACCGTCCTCGGCGGCGACTACTCCGCGGAATTTGGCCGGGCCGGCGGCGCTGTCGTGAACGTCATCACGCGCAGCGGGTCGAACGAGTTTCACGGTTCGGCTTATGACATCATTCAGAACTCGGCATTCGACGCTTTGACTCCCGGACAGAAGTCACAGTCGTCGCTGACGGAAGTGCCGCAGTTCAGCCAAAACACTTTCGGATTTTCGTTTGGTGGACCAATCATCAAGAACAAGCTGTTCTTCTTCGGCACGTATCAGGCTGACCTGGTGCGCGCTGGAGCAGTGTCGGGCCTCGCCGTCGTGCCAACGCAAGCGGGCATAAATCAGTTGCGCACGTTGTTCCCGGTCGGCGCCAGCCCGAACCTGGATCGCTATCTGGCGATCGTCGGCGATCTGCGCGGCACGACTAACTTGATCCAGGTTCCGATCGGCGGCAACCGCCTCCCGATCGAGTTCGGCACTGCCACGAGATTCAGTCCGCAACCGGTGAACACCTACGATTACCTCGCGCGCATCGACTGGACCACCTCTGACAAGAACAGTCTTTCGTTCCGCTATCTCGCGAACAAGCAGTTCTTCAGCAACCAGTTTCCGGATCCTTCGACGGGCATAGCCGGCAGCCAGTTTCCGGGTTTCGAGATTGACGTTCCCTCGCTGACGCAGAACATGTACATCAGCGATACCTACGTCTTCTCGCCGCGCACCGTGAACGAAGCACGATTCGGTTACGGCCGGTTCAATCTGTTCTTTGGACCACGCGATGAAGCGTTGCAGAACAGTGGACCACAGTTCCTCTTCTCCGGCACGACGATCTCGACAGTCGGACTGTCGCCGAGTTTCGTGCAGGGCCGGATCTTCAACAACTTCCAGTTTCAGGACACGTTGACGCACACCGTCGGCAATCACACGCTGCGCGTCGGCACTGACATCCTGATGCAACGGGCGAAACAGTTTGTGCCGATCAATACGCGCGGGCAGTTGACGTTTGCCGCGGGCGGCGGTTTTCCGGCCTTCGGCAACTTCCTCGATTCTTTCTCCGGCGTCGGCACCGGCCAGGCGGCGAAAGTATTCGGCGCGGGACTCGACTATCCGAACGTCACCACGCAAGCGTATTTCATCAACGACACTTGGAAGATCAGACCGAACCTGACGCTCAACCTGGGACTGCGTTACGAACACTTCGGCGCGGTCGCCAACAACGCAGCGTTTCCGGCGTTCACCGGCTTCGACGCTCCGTTGCAAACGCGCGTCGAGCAACAGAACGACAGCAACAACTTCGGACCACGCTTCAGTTTTGCTTATTCACCGAATTTTGGTTCCGGCTGGCCGGGAAAACTGTTCGGCCAGGACCAAACGGTTATCCGCGGTGGGTTCGCAATCAACTACGACGTGTTCTTCAACAACATCCTGAGCAACATCATGGCTACGTCGCCGAACGCATTGGGCACGACAGTGCAAGGTGCACCCCTTGGCGGACGCGGCATTCCGAACTTTACAGAAGCGTCGCTGCCGTCAACGCTGGTGGCGAACCCGCAAGCGGGACAGAACACGATTCCATCGGATCTCAAGAACCCGCAAACTTACGTTTGGAACTTCGGCATTCAACGCGAACTGCCGGGCCGCAACGTTCTTGACGTCGCTTACGTCGGTACGCGCGGAACGCGGTTGTTCATCAACGAGCAGTTGAATCCGGGAATTCCAGGCTCGACGAACGCGAACGGTCGCGCCTTCGCTACCCGTGGTTCAGTGGTATCGCGAACCAACGGCGGCGACTCGCACTATCACAGTCTACAGGCGCGCGTAGAGCGCAGTTTCAGGAACAACTTCCTGTATCGCGCAACCTACACGTTCCAGAAGACGATCGACAACACGAACAGCGAGATCTTCGCAACGACCGGCGGTAACAGCGTTGGCTCGAATGCGTTCGATCGCAGCGTGGACGTCGGTGTCGCCGATTTCGACGTGCCGCACATCTTCACGTTTTCGGGATTGTGGGACATTCCCGCGGCGGGAACCGGCTTTTGGAAGAGTGTGACCGGCGGGTTCCAACTCGCGGGCATCTGGCGGTATCAGTCAGGAAACGTATCGTCGCCGTTTGTCACCGGCATCGACTTGAATGGCGATCTCAGTGGCACAAACGATCGGCCGTCGATCGCGAATCCGTTGGCGCCGGCAACGTCGGTCGGATTTGCGAATTCGTTGGCTGGTGGTCAGGGTTGCGGCGTGTCGGCGACCGGGTTCTTTGATATCAACTGTAATCCGGTAACGCTTAGCGACGTTCGGTACCTGGTCGATCCCTCGATTCGGACCAACATCGCCGGGCGCAACACGTTGCGCGCGCCTGCTTACAACACGTTCGACCTGAGCTTGCAGCGTTCATTTAACCTGCCGTTCACGCCGATGGAACAGGATCGGTTTGAGATACGGTTTGAGTACTTCAACGTATTCAACACGCCGATTTTCCGGTTCGAGGTTGGTGGATTTTCTGATGGCGACGTAACGAACGAGAACTTCAACCGGCCGGATTTGAATTCGGGTGTTTCGGTCGGGGCGACTGGTGCTCGTTCGGGGCGGTTGCAGTTGAGGTATGTATTCTGAGTTTGTTCTAGACTTTCCTGAGGGGTTTAAGAGGGCGTCCAACCGCCCTCTTTTTTTATTCTTTCGATTTCCTTTAACATGTGCCTCGCGCTTGCGGGAGGTCAGTGGAAAGGGTCTTTAGAATTTCCTTTTACATGTGCTTCGCGCTTGCGGGGAGACTCGTTGAACAGGATTTTTGAAGCTGAATGTCTATCAGTATCACGGAGGTGGCGCCTGACGCGGAGGACGCGGTGCAGCTCATCGGCGAGCTCGACGCGCACCTGATGGCCCATCCGTATCCAGCACAGAGCCGTCACGCGTTCAGCGTCGAGAAGTTGTTGCGCGAACGCGTCGTCTTCTTTATCACGCACTACGAAGGACATCTCGCCGGTTGCGGCGGCATTAAGCTATTTGGCGCGGAGTACGGCGAAGTGAAACGCATGTACGTCCGGCCGGCGTTTCGCGGCAAAGGATTGGGCAAGGCGATGCTGAACCGTCTGCTTGACTACGCCCGAAGCAAAGACGTCGATCTGCTGCGTCTCGAGACGGGGATTTACGAAGTCGAGGCGATTGGATTATACGAACGCTTCGGATTTCAGCGCCGTGGCCCATTTGGAGAGTACGTCGACGATCCGATGACTGTGTACCTGGAATACAGAGCAAAATAGAAAGCAGGCGCGCGAAGGGAAAAGCGTGCCGCAGCTTCGAAGATGAGAGGTGACTGCCGTTGCCGGTTGAAGGTTTACAGATACGACGAGCTGAGCCGGATGACTGTTCGGCGATCTACGAAATGTTTACTTCGCCGAAAGTCTACGAAGGCACGCTTCAGGTGCCGTATCCGTCGCGCGAGCAGTGGCGGCGACGGATTGCCGAGAGCGATAGTTGTTATAACCTCGTCGCCGTCAGCGGCGAGCACGTGATTGGCATGCTGAGTATCGACACGTTTCCGAATAGACCGCGCAGGCGGCACGTCGGCAGAATCGGCATTAGCGTGAGCGAGGCGTGGCAGGGTAAAGGCGTGGGAAAGGCGTTGATGCAAGCGGGGATCGACCTCGCGGACAACTGGCTCAACCTCACGCGCCTGGAACTCGAGGTCTATTCCGATAACGAATCCGCCATCCGTCTTTACCAGCGTTTCGGCTTCGAGCACGAGGGCATCATGCGCCAGCACGCCTTCCGCAACGGAAAGTACGTCGACTCAATCATGATGGCGCGCCTGCG
>DASRIM010000516.1:0-6578 GCA_035649995.1 Pyrinomonadaceae bacterium | reverse complement strand
ATTCGCTAATACTTGCTAATGGGCCTGGACCTACAGTACTGGTCAGTTTGGCCCTTCCGGAATCAAGAACAGGTCAGGAAGGGGGCAAGCGTAGCGCGCCCCCGCAGCATCGACGGCCGGGGGCGTTGCCCCCTTCCTGACTTGTCCTGCCAGGCAGGCGCTTCTAGTTTCAAACTGAACCAGTACCTGGACCTACAAGGGACCGCGAGGGCCACCTACATATCGGCGACGTCGCGGGTAGGTGCATAATGGGACACATCATGGCCGGAGCACTCACAAGCGGCAGGTTGGCGACGGCGTTGCGGCTGGCATTCTATCCAGCTTTCGAGCCGGCGGCGGAGAAGCGTTTTCAAGCCGTCACAAGGGAGGCGCAGAACGCGCGAAACGCAGGCGATCTGGCCGGAGCGGAGCAACTCTATTTGCGGGCCATGGCTGAAGCGCGTTCTGATCCGTCACAGGTGCAAAGACTCCGCTACGGCCTCGCGCACATCTACCAGGAGCAACACAGATATCGTGAAGCGGAAGTGATTTTTCGCGAGCAACTTGCGAAGGCGTCGGAGTCTCCCGAACCGAACATGCAAGTTCACGCGGCACACATGTGCCTCGCGCGCCTCTATAACGACGAGGGAGATCGCGCGAAAGCGGAGGAGCACTACAAGTCTGCACTGGCTGAGACAGAGAAAGCAGAATTGTGGCCCGACCGTCCGCTCTTTTCTTCGACGGCGTTGTGGTTGGCGAAGTTTTATGTTGAGCAGCAGCGATACAGTGACGCTGAACCGTTGTTTGAGCGCGTCGTCGAAATTTGCGCCGCAGATGGCGCGTCAAAATCGTCGTTCCCATACTATCTTCACGAGTTAGCGAAAGTTTACGAAGGCCAGGAAAAGTATGACGCGGCGGAAGCAGCGTACCGGCGAGCGCTGAAGGCTTGTGAAGAGTCGGAGCAACCGGCGGATTTGTCGATCGTGCGTGCGCTTGATGAGCTGGCTCGATTCTGTCAGGCAAGAGGCCGATATGCGGAGGCTGAAGAGCTTTCCCGCAGAAGGCTGGCACTCGTGGAAGAAAAGATGAATGCTCAGATTGCGGCGTACATAAAACCGTCGCTACGTTGGTCCAGGGACAAGAATTTCGAGGAAGCCAGGATCAAGCACGCTCGCGTTCCCATCGCCGAAGCGCTCGATCGACTGGCTGAGATCTGCGAACGTCAGGAAAAGTATCTGGAGGCTGAGCCACTCCGCAGACGATCGTTGGAAATCAAGCAAGAGGCATGGAGCGAAACGTATGGATGGATCTGGGTTGACTCGTTGGCTGCGTATGCGAATGCATTACACAAGATCGGTCGAGAACAGGAAGCCGCTGAACTTGATCAGCGGGTAGAAGCTATACGCGCGAAGCATCCGCCGGGCTCCGTGCGTTCGTTTGTTCGGCTTGGATCGATGCCGATGAAGAGGACTCTTCGTGGACGCTTCACCACGTTCATGAACGCGCTCCTCCACCCTTCACCTCGCTGAACTTTTTGCTTGGGAACTCTTCCCCCGATCCGCGGGTCAGGTCATCCGTGGCGATAGAAATGCCACTTTTTCTATTTGTCTTCCTGTTCACGATAACTTGGGCTCCATTATAACCAACAAAACAACCGCTGACCTCTCTCTCGACGCAAACTCTTCAACGTCTCTTGAACGACGTTCGCAATACCATCGCCGCGACAGCCACACCAAACGCCTCGGCTATCAGCAGCAACAGCGCTGTCGTGCGGAACAAGCCGCGGGCGTCGCCGGGAGGCAAGTGGGCCACGTGGTCGGGGGAGATGATGAGGTAGTGATAACAGGCGCCGAAGACGAGGGAACCCAGCATGGACGCAAGCAACAGCCAAACACCAGCTCCGGCGTACCGTGTGAATGACAAGACGAGTGCCACCAACGGCGCGAGCACGATGACGACGAGAACATACGTCTGCTGCCACTTGCTAAGCCCAACGCCTAATATCGTGTGCGCCTGACCGTGCAGCACGACGACAATCAAGTGAGCTAATACCGGAATTGCGATCCAGACACGGATAGATTTCGCTTTCGACGTCACGCCCTTACGTTCCTGACTCTGCACGTCTATGATCATGTTGCGCGTCACGACGGCATCTCTTTCCGGTACACGTTGAAGTTTTTCGTCACGCGGGCGCCGAGTTTTTCAGCGGTGCGGCGGGAGGGCCAGTTGTCGTCCATGACAACCGTGTAGCTGGCCGTCTTATAGCCTCGCTCGATCATCGCAAGGTAACTGTGCGCGCCTAGAGCCAGATTGATCCCTCGTCCGCGAAACTCACGCTTCACACCAATGATCAAAAGCACACCGTGATCTATCTGCTCGAATCGCCGCTGAAACTCCGGAAAGTGTTCCACCAACGATTTGTCGCGCATTGGATGAAGAGCCTGGTTCAAGTCAGGCACCGAGTAAACAAAACCAACGCGCCGGCCGTCGACTTCGGCAAAACTCAGAAACTCCGGAATCAAAAAATCTCTGAAGTCAACCGTAAATCCGCGCATGACGGCGTCCGGCAACGGCACGAACCCCCAATGCGCGCTAAACGTTTCGTTACTCAGCGCCGCGAATGCGTCGCCTTCCTCTTCGAGATTGTCAAAGTCCCATGAACGCACGACCACGCCCGAGTCTCGCGCGTGCTGGACCATCCGGCGATAACGACGCTCCAGCTCAGGCGTAAACTCAACCTGGTACTGGACCGCGCCACGCTCAGTTACGAAGCCGCAATTCTTGACGTAGCTGTGATAGTACGCAGGGTTGTAAGTGTGGAAACACGTGGGAACAGCGTCGTAGGCGTCAATCGTGAAAGGCAGTTGAACTCCCGGCAGCAGCGAAAGCCGCGCTGCCGTGCAATCGCGCTCTTGCAGCCATTCACATGCGTCGCCAATCATCGCCTCGACGGCTTCGTTTTGATCAGGCAGGGCTTCGAAGAAGAGCAGATGGCCCAACTTTTCGTCCCAGTGCAGGTGGTATGCTTCGTCTCTCAGCGCCGCAATCGTAGCGAGAATGCGGCCTTCGTGCTCCACCGCGAAAGCCTGTATTTCAGACTGTGGGCCAAAGCCGGCAGCGCCTCCGAACAGCCCAGTCAGGTGATGTTTGTCAACCGGCACCCAGTAAGGATTATCGCGGTAGACTTCTTTCGCAAAATCGACATAGCGCTCGAAGTCTTGAGGCGTGCTGAGTTTCTTCACAATCATCGCCGGGCCTTTCGTCAACACGGGAGATTAAGGGTCCTGCACTAGTCCCCAAACAGAATCCATTGCCTTGTCAAACACTTCGCGGCTTATCTCGCATTTCGATCCGCAAAAGTCAGCGCCGATCTCGAAAGTCGCAATCGCGGAGAAGATCGCATAAAGCACCTCGCGTCCAGCGGCACGCGCGCCGTCCAGACTCAACTCTTCTTCCGGACCTTTGTTAACAGCACTTGCTACCTGCTCGGCATACTTGAGTGTCGGGTTCACTCCGAAACGACAATCGGGCGGCTTGCCGATCGAGCCGACGCAATCATCCGGCGGTGCGTAAATCGACATGATCTGAAACGCAGTGCTCAACTGATCTTTCTCGATTCGTCGCTTCATCCATTCGCCCCAGGCGGCAATTCCATCTTCAACTGATCCGAACAAAGCGTGGCCTTTTGCATCGGCAACCGGCTTACCGGCGCTGTTTCTCAACTGAGTCTTCCAGCCGTCTCGCGGAGTTTTCAGCACGCCCGGATTGTTGTATCGCAACGCGATCGGCAAGCATGGGCAACGAACGTCGGGAATCGTAATCGTCTCGTCATTAACAACCAGGAGAATGCCGGCGCCGCGCGTGCCTTCGGGCGCACAGAACGCGGGGTTCTTGTTGTAAGTTTTGCCGTTCGGATTTTTGCAGGAATCGGATTGCCCGTGAACAGGTATCGCGGCCGCGATCAGCAAGACGGTTGTGAAAACAAGACTCAGTTTCACTCTAACAGCTCCAGCGGCATAGCTGGGGAAAGCGTAACGTGGTGTCACGCTCATTCTATTGGAGCGTTAAAGTTGAGGCAATCGAGTCGGTGAAGTTGTTGGGCAATCCTGTTAATCCGGGCTGCAATTAACAGGATTGCACAAAGTCTGAAGCGCCTACGCGGCGACGGGGAAGGGTTGGACTCCGGAGCGGATTTGAAAGACGGAGTCGAGCCGCGTGATTTGCAGGATTTCGCGCAGCGGATCACTTACGTTCATCAGCTCAAAGCGCATGTGCCTTGTCTGGGCCTGTTCGCGTAGTTGCAACATCACACCGAGGCCGTGTGCGTCCACCAGCGAAACATGTGAAAGGTCCAATATTACTGTCCTTGTTACGGGCAGATCTTGAATAACGTCACGCAATCCGTCGGTTTCGCCGACGACAAAATTACCCTCCAGATTCAACAGGGAGACCGCGCCTAAATTCTTGCTTTCTACGTTCAGCATTGCCATTTTCACCTCTGTTATTTAGACGGCCGGTTGATGCAACTTTCATCCGTCTCAATATGTTGACGTCGAGACGGCGTTATTTGTTAACTGTTTCTCGCGAATTTTCTCCGCTGAAGAGATAACACCGCCGAAGCAGAGTTTTAGGGCAATAGTTTTTCCCTTTATTTCTGATCGACTTTTTATTGCAGAACGATGCAAGACTTCGGTGCGCCGCACGCGACCTTAGTCGTCTTTCGCCAACTTCCGCAGCACATCCGTAAGCCGCACGACCGCGCTCAGATCTACCGCAGCACGCGAGGCCATTTCAGCATCGAAGACGCGCGGCTGTTGAAACAGCGGATTGTCTACAAAGCTCATCACCGCCTGATCCAACTGCCGTAATCCATCAGGCAAGGCTATGTCAGGTTCCGCGCCGGACGCGGCCTCAGGAAGCCCGAGAGTGGACCACAGGCGTTTGGCGAGCTTCTTCATTTCACCCAGACGAGCCCTGATTTCTTTATTACTAATTCTCTCGCTTTCCGGGCTCTCGAAGAATTGCGCCATCAAGCTGTTGTTAGTGATCTGGAGTTGGCGAAAGTCGTTTCTGACCGAGATTTGATCGACCCGTTTTTGACGGGTGTTTGGTTGGAGACGCGCCTGGCGCCGAAGATTTTCCAGTGCCCATTCTCTGTTTTGAATTTGTTGCTGGGCGAGCCGGCCTCGGATCTGGGCGTGTGAGTTGGAGACGCAGAAAAGGACTAAACAGACACAGAAAACTTGCGCGAAAAGCCGGGGAGCAAAGCGTCGCACGTGAACCTCCTCTCTGGGGTCGGGCGGTTATTCAGTTTTCAGAAGAAACGTTGACGGGAGTACCGATTTGAAGCGGGCGCAGTATATAGAGGACGCGCCACTGAGGCAACAAAATTTTGAACTGTTAACCAAAAACTCAGACGCGGGCGCGTTCTGTCATCAGGCGACTTCCTGAACTAACACGTTCTCCTTTTCGACCGAGGAGTGCGTTGGCTTCTGTCGCACCTTGGCCGGCGCTGTTGTCATAAACGGCCGCTCAAATGCGCGGAAGAAGAGCCACGCGAACGCGACTGACAACGGCATCGTTATCACCACCGAAATCGTGCGGATGTGCCATTCCGTGAAACCGAACCAGTACCAGTGCATCAGCACAAACGAATGAGTCAGATATAGCGAGTAAGAGATCAGTCCGATGGATGCGAGCGCGGAGATCAGGTGCGGCACACGCGACAACTTCTGCCGCCATCGCTGCTCCGCCGCGACCGAATAGTTTACGAAGATAAAGAAACCCACGCCCCACGCCGGGTGCATGACGAGCCAACCAGCATCATGCACCCAGCTTTTCTGATCCACCATCGGCAAGAGTAACGACAACGCCATCGCGCATCCCAGCGCCACGCTGCCTGCGGAGATCCTCGAACACCATGCGGGTAGCTTTGTTACTCCCATAGCCGCCTCGACACTCAACGCACCGAGGGCCCAGATGAACCAATTCGTCGCGGCGGCTTCCGTGACAGGAATGTGGAAGCCGAGTGGTCCACTCAACACGCGGCTCATAAACAGCCAGACGGCGCGCGCCGAGAAGCACCACAGCAACGTTTTCGTCCAGCCGTAGCGAATGCGCAGGAAGAGAAGCAGAAAATACGCAAGGTACAACTGTTCTTCGATCGCGAGCGTCCAAAAGGCACCGTTGATCGAGTAGACACTGCGCGGGTCTACGTTGTGCAACATGAACACGTGGAGCACGATGTCCCACACGTAAAAGCCTGTGACTTCAACGGGAGTTTTGAACGCGATGTACAGGACGTACAGCGCGAGAGCGACGAAATACGGCGGATACAAGCGCCGGACTCGTCGTTTCCAGAACTTTCCGAAATCGATTATCGGCTTTTGAACACCGGCCGCGCGCGTTCTGGCCCAATGCAAGTGGATGCAATAGCCGGAGATGACGAAAAACAGGTATACGCCGGCGAACGCGAAATGGACGAGGTACTCGGTGAACCGCGGTAACCACCATTCCCATCCGCTCCAGGCAGTCTGTGGCGCCACTCCGAGCGCGTGGTAAGTGATGACCGCCAATGCCGCCCCTCCGCGCATCGCGTC
>DASRIM010000515.1:0-10389 GCA_035649995.1 Pyrinomonadaceae bacterium | reverse complement strand
CGCCAGTTGCCGATGCTCGTCAGTGTCGTTCTGTGAAATCGGAATGCGGGCGTACGGGACCATCTCCGGCGGATCAAACTGCCCGAGCCGAAAGCGAGCGGTCAGCAGACGCTTCACCGACGTATCGATCTCGGCTTCACTGATCAGCCCGCGCTTCACAGCCTCGACCAGCGTTGGGTACTCGGTGCCGCACGTCAGATCGGTACCCGCTTTAACACCGAGCACCGAAGCTTCCATTTCCGTCGGAACGACCTTGTGAAACTTCCAAATGTCGTAGATCGCACCGCAGTCAGAGACGACGAAACCAGGGAACCCCCACTCGCCGCGCAAAATATCGATCATCAGCTTTTTGTTGGCGCAGCACGGTTCGCCGTTCGTTCGGTTATAGGCACACATAACCGAGTAAGCCTTGCCTTCGAGAATCGTGTCTCGGAACGCAGGCAGATATGTCTCGCGCAGATCTCGTTCGGAAGCGATGGCGTCGAAGGCGTGACGCTCAGGTTCGGGACCGCTGTGTACGGCGTAGTGTTTCGGCGTCGCGATAACTTTGAAATAACGCGGATCGTTGCCTTGCATCCCGCGAACGAATTGCACGCCGAGCTGCCCGGTGAGGTACGGATCTTCGCCGTACGTTTCCTGGCCGCGGCCCCAGCGCGGATCGCGAAAGATGTTGATGTTCGGGCTCCAGAAAGTCAGTCCCTGATAACGGCCGAATTGCTTGTTGCGCGCATACTCATGATGCTTCGCGCGCGCCTCGGTCGAGATGACGTCCGCGACCTGGTACATCAGTTCTGTGTCCCACGTCGCGGCCAGGCCGATCGCCTGCGGAAACACAGTCGCGATACCGGATCGCGCAACACCGTGCAGCGCCTCGTTCCAGTAGTCGTGCGCAGGCACGCCGAGGCGTTCGATCGCCGGCGTAGCGTTCCCCATCTGCGCGATCTTCTCTTCCAGCGTCAGCCGCGACAGAAGATCGTTGACGCGCTGTTCGATCGGCAGGTTGGGGTTTTTGTACGCAGGAAGAGATTGTGTGTTTGCGGTGTTTACGATCACCGCGAGCAACAGGCACACGGACAACACGGAAATGGTTTTCATTTTTTCTAGCGCACGCCAAACAGGATATCGACGGTCATCTGGTCCAGGCGTTCATATGGTAGAGGTTTACTGGCTAACTCGTTGCGATCGAGCGACATCTCCTTAACTCGCTTGGCCTTCTCGGTGGTGTAACGTCCGAGCGGTTCGCTGCTGCCGTTACTTACCTCCGCCAGCAGTTGCTGTATCTCTTTGTCTTCGTCAAACTGCCGCGCTTTCTCCTTCAGGATCAGATAATTCCTCATGCACCCGGCGGCAAAGGCCCAAACGCCTTCCTCGTTCTCACTGCGATACGAATGCGCGTCGAAGTGGCGTGGCCCATCGTAGGAAGACTCCAGCAGCCGCACCAGAAAGAAGAGGTTCTTGATCGACTCGGAACCGAAACGCAGATCCTGATCGAAACGCGGTCCTTTTTGATCGTTGAGATCGATGTGAAACAGTTTGCCTGCTTCAATCGCCTGGGCGACGACGTGATAGAAGTTCAGACCCGACATCTGTTCGTGTCCGACCTCCGGATTCACGCCGACCATGTCCGCATGATCGAGAGTGGCGATAAACCCGAGCATCGCGCCCGTCGTTGGCAGATAGATGTCGCCGCGCGGCTCGTTTGGTTTCGCTTCCAGCGCGAAACGATAGCCGTAACCCTGATCGATCGAGTATTCGCAAAGGAAGTTGAGCGCTTCGCGGTTCCACTTCAGCGCTTCTCGCGGATCTTTCGCGGCATCGACTTCGGCGCCCTCGCGTCCGCCCCAGAATACGTAAATGCGCGCGCCGAGCTCAGCGCCGAGATCCATCGAACGCATCGTCTTCTGTAGCGCGTACAGCCGCACGCGCGGATCGCTCGACGTAAACGCGCCGTCTTTGAAAACAGGATCGTAAAAGAGGTTCGTGGTCGCCATCGGCACTTTCATGCCGGAATCGTCGAGCGCCTGCTTGAACTCGCGCACGATGCGATCTCGTTCGCCGGCACTGGCGTCGATCGGCACCAGATCGTTGTCATGAAGATTCACGCCGTACGCACCCAGCTCGCTCAAACGTTTGACGATAGTGACCGGGCTCAGGCTCGGTCGCGTGGCGTCGCCAAACGGATCGCGTCCACGATTGCCGACGGTCCACAGTCCAAAAGTGAATTTATGTTCGGGCTTTGGTTGATAGTTGTTGTTTGTCATTTCTTCCCTCCGTTATTGCCGTCGCGGGCACGCGCGTCGACTATTGCCTGGAACGCGGGTTTAGGTTGACCCAATCGATCGAAGAGCAACGGATAATTTGTTCGTCCCTTGATAGGCCAGTTATTCAACCACGAATCTCCGTCGGCGACTCCCCAAAAAGTTACACGTTCGATCACGTTGCGATGTTTAAGGTAAATGCGAAATAGATCGGCATAACGACGCGCCAGCGCCGACTGAGCGGCATCCGGAAACCCCGCCGTGTAAGGATTCAACTGCGGCGTCGGTGCGATATCAACCGCGTAATCAGCGCCCGGCTTCGTCGTGCGTGGCAGCACGTCTACGTCGAGCTCTGTTATGTGTACTTTCAACCCCAGTTTTGCGAACGCTTCGATCGTGGCGTCTTCGTCTTCGATCGAAGGCCATTCCAACTGGTTGTGGTTTTGTAACCCGACACCGGCGAGCGAAACTCCGGCGGCCTGAAGTTTCTTCATCAACTCAACCGCGGCTTTGCGCTTCGCCGGCAGCTCCAGATCGTAATCGTTGTAGTAGAGCTCGGCATCCGGATCGGCTTCGTGCGCGAAGCGGAACGCCTGGACCAGGTAATCTTCGCCGATGATCTTGAACCACGGCGACTGGCGCATCGTTCCATCCTGATTCAGAGCTTCGTTGACGACGTCCCAACCGTCGATCCGCCCTTTGTAACGGCCGACGACAGTGAAGATATGGTCGCGCATCCGGCTCAGCAGGGCTTCGCGGCTGAGCGGCTTTCCCTGTTCGTCTTCAAACACCCAGCGCGGCGTTTGATTGTGCCACACGAGCGTATGGCCCACGATGAACATGCCATGCTTCTCGCCAAACTCGACAAAACGATCCGGCGCAGCGAAGTCGTACTTCTGCGGCTGCGGATGGACCAGCGCCCATTTAAGATGGTTCTCCGGCGTGATCGAGTTGAAGTGAGTGCGCACGATCTCGGCGCCGCGCGCGTCGCGTTCGAAGATCTGCCGCCCGTTCAGCGCCGCCCCGATTCTGAAGTCGTCTTTAAAGACGTCTTTCAGCGCCGTCTGTTTCTGCGCCGTCGAAGGGACGCCCAACGCGACACAGACGCAGAGCAGACCCAGCAGGACGAAACTACTTCGCAGCGACTTCAAGTTTGACTGTCTCATATTTTGCTGAGCTCGTTCCCACCATGACGTCGAACCAACCCGGCTCGACGACGCTCTTCATATTCACATCCAGAAACGAAAGTTTCTCGGGCGTGATCACAAACTCCACCGTTTTACTCTCGCCCGGCGCCAGCGAGATGCGTTTGAAGTCTTTCAACTCCATGATCGGCCGCGTAACGGAGCTCACCAGATCGCGAATGTACAGTTGCACGATCTCGTCGCCTGCGCGGCTGCCGCTGTTCGTGACCGTGACGCTGACCCGCGCCTCGCCCGCCACGCCGATCTTCGCCGGACTGATTTTCAAATTCGAATACGCGAACGTCGTGTAGCTAAGCCCGAATCCGAACGGAAACAACGGTTCCTTGTTCGCAAACAGATAACCGCGGCGCGCCGTCGGCTTACGGTTGTAGTAGAGCGGCAACTGCCCGACCGATCTGGGAAAACTGATCGTCAGCTTGCCTGCCGGGTTGTAATCGCCGAACAAAACATCCGCAACGCCGACGCCTGTCTCCTGCCCTAAATAGAAACCTTCGAGAATCGCGGGCACGTTTTCGGCGATATAGTTGATCGAAAGCGGACCGCTATTGATGAGCATCACTATCGTCGGTTTTCGGGTCTCGAGAATCGCCTTGACGAGATCGTCTTGCCGCCCGACCAACTCGAGACTATCGCGATCGCCGAGATGATTGTCGGCCCAGCCTTCTTTGTTCGTGTCTTCGTTGCCGCCGAGTACGAGCAGCGCGACGTCGGCAGTCTTTGCCACTTGCACGGCTTCGGCGATCAACCTTCGATCCTCAGCAGGGTCGCTGAGCGTCTGGGTATCAGCAAACCAGTCGCCGCCTTCTTTGGTTATCTTGCAACCTTCGGCGTACGCGACCTTGATCGAGCCGCCAACCTTGTCCTTGATTCCCTGGAGAACACTGACGCCGCGTCCCGGCTCGTCGCTGTAACCGCCAAGATGGACCTGCGCGGCGTTTGGACCAATCACCGCGATCGATTTCAACGTATTCCGGTTCAACGGCAGCAGGTTGTTCTGGTTCTTCAACAGCGTGATTGATCTGCGCGCCGCTTCAGCCGCCAGTGCCTGGTGTTCTTTCGAGTTCGTAATCCGCACCGCGCGTTCGACGTCGACGTACGGGTTCTCGAACAATCCCAGCAAAAACTTCGCGCGCAGGTTTCGCGCCACTGCTCGGTTGAGCGTCGCTTCCGAGACTTGTCCCTCTTTCACTAAGCGCAACAGAAGCGGAAACGAATCGGGATCCGGAAGTTCGGTGTCGACCCCGGCTTCGATCGCGAGCTTCGCGGTCGCCGCTTTATCGCCGGCGATGCGGTGCAGATCCATCATCTGCGGGATCGCGTAGTAGTCAGACACGACGTGACCGTCGAAGCCCCATTCCTCGCGCAGCAGGTCCTGGAGCAGCCATTTGTTTGCGTGAGACGGTATGCCGTCGATCTCGTTGTACGAAGGCATCACGCTCATGATGCCGGCCTCCGTCACCGCGGCTTTGAAGCTCGGCAAAAAATACTCGCGCAGCGTTCGTTCCGAAAAATTCACCGGCGCGATGTTGGTGCCGCTCTCCGGTTGGCCGTGGGCCGCGAAGTGTTTGGCCGTAGCGATGACGTGATCGCCGTCAACGCCTGGTCCAGGCCCCTGCAAAGCGCGCACGATCGCGACGGCCATGCGGGACGTGAGAAACGGATCTTCGCCGTATGTCTCTTCAGTTCGTCCCCAGCGAGCATCGCGCGCAAGGTCGAGGTTTGGACCAAGCACCTGATGACTTCCACGTGCCCGCGTCTCCATCGCTCCGGCCGTAAAGACTTTCGCGATGAACTCGGGGTCCCACGTCGTGGCGAGTGCGATCGGCTGCGGGAAACTCGTGCTGCCCTTGGCCATGTGGCCGTGAAGTATCTCGTCGTGAAGAATCGCCGGGATTCCAAGCCGCGTGTTTTCAATCAACCACTTCTGCACGGCGTTGGCGAACGTCGCGCCCTGCCGCGGATCTTTACGTTCCCTTTGCCGCGCGATCTGTCCGATCCCGTGCTTCATGACTTCAGCTGCTTTGGCGGGAGAAAAGTCACCGCGATCGGTCGCGAAATTAGTTTGCGGATTGACTTGCGGCCGGCTGCCCCAGAGACACACCAACTGCGCCACTTTTTCTTCGAGCGTCATGCGCGACAGCAAATCGGCGACGCGCCGATCGACTGGCAGACGCGGGTTTTTGTAGTCCGGTTGACTCTCCTGCGCGCTCATACGCGCTACAGGCAACCAGAAAGCCGAGATAATGGCAACACAAAGACTAAAGCTAAAAGCTCTCTTCGTCATCGAGCGATTAGTTCCCTTTCGAAGTGTTTTTAAATTCGTGTTCTGACTTATGTGTCCGCAAAGTTTCCTGAGAACAACCGGCGCACATCACGCGAGATCTCCGCGGGGGTCACCGCGCGGCCGCTGTGCAACAGCAACTCGTATGAATCATAGAGCGCTGCCGCGATCTCTTTCCGCGCGTGTCTCCACTTGTAAATCAGTTGTTCGAGCACTCGGGCGTCGGAATGTTGCGGAATGAAGCTTGGGCCAAGAAGCTCCAGCCGCTCACGCGTGATCTCCGACACGATCGACGGATTGTTCAGAAACCACCAACAACCAAACGGCATCAGGTTGGGAAACTTCCGCGCCGCAACGCACAACTCGTGCTGGTTCTCGCGTGAAAGAAACGTCACCAAAAACTTGACGTCGGGATACTCGCCGCAGAGTCTCTCGATTGCGGTAACGTCCGCACGGCCAACGCCATCGCCGGCGTCCCGCAGGTTTGGGTTAACACGACGGCGGACGCCAACCATCAGCGTCATTGCAAGGCCATGCTCTTTCGCGGCCGGCAAAACTACTTCGCGTAACAAGCGGTCGCGCGTGTCGTCAGCCGGGAACTTGAAATCCGCCGGCAACGACACGCCCATGTAAACCGGATTCATCTGCTGAATCCACTTGTCCAACGAGCGTCGCAGCTCCGGTTTCGAAGAGACGTCGATCTCGCGGTTGTTCAGCAAACGGTCCAACCGCAGCGACGACTTGAAACGCGGATCGATGTCGATTCGGTTCTGCCAGATCTCGTCTTCGGCTTCGTCGAACGGATCGTTCGTCATGACCACGCTGCTTACGTTCGCGAGCTCAAAAACGTGATCGACGTGATCGGGCAAGCTGCGCGAGTTGAAGAACTCGCGCGCTTCTTTCAGATCCCTGGCGCGAGTGTCGATGCCGAACGCGCCGAGCACCGAGATCACGCCGCGCGTCGCTTCGGACGTGGGCACGTTGTCGACAAACAGCGTCTTCCAAACGAGGTCGGCCTGGTCCGTCTTGGACATCCGCCAGAACCGATCGTGCGGGATCTTCGCCGAGCGAAATGCTTCGGCGGTCAGATAGTGATACGTCAACAGCTCATCAATCCCGAACAGACACAAACGATTGAACTCGGGCGGAAACAGATGCGTGTGTACATCCATCACCTCCGTTGAGTTCATGATCATCTCGACCTGGGCGCGGAGCTCGGCGGCGTCCGTCAGCAGTTCAGCCTGTTTCGCGGGAGTTTCGGTAAACATAAGCTTCTCTAAAACGGCACCTCCGGTACGCGCGCGTCCAGCGGATCAGCCCAGCGATCGTTCGGAAACGTAGGCGTCCAACCCGGCCTCAGCGGATCCTGATCGTAAGGATACGAGCCGAGGCGACGATACAACTCGCGATATTCAGCAACTCGATCGCGATCCAGCTTAACACCAAGACCCGGCGTCGCGGGCACCGCAATCGCTCCGTTCTCGTATTTCAACTTGCCGCCCTCGATGACGTCGCCGGTCAGATGATGGTAATGAGCGTCGGCGGCGAATGACAGGTTTGGAATCACGGCGCCGAGGTGCAGCATCGTCGCCAACTGTATTCCGAGTTCGCCTGAAGAATGGACCGCGACGCCGAGTTGAAACGTTTCACAGACGCCCGCGGCTTTGACGCAGGCGCGAATGCCGCCCCAAAAAGTGGTGTCTAAAAGGACGACGTCAACAGCCGTATCGAGCACGTTGGCCGCGAGTTGTTCGAAGTTTACGACGACAGTGTTTGTCGCGAGCGGCATGCGCACTTTCTCGCGCACGCGGCGCATTCCGTTCATACCAAAGACTGGATCTTCGAGATAGTCGTTGCGAATGTCTTCGATCTGTTGTCCAAACCAGATCGACGTCTCGGTGGACCACACGCCATTCGGATCGAAGCGGAAACGATCGCCCTCCAGTGCGGACCCGAGTGCGCGATAACATTCGAGCTCGTACTCGGGGTGAAAGACGCCACCCTTCAGTTTGTGTGAGGTGAATCCGTGAAGCTTTTTCAGCTCGCGCGCTGATTCGACAAGCTGCTCGACAGTCCGCACCTCGCCTTCCTTCGTGCGCGGGTTTGGATAGCGAAAGAACAGGTAGGACGCGAACGGCACACGATCACGCAAACGCCCACCGAGAATTTCAGAAACCGGGACGCCCCACTTTTGTCCGAGAATGTCGAGACAGGCAAACTCGAGCGCCGCCAGCATCTGCGTGCGGTTGTTGTAGAGCGACGCGGTGGGGTTGGCGATCAGGAACTTCAGCTCTTCCAGCCGCGCCGGATCGTGTCCGATCAGATAACTCTTGAGCGCGTGAAATGTCGCTTCCGCTGACTCGCCGCCGCCGCCCATCTCGCCCAACCCGATCAGACCTTCGTCAGTTTCCACTTCGATAATCGTGCGGACGAACCGGCCCCAGTGACAGCCGTTCGCGTGACGCAGCGGCGCCTCGAGCGGAACGGTTACAGTGGTGGCTCGAAGGTCGATGATCTTCATTGCCAGTCAAGCGCTTTCGCTTTGTATTCGGCCAACGGTTTTGCCGGCTGCTCGACACCAGAAGGCAACGGACGTTTTGCAAATGTTTGAAAGTAGAGCAAGCATGCGTCACGCCACCAGATCGCGTCGCGTTCTTGTATCGCTAACTTCTTCGTAACCGCGGCGTGCGTTTCCGGATCGATGGTTCCCTTGAGTTCGGCCCACGTCGCTTTCGTAGTTCTTACCCAATCGACGCCGCGTTGATAGTGCAACGCCAGCTCGTCCCACAGCGTGCGTCCCGACTTCATCCGGTGGTCCCAACGCACGTGATGAAACCAGAGCAAAAACTTTTCCGGGCACGTTTGCAAATCGGAAAACTGGCGGCGCACCGGTGCATGATACTGACTGACCGTGTTGCTGCCCGTCTTTGTTCGATCGAAGCCGATGCCAAGCGCGTCTGCTTTGTGATAGTAGACCGGGTTCCAGTCGTCGCGTTTTTCAGTGTCCCACCACGGCGCTGGGCCGTAGTGATGTCCGCCCCAAAACAAGTGATGGAGGCCGAGCGGCGTCATGTAGTTGACGCACGCTTCATGTGACTCGAGCATCAGGCGAACGATTGTCGCGACGGCGGCCGTATTGCGCGTGAGTGTCGCGTTGGTCCATTCGGTGGCGATCTGTTTAGACGTGAGTGTGGGGTCCCACGCCAGGCGGCCGAATGCGTACCAGTTCGCCTGTAACAGAACATGTCCCGTCCAATTACGATCCGTACCGGTGTTGGCGACGCCCGCGATGCCCGTGAGACGTTGTCGATAGATCGATCCGTCCACGACTTTCGTCACCGTCGAACCGCGGCCCGCCGCAAACGTGTCTGAGTCGAGAAACTCACGCCACATCGACGCCAGAAAAACGAAGTGATTCGAGAACCCGAGATATTCCTGCGTGATCTGCAACTCGGGCATGACTTGCGTGCGCGGCATGCCGCCGAACAACGGATGAAACGGCTCGCGCGGTTGAAAATCGATTGGCCCGTTCTTCACTTGCAGCAGCACGTTCGGCGCGAACTTGCCGTCGAACGGCTGAAGGTTTTCGTACGCTGCTCCCGCGCGGTCGTAACCCGGCTTCATGTCGTAAACAAAAGCACGCCACATGACGATACCGCGATGCGGAGCGACTGCGGCGGCCAGCATGTTTGCGCCGTCGGCGTGCGTGCGGTTGTAGGTTCGTGGTCCAGGTTGTCCTTCGCTGTTTGCTTTGACGAGGAACCCGCCGAAGTCGGGGATCAACTTGTAGATCTCGTCAGCCTTCTGTTTCCACCACTCGATCACGGCTGGATCGAGCGGGTCGGCAGTCGGGAGATTTCCGAGTTCGATCGGCGACGAAAACCGCGCTGAAAGGTACACGCGAATTCCGTAGGGACGAAAGACGTTCGCGATGGCGGCGACTTTATCGAGGTATTCGCGGGTCAGGATTTTGGAATTGGCGTTAACGTTGTTGAGTACCGTGCCGTTGACGCCGATCGAAGCGTTGGCGCGAGCGTAGTCGACGAGCCGCGGATCGACGTGACGCGGGAGCTCGTCCCATTTCCACAGTGAGTTCCCGGCGTAGCCGCGTTCGATCGTGCGGTCGAGATTGTCCCAGTGGTTGAGTAGACGTAGTTTCAGCCGCGGGCTTTCGTCTACTTGCAGACGAGCGATGGATTTGTTCGTTTGCAGCAGGCGCAGGAAGTGATACGTGCCGTAGAGTGCTCCGATCTCGCTGCCGGCAGTAATTACTACTGCGTTTCCAACACTGCGAATACGAAAACCTTCCGGGCCGAGCCCCTTCAACGAATTCAGTTTGCGAACGACAAGCGAAACATCGCCCTTCGGATCGACAATCCGTGACAACTCACCACGAATCACATCAAACGTGGCCGACTTGCCTTCAACCTCGATTGACTTAATCCGTGTTGGGATCTGGTCGTAGCGCAGCCACAGACGAAATCCATCGTCCGCCTTTACTGACGAACTCGAAAAAACTACGCAGGCGAACAGCGCGCAGCTACAAACCGTGCTTTTGAAGAAACTCTCGAATCGCCGCATAGCTCTGCACTAATTCTTCACGGCTGAACCCGCCGTGCTTTCGACCGCGTATCGTTACCAGCCG
>DASRIM010000514.1:0-3596 GCA_035649995.1 Pyrinomonadaceae bacterium | reverse complement strand
TACTTCCCGACGTCACGATACAGCCGCGCGATCATCTCGAGGTTCGCTGTCTCGTAAATCTGATCTATCAAGTCAGGATTGGCGACGAGGTAATTCACTGCGCGCGTGTAATACTCCTCAGCTTTCGTCGGATTGCCTGCTTCGAGATACGTGTGACCGAGACCGTGCAACGCGTCGAACATCTCAGCGCTTCTCGCGCCCGACACCTTCTCGTGAATCGCGACAGACTGTTGATAAGCATCGACAGCTTCGTTCAACTTGCCGAGCCGCCGTTTCGAGGCGCCGACGTTCGCCAGCACCCACGCCTGGAGCTTCGCCAAACTCGGATCTTCCGCAACCTTGTCAGCGGTGATCATCTGGTTTGTCATTTCAAACTCGTAAAGCGCGCCGCTGTAGTTGCCGCGTTGAAACGAGTCGAGACCGTTGCGGCTCAGCGAGTCCAACTGTAACCGCGCCGCGCTTCGTCGCGCTTCATCGCGTGCGGCAGTCGCTGCTTCCGCTGCTTTGCGCTCGCGATCCGCGGCGGCTTTCTGTTCAGCCGTGGCGCGGCGTGCCTCCGCTTCGCGCGACGCAGCCAGACGCGCGGCAGCGTCGGCGCGTTTGCTTTCGATCTCAGCGTTCTGCTGTTCGGTTTCAGCGTGCTCGCGTTCAGCTTCGGCTTTTGCCTGCGCGTCCTCCGCGGCCTTGCGATGGGATTCAGATTCCTGTCTGGCTTTTTGTTCCGCAACGAAACTCGCCTTCGCCTCTTCTGCCAGTGTTTGGGCCAATGCCGCGTTTCGTCGGGCCTTCGCGAACGCGAATACCGACGCTGCCGCTGCGACGACTGCCAAAATCGAGATCAAGACGAGCGCAAACGTGAAGCGCCGCAGACGTTGGGCCACGCGACGTTGTTGTTCGGCGAAACGTTCAGCCACTTCTCGCTCATGACGCTCGCGTTCAAGCTCGGCAGTACGCTGGCGTTCGCGTTCCGCAACGGCCGCGTCGCGCGCGATTTTGCTTTGTTCCAAATACGCGATCGACTCGTCAAACTCCGGATGATAACGCTCGGCCCATGCGGCAGTCGGGTTCGTTTGCTGCTGCCAGTCGATCGCGATCTGAAGCGCGGGATCCTGAATCAGTCCCTCGCGGCCTTCACGGTGCAGCGTCGCGGCTTCGGCGAGACGGCGATAAATACGCGCCGACTGCGCCTCTTCGTTCACCCACTCTTTCAGGCGCTGCCAGTTACGGATCAAACTCTCGTGCGAGATATCGATCACCGTATCAGGATTCAGCGGAACACCGGCGGGCGGCATCAGGAACGAACGACCACCGCGACGAAACACGTCGATCACGGCGCTCATCTCCTGAATGCTTGCGCCGGCTATGGCGCAAAGCGCATCCATGCGCGTGGGGCGGCGGATCTCTCGATTATCGGCGCCGCGCTCGGTAAGAGCTTTGAACAACTTCTCCGCGATCCCTCGACTGCGATCGTCAGGCAACTCATTGAACGCTTCGTCCGCATGACGCGACAGCGCGTCAGACATGGTGCCGATCGCTTCATAATGCTCCATGCCGATCGGCTCGCCGTTCCGCCGATGCTCTTGCCAGTGTTCCCAGGTACGCATGAGCGCGTGTTGCAAAATCGGCAGTTGATCGGGATTGTCGCCGACGTCGTTCAATAATCGGTTCACCAGCGGTTCAGTGATCTTCCCGCGCGTGACGCCGACTGGACCAGTGACGGCGAAGCGCCGCTCGTCGCGCGTCATGCGCGGGATCAAATACTGTCCATCGTTGATTGCTTCCGCGAGTCCCTGAAACTGTGCGCAATCGCCGAGAAAGTCAGAACGCATTGTGAGAACGACGTAGATCGACAACTCACGCTGCTGCGACGCTTCGAGTAGTAATTTGACAAAAGCAGCCGCTTCATCGGCGTTCGTGTTTTCACGCACGGCGCGGAAGCGAAACAACTCTTCAAACTGGTCCACGACGATGAGCAGCTTGTCGTGTTCGCCGAGCCGTCCCTGGCGCGCCACGTCCACGATTCCGAGCGAGCCGCCTCGCAACGTCGCGTCGATCACAGCCTCTGCTTCGCTGGCAGGCAGGCCGGCGCCTGCTTCCGAAAGAACGTCGTCCTTTACCAACTCCGCCGCAAGGTTCCCAATCGGATCGCCGCCGGGCCGCATCACCGCGATGCGCCAGCCCGATCCTGCTCCCGACATCATGCCGCCGCGCAACGCCGGCATAAGGCCCGCGCGAATGAGCGACGACTTGCCGCTGCCGGAAGTACCAACCACCGCCAAAAACCGCGTGCGCTGAAGCCGCGTGAGCAACGCGTCCGCCTGACCTTCGCGGCCGAAGAACAGGCGGTACTCATCAGTTTCAAAAGGGCGCAGACCGGGGAAGGGATTCTTAAAACGTTTCGCTTGGCTCATCGCTGCTCTCCTTCCGACGCTTGCACGGCGGTGACGAAGTCGCGCAGGTCGTTAGGGTCGAATGACTGATAATTGCGAACGACATAAGGAACGAGATGGGTAAGAAAGTCTTCTTTTTGATCGCTTTGCGGCGCGCCGACATAAACGGCGCTCGCCGCCCAATCGTTTTCGCGGCCGTAGCCGTACGCCTTCTCGAGATCTTCGAGGTTCTTGCGCACCCACGGCTCGTCGCCGTTGCCGAAATAGACCAGCGCCGCGTCACACTCCCGCAGGTTCTTGTGGTGATAGTCCATCAGCGTGCGGCCCTCGCCGTCGAGCCAGGTGATGACTTCGAGGTTCTGCTTGAAGAGATACTCTTTGATAGGACGCACTAAACTTCGATCGCGGTTCTCGCAGATGAGGTAAACCTGTTTCAGTTTTGACCGGCTGGGCGCCGGTGTCGCGGCTTTCGCCGGCGGATTCAGTTTCTCGATGATGCGCGTCTTCAAGTCTTCAATGCTTGTCTGCAAAAGCTCAGCGCCGCAGCCGATACGGTTTTGCGCTCCCGCGATGAATTGTTTCTGACGTTCGTCCGTGACTTCGAGTGACGGAGTCATCAATCCCGGCGGCATCCACAACAGACGCGAGAAACTTGAATTGCTCGCGCAGTGTTGCGCGGCGAGGTCTTCCTGAATCGAAACGAGCGAACGCGGATCGTCTTCGGGCGTCGAACCGTAACGCTTGCCGATCAAATGGACGGAGAGCACGCAGCGCTTCAGCGCTTCGTTAACCGCGGTCTGAATCTCCGGCAACTCGGACGCGGGAAGTTTCGCTTCAGGCAGCACTTCGTAACCGCGTTGCCGCAACTCGTCACGTACGAGCTCGCGTTCGCTCGTGAGATCGGAAGTCGTTTCCGCGAGGTAGACAGCTTTCTTGCCGCCATCGTTTGCAGCGGCGACGGAAGTGGTAAGCGCAGGTGAAGGGCTTGCTTGCGGCGCGGGTAAGACGAGTGGCCCGGTCGTCGCCTCCTTCGCATGCTTCAACATCACGAGCATGTTTGAAACGTCCCACGCGAGACGACGAAGGGCCGTCCAGTAACGCGGATCTTTGCTCGGCGTAACTTCGGGCCCAAACTCGACGGGCATGTCGCCCTCCATCTCGTAAAACGGGTAACCGATCAATTCGCGCAGCGGTTCGAACTCCTTC
>DASRIM010000513.1:0-4498 GCA_035649995.1 Pyrinomonadaceae bacterium | reverse complement strand
ATGTTGAGCAGGTCTTCCGCAGTCATCAAGTGAGTAGTTGTGGTGCTCATTGTTCGTCTCTCAAGTAGTCAAAAAGGGAGTGAGGGGTTGCTCCCGCAAATTTAAGATTATGGTGGAGGCGCCGAGAATTGAACTCGGATCCAAAAACCAACGCCGAAGGACTCTACATGCTTAGTCGCTTCTCTTTCTCGCCCGCTCGCCGAAGCGAACGGACAAAAATTCGCTCAATGTCGAGTCAGTGAAGCGACAAGACCTCGACACGAGCTAGTCCGGCTTAGTCTCGCCCACTGCCACGGACCGAAGCAGCGGGCCAGCTCATCTAAGTGACATCTCATTCCGCGCGCATGAGCAACTTGCGGCGAGACGCTCGGTGCTTAATTAGGCAGCGAGAGCCAATTCATTGTTATTGGCAATTGTGTTTCCCTACGCGTTTTAACGAGCTGCATAAGGTAGCCCGGCATGCATCGCGACGATCGTTCAGGTTCCTGTCGAAGCCTGTCGCCCCCATTTGCGAGCCCGACAATTATAAAGGTTGTCGCCCGATTCTCGAAATCCACACGCAGCACGGTATAATTTGCGGTGCTCTGTGGCTAGCCACGTTGCCGAAACCTGAGCTATCAGGGCACCTTGTCGTGGGGGAAAATCAAGATTTATGGCTGCAAACTCGAAATATTCGCCGAAAGCTATCATCAATACCCCGCCGGAACAGCGCAAACACATACTGGCGCGGTTTTGGCTGCCCGCCGTGTTGCTCCTCGCGCTCGCCGCCGGCGGGTTGACGGGAATCATCGCAGCCTACGAGCTGAACTACTCGCGGGCCGCAAACGAAGTCGCGGCGCTGGCGACTTATCGCCCCAGCGTCGTCACTCGCGTTTACGCTGACGACGGCGAAACAGTGATCGGCGAGTTTGCGCTCGAGAAACGGATTCCGCTGAAGTACGAAGAGATTCCGCCCGTCCTGAAGAATGCGATTCTCTCCGTAGAGGACGTCCGCTTCTACGACCACATCGGCATCGATCCGATTCGCATCATGGGCGCCGCATGGAAAAACCTTACGACCGACAAACTCGAAGGCGGCTCCACTCTAACTCAACAACTCACCAAGAACCTGTTCCTTTCCAAGGAACAAACCTACACGCGCAAAGTAAACGAGTGGATCCTGGCGCTCCAGATCGAACGCTACTACACCAAGAACCAGATCATGGAGTTGTACACCAACCACATGTTTCTGGGTGCGAACGCCTACGGAATGGAAGCCGGCGCGGAAACGTACTTCGGCAAACATGCGAAAGACCTGACACTCGGCGAGGCAGCGCTGCTCGCCGGCATCCCTAAAGCGCCAAGCGAGTACTCGCCGACGGCAAACGCGACCGAAGCGAAAAAGCGCCGCGACCTGGTACTGGATCTGATGGCGAAGAACGGTTTCGCCAGCCAAGCTGACGTCGACGCCGCGAAAGCGAAACCAATTCAACTTGCCGACACCGCTTACTATCAGTCGCAACGCAAATCGACGCCGTTCGATTATCCAGTCGAGTACATCCGCCAGGAGCTCGAAGAGAAGTACACGACGCGCGTCGCGCAGGGCGGCCTTTCGGTTTACACGACGATCAATGTCGAAGCTCAGAAACGGGCTTACGAAGTCGTTCGCGCCGGACTGCGTCAATACGATCGCACGCACACCGGT
Organism: Pyrinomonadaceae bacterium; assembly: GCA_035649995.1. Classification (GTDB taxonomy): domain Bacteria; phylum Acidobacteriota; class Blastocatellia; order Pyrinomonadales; family Pyrinomonadaceae; genus PSRF01. The sequence goes on along the minus strand of DASRIM010000513.1, from coordinate 2,814 downwards.
TGGCGCTCGAACTACACGATGATCCCCACCCCCATCAATAACGGCGCGGGCCCGGCCACTCAAACGGAGCTTAATAACTACAAGCATCCCGATTGGTACGGCAACGACTACGAACCCGGCCGCCACCTGATGGGCCTGATCATGAAAGTCGATCGCGCGCGCAACGAAGCGTCAGTGCGTTTTGGAAACTTCACGGCGACGCTAACCGCCGCCGACATGGGCTGGGGCAAACGTCAGCCAAGGGACGAATTCAAGACCGGGCATCTCGCCGAGTTTGAAATCAAAGAAATCGACGAGAAGAACCGCCGCCTGACAGTCGAGCTATCGCAGGTTCCTGCCGTGCAGGGCGCGATGATGACGCTCAATGCCAAGACTGGCGAGATCGTCACGATGGTGGGCGGCTACGACTTCTACACGAACAAGTTCAACAACGCGACGCAGGCTTACCGTCAAACCGGATCGTGTTTCAAGCCATTTATCTATACGGCCGCGGTGGAGTGGGGAATGACGCCCGAGACGCCGGTGAGTGGAGCGCCGATCAGCATCGGCGACTGGCAGCCGCACAATTACGACGGCTCGCTCGGCAATTCAGATATGCCGATGAAGACGGCGCTCGCGAAGTCGATGAATATTCCCGCGGTGCACCTGCTGCAAACAGTCGGCATTCAGACCGGAGCGCAGATGGTCCGGCGTTTCGGAATTCGAGTTCCGATGTCGCCGTATCTTCCTTCAGCACTCGGCGCGACGGAAGTGCCGCTCGATCAAATGGTGTCCGCATACTCGGCGTTTCCGAACAAAGGAATTCGCGTTGAGCCGCACTTGATTCGCCGCGTGCTCGATCGCGACGGCGCAGCGCTCGAAGAGTGGGAACGCACGACTTACAAAGTGATGAACGAGTACGTCGCATTGACGATGGTGTCGATGATGCGCGGCGTGGTTACGGGCGGCACGGCAACCGCGGCGAGTGCGCTCGGAGTTCCGGTCGCAGGGAAAACCGGCACGGTGAACGACCATACCGACGTTTGGTTCATCGGCTACACGCCGACGTACGTGACGGGCGTGTGGATGGGTTATCCCGGAAAGAAGAAACCGCTTGGTAACGACATGACCGGCGGCAAAGGCGCGTTGCCGATGTTCGTCGACTTCATGAAGACGTTCCTCAAAGACAAGCCGAAGGAAGAGTTTCCGAAAGCTCCTGACATGCCTGAAGACATGAAGGAGTTGTTCCGGCAACGTCAACGAGAGCTGGCGGCCGAGCGGGCTGCGCTCGCCGCTTCCGCTGAAGAAGAGGAAGAAGAGAACGCGCTTCCTGCCGGCACAGCCGAGCCGAAGCTTGAGCAACTGACGCTGCCGCCTCCGCCGAAGGCCGACGACGAGTCCGCGACGCCACAGACGAAGCCGGAGAATGCGACTCCGAAGGTCGAGGCTCCGCCTCCGCCGACGACTACACGGCCGCGCGAAGTTGAGCCCGCAAAGAAGAAGGGTAAGAAAGGCGACGGCGAGCCGAATTAAAATCCGGGCTGCGGTCTAAAGTAGTTTCCCGAGCGCGTAAGGCAGCATCTTTCGCCACCACGGCCAGTCGTGATGGACGTCATGGCCCCAGAGGTCCAACGTATGCGGTATCCCTTTCGCGTTGAGAATGTCTGAAAGTGCGCGGCTGCGTTCGGGAGCTTCGTAGTTTCCCTGGCCTGACATGATGAGGATCGAGTCGGCTTTGCGCAGCAGCGGCAGGTAAAAATCGTCGTTCAAGTTTGAAAGATAGTCGACTGGGTTGTTGAAATATACGTTGTCGTCGTAGTGGCCTTTCAGATACGTCCGCACGTCGTAACTCCCGCTCATCGCAATCACGCCGCGGAACAGATCCGGATGCTTGAAGTACGCGTTGGCTGAGAGGAGTGCGCCGAGACTGGCGCCGGTCGTTATCGGTCGATTCTCGCCGTCGCCGCAGTCTTTGCGAATGAGCGGCAGGACTTCGTCGACGATGTAACGATCGTAGCGCGTGAGCAGTTCGGCTTTCAGGGGCGCGGGCATCTGCTCGTTGAGCAGACTGTAGCGGTTCACGCTGTTGATCGAATAAGCGCGGAGTTTGCCGGCGTCGATGAAAGACTTGATCGCGTCGACGAGGTAGAAACGCTCGTACTCCAGGTAATCGGCGGCCGCAGTGGGAAACATCAGTAGTGGCGGCCCGGCGTGGCCATAAGCGACCAGCGGCATTTCAGTGCTCAGGTTCTGGCTAAACCAGGATGTAGTGCGGCGTTCCATGTCGACCTTTCTAAGGGACGGAATATGCGTTAATTAGCCGAGATCAGGCGGCTGGAGATATTCTCGCAGATCTTTGTGGAGCGCAAGTTTGCTCTTTCTGGAGCGCAAGTTTGCGCTGGGATGCGGAGACATTGTCTTAGTGGACGTGGTGAAGATCGGCCGCTCCTTGACGCTCCAAAACCCATTTGCTATAAAAACCCCTTCGCGCCCCGCATAGAGAACTATGTGAGGGCGCTTATTCCGCAGTAGCTCAATGGCAGAGCATTCGGCTGTTAACCGAAGGGTTGTAGGTTCGAGTCCTACCTGCGGAGCCAGATAGGACGAAGGTCGCTGGAATCGGCTCCGGCGGCCTTTTCTCTTTGCCAAGTCGTGTTCGTAACTGCTAGTAGATCAAATGGTTGGCGAAACGTTGCCGTAAGAGTGTGGTCCTTCCATATTGAGTTCGAACACACGAAATTGAGCAATTTTCGTTTTTCGCTTGAATCTTGCTGTTTATAGAGAAAATAGGCCTTTTTTGAGAGTTCTAGTAGGCGAATACCATCTTGCACATAA
>DASRIM010000512.1:0-24265 GCA_035649995.1 Pyrinomonadaceae bacterium | reverse complement strand
TTGAACGATGGAAGGGTTGGTGGCGGATCGCGGGCGTCGATCAGTGGGGCGTTTACTTCACGGGCGCGATCCTCGGCATGGCTTTGCCGGCGCTCCTTTACGTCACGTTCCTTCCCGGCGGCGTCGATATTCGCGGGCTCGGAGTCGCGGCGGCGCTTGCGCAGGCGGTCTCCACACAGAAGGGTGCTTTCTTCGGGTTGACGATCGCTGTGCTTGGCGTCTGGCTGCTGTTCAAGACGCAACTCGACATTCTCGAAGGCATGACGCGCGCAATCACAGACATCCTTTGGACAGGCAGCTCGCGAATTCGCTCGTGGCGCACCGGCGACGTGCGCGTGATCTACTACTCGGTGCTCGCCGCTATCAGTCTTTGGGGCATCATCGCGCTCAGGCTAACGCAACCGATCATGTTGCTTGCCGTCAGCGCAAACATGGCCGGCATCGTGTTCGTCATCAGCTCGCTGCACCTGCTTTACGTCAACACGCGACTGCTGCCGATCGAACTGCGGCCGCCGCTGTGGCGCCGGCTTGCGCTGGTGGCACTCGCGCTTTTCTATGGCTTCTTCGTGACGATGTGGCTCTGGAGCGCAGTCAGCGGCGCATTATGATTTGTGATGAAGTTTACAGGCAACTCTTATACCTCACGTCGTGGTTGCATTTGGAGACGAGGGTCGCTATAGTGCTGGTCAATTAGGATGGTTGGTGAATCCTCCATCCAAGTGGTTGTCGGGGTGAGGACGATGACCACATTAGATTAGGCGCGGCAGTCCAAAACTGCCGCGCCTTTTCGTTTGATTAATCCTGTATAACCTGCGAAAATCCTGATGCTTCAACGCGGTCTACGACAATGTTTATAGACCATTGGATCTCACGCCCGAGAGTCTGCATCCTCCTGGTCGAGGCAGCGATCTTAATTGGTTCACTCACGCTGGTCTTGTTGGGTGAAGAGCTTCGTACTGCAGCCGCGCAGGGACAAGATGGTCCTGCCGGAGTAGTTTATGGAAACGTTTATAAATCCGGCGAACTCAAGATACAGCCTCACGATCTCGCGACATTGCCACCGTTACCAGCGGGCTATGAAGCACTGAACAAGAGAGCCTACTCGATAACCACAAGTGCGGTGGTATCAGGGCCGCATATCGTGACTTTCAATATCGCTTCGATTCAGGATGAAGATACGTTTCGAAAGCTTCGGATCTTTCACGCTGAGCCTGACGCGTTTGATCCCGAGAGCCCGGTTTGGACAGATCGAACTGTATTGAGTTCGACCGAGCAGGGGCCAAACTTCGCGAAAAGATCCATTAACGCAACCACTGAAAACCTTGGCCTGTTTGTTATTGGAAAGCAGGTCGGCGAAGTTCAAGCCAACTCTAATACTGCGGAAATCGTAGTCACCTGTGACTCCGGCTCGGATCGTGTGGCCGCGCCAAACCCGATCACTTACAACATAACGGTCTTGAACAGAGGTCCGGATACAGCGACGGATGTCGGACTCATCGACAGTTTATCGGGGCCCGTGTCATTTACTTCTTACGAGCCAAGCCGCGGGGTGTGCAAGAAAGGCGTAGGCAGTTTCTATTGCAAGTTAGGTTCTTTGAAGCCAGGTGAGTCAGCCACGATAACAGTCAAACTCCAACCGGACGAAGGCAAAACAAGTTTTCCTGATGAAGGCGTAACTGTAATAAATAGCGCGTTTGCGAAGGCACAAGAGAAAGATCCTGATGAGGAAAATAATCGGTCGTCTGATACTACTGTAGTCCTGCCCGATTCAAACCTGCCTCCCGCCGTAACCCTGGAGAGTCCGAAAGACGGCGAACTACACGTGGGGCCGGCGGAGATTACCTTCGAAGCTATTGCGACTGACGATCGAATGATCAAAAAAGTCGAGTTTTACGATGGCGGCGTTCAAATCGGAGAGGGAACTTCAACGGACGGGAAAAGATTTGCTCTGACGAAGACCGGAATCACTTTTGGAAGACACAATATTTGGGCCAAGGTGACAGACAGTGGCGGCCGCACAAGCGATTCTGTACCAGCCCAGATAATTGTAAATGGCCTGGCAAAGGTAAACATCGAATCGCCCGGATCAGGATCTGTAGCCAAGCCTGAGACCGATCTGATCTTGATCGCACGTGTCAGCCATCCATCTGATTTGATTACCAAGGTTGAAGTTTTTGCGAACGATTGGAAGCTTGGTGAGGCTAAGCCAGTCGGTAGGGATAAATATCGCTTTACGTGGAAGCCGGCTCGGCCCCTTTCTTACTCAATAGTGTTCGTCGCCACTGATAGTTCCGGAATTACTACAACCTCGCTTCCGGCGGAGATCGTCGTGAGTGGGTCATCTGCCGCGGAGGCACGAAGCAAGAATTAGTGATTAAACGCTTGGTGGGAAAGCACTAGTCTTAATGTAAATAGTTGCCCCACTGCTACGTAGCAGGTAGCAATGGGGCCTACCTAGAACAGCCCCTTATACCACCCGTTCAGGGCGCAAAGGATGCGTTCCAAAGCAAATTTATCCTAGCTCAGTTCGGTAGAGGGCTCAACCACATCACGTTACGACTGACGTATCGGAGAAGAGCATGCCTATCGAACCCCCAGCCCCAGCATATTCTGCGAAAACCAGAAAAATTCGACGCCCGGTAACCTCGTTACTGATCTGTCTCTCGGTTGTTATTGCATTGATCTTTTCAGACAGTTCTTCATCTGCTCCTCCAGTGGTTGGAACAACCGGATCGCCAAACGCTACTGCCCCGAGTTCAGTTGGGCCAACAGTCTCCGACGTTAAGCAGGTAGACAAACTGAAAGCTTCGCCGCCGAATTTGGTCGCCGGCAATTTAGATCCCCTTCCATTACAGCCCTTGATACCGCAGGCTACGGGCAACACAGTCACGCGACGATTTGACGATCTGCAACCCGGCGTGAATGTGCAGGACCTGTATCCCGATATCAAATTCTCGTCTCCCGGAAACGCTGTTTATGTTTATTCAGGACCCGGACTTAATGTTCGTAGTTCGCCCAACGCTATCACCCGCGGAGTATTTAGCCCTTTTCACAATCACTTCGCTGAGCTCAATATTCAGTTTCCGCAGCCCGTCAGCAATCTGACCTTTTATGTAACCGGGGTTGACTTCTTTGTTGGCCTAATGGCCAAGTACGATTTCTACCGCAATAACACTCTCGCAGCCAGCGATTTCGGGATCTTTCCGATCGACACACAAAGATCTCCGGTTCCCATCGTGATTCCGACAACAGGCATCACTCGCGTGAGAGTGCACAGCATAGTAGACACTAACGGCCTCGCTTTTGACGACTTCACCTATACCCTTCCGGCAGCAACACCAACGCCAACGCCAACGCCAACTCCTACGCCTACTCCGCTTCCGGCGCCGACGAACCTGGAAGCATTTCCAGATGAAGAAGCGGTGAATCTGAGTTGGCCCGCATCTCCGGGCGCAACTGGCTATATCGTAAAGCGCGCAGGCGAGACCAGCACGGAGAACTCCGAGTTTACTGCGAGTGCATCTGCAACCGCGCCGGAAACGAATAACGCAACCGCCTTTGTTGCTATCTCGATAGTTCCCGCAAATCAAATTTGCACCGGCGGCGTATGTCGCCTTACGGATCGCGATCCTGGTCTCTCAACTGAGGTCGAATACACGTATGTCGTGGCCGCCACAGGAAATGGCGGCCCAAGCGGCGACTCTAATGAAGCCTTTGCAACACCACTGCCGAAACCCGGCTGTGACTGGCGAAGGTTAAAGCCGCTCCCTCAAGCGAATGTTCCCGTTTTCGTTCCGGACCATCATGGTTGGACCATGTTCTACACGTTCACTGACAAACAGGGATTGGTGTTAACTGACGTGCGTTTGAAGGGGCGAAAGATGGCCGAGCGCATCAGTATTCCTTATTATTGGATCACAGCTTTCACTCCGGGACTGCCAGAAAAGCGGACACGCGGAGAGCTGCGACTTAACGGGGGCAGACCCGAAGACGCGCAGCTCTTTAGTCAGATAATCAAGTTTGAGCCACAGAGGTTAGCTGACCGCCTGGTGCTGCAAGCTGATTACGGGATTGACAAAATTCCGGGCGCGCCGAACTCCTGCCTCAAAATCTCCCAGCAGTTTGAGTTCTTCAAATCCGGCTTCGACGTTCCCATCGGGCAGGAGTCAAAATGTGAGCCTAGCGGTTCGATAACTACGTGCACAAAGTTTCGGCCAATGATCAGTTACAAGTTTACGAAGAGCGGAAATGAGTCGCTTAAGGACATAAATATTCCGATACGTCTCCATTTCGAGGTGTTGGATAACGCACCCGATACGATTGTCGCCACTCGAGACGTCGACGAACCGAGTGGATTGCTAGGATCAGGAACTTATTTCAGCGGCGTAATTCTCGATCCAAAAAAAAGTAGGATCCCGGCGCGAATGGAGGAATGGTGGAGTGTAGTCAGAAAGGACCTGCCGGATACCGGACTACTCGACAATTTTCACCAGACAAACAAAAAAGTATTTCAACCCCCAACTCTCAATTGGGACACCGGCGTCACGCCCGGATGCCCCGAGTGTGTTCACATGCACTGGCGGTGGTCCAGGCAAACGCCTGACGCCCGCTTCAAGCCCGGAAAACCTCTAATACCGCCCGGCAGCAATCAGGCGATAGACGTGGCCCTGGCTCTTTACAAACCGGACGAAGACGGTAACCAATTCGCGCTTCATGACTATGCGCAAACGCTGAACGGCGAATCGATCAGGGATGGTGATAATAGGAAAAGAGTCGTTATTTGGTTTTCACCTACCGGCTTCCATGACAGCGACACGTTCTTCTGGAATCCAGCCTGGTTCAATGCCGATCCGACTGTTTCGCAAGAGAATCTGCTGGTTACCAACTCACCTCCGCCAACTCAGGACGGACCGATCTCGGTAAACCTGGGAAACGTGTACGTTCCCGGTGCCACGACGTTTGGAACCTATAATCTCGCGCTCATAGGTCCGCTTCCTCCTGGCTACGTCGCACTGAACAACACAGCCTACTTTGTTAATACGACTGCTTCTGTGTCCGGTCCGCATACGATAAATTTCGGGGCTGCATCGATTCAGGATGCGACTACCTTCGGCCAGCTACGCATATTCCACGCTGAACCTGACGAGTTTGACCCGGAGAAACCGGTCTGGGTTGACAGGACTATTCTGTCGCCCTCAAGCCCGGCGCCCGATTTCTCTAACAGGACTCTCAGTGCGCATGCTGAAGACCTCGGTGTATTCGTAATCGCAAAACTGGTCGAGGTTGTTCCTCCCAGCACGAATGCCGCTGATCTTCGGGTGAGCTGTGTCGACTCGGCCGATCCGGTAGTTTCGGGAAACGATCTGACCTACACGATAAGCGTTAACAACGATGGTCCAAACGCCGCGACGGAAGTCGCTCTGATGAATGCGCTTTCCACGCGCGTCCTATTGAAATCCTTCACGCCGAGTCAAGGCGCCTGCAAGGAGATAGAGGGAACGATTTATTGTAGTTTGGGCACCATCAATTCCGGAGGCTTGGCCACCGTTACCGTCGTGGTTAAACCGGATGACGGCGCTCCAAGTTTTCCAGCCGAGGGCAATCGCCTTCCTACTCAGGTAATGGTCAGGGCGAAGGAGTCAGATCCGGTGATGATTAACAACTCGATCATCGAGACCACTGATCTTCTGCCGAATCCAAATCCCGCGCCGGCCGTTCAAATCACCAGTCCAGCGAATGAAGCAATGTTCGCTGGTCCGTCAAATATCACCATCACTGCTGTCGCGACAGATAGCAATGGCATCAACAAAGTCGAGTTCTTCGATAATGGCGAGTTAATCGGGCAGGGCACTTTTGTGGGCTCAAACACGTACAGTCTAACGAAACCGAATGTGCCTCACGGAGTCCATGCACTGATTGCACTGGCCACTGACAATCTCGGTCGCACAGCCAGGTCCGACTCTTCAATCGTCTTGGTTAATGGTCCAGCCACCGTCAGTTTGATCAGCCCGACCACCGGCACGTTGATAGCGCCCGGCTCGGACATCTCACTGGTGGCGTCTGCCACTGATTCAACGAACTCTATCGCGGAGGTGGAGTTTTTCGCTAACGACGAAGAGGTAGGCGAAGGCACCCTGGCGAACGGCGTCTATTCGTTGGTGTGGCAGGACGTTGCGGCGGGCTCTTATAAGATCAGAGCGACAGTAAAGAACAGTGCGGGAATCCACACCGTCTCATCTCCAGTGACCATTAACGTGGGAACGCCTCCAACCATCGCAATCAGCAATCCAATCGAGGGAACCGTATTTCCGAGCCAGTCAAACATCAGCCTTTCGGCAGCGGCCCAGGCGACGAATGGAAGCATCGTGAAGGTCGATTTTTACGCGAATGGAACGCTTATCGGCAGCGCAAGTGATGTGGGTACGTCGCGATTTACGATGACGTGGAGACAGGTGGCCGATGGCGCTTATTCAATCACCGCAATCGCATTCGACCAATTGGGATTGAGCACTACCTCCGAACCGCTGAACCTGGCGGTGAATACCAGTCCATTAAGGCCGGGCGAGGTGGTCTGGTTCGACGATGCCCTTCCCGCCGGCGCCAATCCGGACACGAATGGCGACGTCGCATGGTATTGGGTAACCGGGAACCCTGGTCCGTTTTCAGGAAACAAGGCGCATCAGTCGCTAAACTTCAGGCAAGTGGCGCCGCCGGCTATTCATTCACATTCGTTCGCGGGCGCGACCGCCAAACTTCACGTCGACGCAAATGACAAACTCTTCACCTACGTCTTTCTCGACCCCAACAACATGCCACGCGAAATAATGTTGGAGTGGAAGGATGCAGGTGGTTGGGAACATCGCGCGTACTGGGGACAGAACATAATCGATGCGGGAGTGGACGGAACTGCGAGCCGGCGTTTCATGGGCTCGCTCCCAAGGTCGGGTGAATGGGTACGCCTCGAAGTATTGGCCTTCAATGTCGGTCTCAGCGGTAGTGACATCGACGGCATGTCGTTCGTGTTAGCAGGAGGGCGAGCGACTTGGGACATGACAGGAAAGACCACGCCTGCATACGTGCCTCCGCCTGCAACTCCGATCGAAGATGCGACCTGGATTGACGGTTCGTTACCGGCCGGAGCTGCCACTTTTACCCAAAACGATCACTGGAACTGGATTCCTTGCGAAGTCGCGGTCAGGTGCCATCAATCGGTGGATGCGGGCGACAGCCAGATACGACAGCACTCTTTCACCGGTGGTGCTCCCCAACGCATAAATGCCGGGGATCAAATGTTCACGTACGTGTTCCTCGACCCCAACAGAAAACCGGACCAACTGTTTATTCAGTGGTTCGATGGAAAAAACTGGCGTCGAGCCTTTTGGGGAACAAATTGGATCGACATGGATCGTGCAACTGGCACGGAGAATTGGCGTTACATGGGTGGGCTTCCCACCCCGGGAACGTGGGCCAGACTGGTGGTTCCGGCAAGTTATTTAGGATTGGAAGGAAAGTTTGTCAGCGGAATGGCTTTTGGTTTCTACAAACAAAAGGACAACGCTCAGATATTGTGGGGCCGCTCTGGAAAAACGAAGTCGTTGGGACCAGTGCCGGTTACGCTTTCGGCCATGACTCCGGTATGGCAATTTTTCCGACCTGAACACGGGTACTACTATCAAACCAAGGATACCCCACTGCACAGCCAGGATCGTCGAGACGGCATAAAGTTCTATATCCATCCGAGTCAGGCGGCGGGAACGGTTCCGGTTTTCCGGTTCACTAATGGGCCGGGCCCCGAATACGTTTACACAAATTGCGAAAACTGTCCCGACGTGAATGTCTGGCAACGGGATGGAATTGCATTCTACGTCTTCGAGAATGGCTCTACTCCGGGTACGGTGCCTCTTTACTTGTTCCGTAATACCACTACCCAACACTACTTCCTCGGACTGAATCCGACCGAATCCGGCATGGCAAACGAACGGCTTGTGGGCTATGTACACCTGGGAAACCCCCTGGTACCGGCCCGTCCTTCCTTCTTGACCTTGAGATGGAGTTCGCTTAAGTGCTCGTTAGCCTGGCTCGACAATTCTTCCGACGAAACGAAGTTCAGAATCGAAAAAAGAGTCGGCGACACCGCTCCCTGGGGCGCGATTGCTGAGGTCGGCCCGAACGTTACTAAGTTTTCCGATTGCGCTTTGGTTACCAACGCATTTAAGACGAATTATCGGGTGTTTGCAGTCAATGATGTTGGAGACTCGATGCCGTCGAACGAGATCTTTGGAACGTATAAAAAACTTTGCAAAGGTTGCATCTGGATCCTTGGCGATGCCGTAGGCGATCCCGATCCTGAGAGCGACGATCCGTCTGTCACTATCGCCAGTCCCGCTGACGGCGCAGTCGTTCCGAAAGATCTGACGATCACAGCCGACGCCTTCGACGCGGATGGCAATGGCAGTCTCGCCAGGATGGAGTTTTACTCAGGGACCACAAAGCTAGGCGAACTTACGGGCCCTGCTCCGTACAACTTCATGTGGAACAATGCACCGAATGGACCACACACCCTGACGGTAGTAGTTACGGACGGCTCCGGCATGACCGCCATTTCATCGCCGGTACACATTACCGTGACCGGCGCGCCGTCAGTTAGCCTGACCAGCCCGGTGAACGGCGCCGTCGTGACAGCTCCCGGAAACGTTTCGCTTGCGGCGACCGCCTCCGACCCCGAAGGCAGCCTCGCAAAAGTGGAGTTCTATCAAGGTGAGGTGAAGATCGGTGAAGACACAACGTCACCATATTCTTTCCCCTGGAACAGCATTCAAGCAGGCACTTATGAGATTACGGCGAGAGCGATCGACAGCGTTGGGTTAGCAAGAACTTCCGCACCCGTTGTGTTGACTGTCAATAGTCCTCCGACGATAACGTTAACTACTCCGAGCAACGGCGAGATCCTTCCAGCACCGTCTGACGTCCAGTTACTGGCGGACGTTATGGATACGGACGGCAGGATCACGAAAGTTGACTTTTATCACGGAACTACGTTGATCGGAACAACGACGACAGTTCCATTCATGTACAACTGGACCAGCGTGCCGTCCGGCAACTACACGATCACCGCAAAAGTGACTGATAATGACGGAGCGGTCACGACTTCTGCCGCCGTGAACCTCATCGTCAATAGTGCTCCGACCGTCAGCATCACCAGTCCTGCCAACCACGCGATGGTGACGCCGTGGTCGAACGTCGTCGTCAACGCCAACGCCAGCGATCCTGATGGGACAATCACGCAGGTTGACTTCTATCAAGGGACCACGCTCATCACGACCGATACGACTTCACCGTATTCCGTGAGCTGGAACGTTGCCTCCGGCTCATACACGCTCACGGCGAAGGCAACGGACAATCGCGGAGTAATCACGACCTCGTCAGCGGTCGTGCTCACGACGCCGGTCTTCTTCGACGACTTCAATGATAATTCCTTGAATGCGACCAAGTGGTCCGTTTCAGCGCCAACGTCGCCCGCGGTAGTCACTGAACAAGATCAAGCGTTACGCATCACCTTGCCGGCGAGTACTGCAACCTACAACGGCATCCTGTCCAACGCCACGTACGACTTGCGCGGCGCGACCGTGCAAGTGGAACTTGCGCAGGCAGTAAGCCAGGCAGGTCATGTGGAGAACATGCTGAAGCTGGAGAAGGATGCGCAAAACTACCTGTTGATCGACACTGGCGCAGGTAATACCTTGTTCCGCTCGATGGTCAACGGGGTAAGCGATCAGTTGATTATTTCTTTCGACTCCGTCGTGCACCGTTACTGGCGCATTCGACACGATCAGAGCTCCAACTCCGTCAGTTTCGAAACCAGTCCTGATGCGGTTTCATGGACCATCCGTAAAACCGTCACGGCCGGGTTCTCTCTGTCATCCTTGCGGTTCGCTTTGATCGCCGGCGCCTTCGGTACGGGCAACGGTGCTCCCGGAGCGGCCATTTACAACGACTTCCAGTACATCCCGGGTGTCGCTACCGTCCTTGCCGACGACTTCAACGACAACTCGATAAACACTTCCAAGTGGAACACCAGCGACCTGTTTAGCGGCTTCACTGACTCTTCCTTGCCCATAAGTGAAACCGCTGAACGGTTCGAGATCGGACCGTTGCTGCAAAACACCGGAGGCTCTCACTATCGAGGCCTTCGCACTGTTGACACCTATGACTTCACTGGTGGCGCTGCCTCCGTTGAATTAGTCCAGCCGCCCGCGGCAACTACTCAAGGCGACGCAATGTTCACCATAGGATCCAACGTCGACAACTACTATCGTATCTACGTCACCGCCGGAAACCTGATTGGATTGAAGAAAATCGGCGGCACGAAGACGACATTGTTTACCGTGAGCTACGATGCGGTAAACCATCGGTACCTGCGTATCCGTCATGATGCGGCCACCAGCAGTGTGATTCTCGAAACGGCTCCGAACAGTGGATCGGGACCGGGAACATGGGTGCAGCAATTCGCCCAGTTGTGGAATTCGTCGGTCCCGGTAACGTCGGCTTTATTCGAAATCAAGGGTGGGACGTGGCAAGCCGAGGCAAACGCGGCCGGTAAAGTCATCTTTGATAACTTTCTGGTCACGCGCAACCCGCAGGTTCAATCTCCGACGCTCACCAGTGTCTCACCGTCATCAGGTCCGGACACGGGTGGAACAGTTTTGACGTTGAGCGGAACTCAATTCGCGGCGGGAGCGACGGTCAGCATCGGAGGCGCGTCGGCGACCAACGTAAACGTCACCTCCAGTACCAGCATCAGCGCGACTACGCCGGCCCATGTTGCCGGCGTGGTCAGCGTGACTGTCACTAACCCTGACGGAGGAACCGCTACGCTCTCCAGTGGATACACATACACGGGATCCACAATCACGCTCTTGTCGGATGATTTCAACGACAACTCAATAGATGCTTCCAAGTGGACGGCCAACGATCTGTTTAGCGGTTTCACCGACACCGCCGTGCCGCTTAGCGAGACGGTGCAGCGCGTCGAGATAGGCGCGTTGCTGCTGAACACAAGCGGATCGCATTACCGAGGTCTGCGTAGCGTTAACGCGTATGACTTCACCGGTGGTTCGGCCTCCATCGAGCTGGTCCAACCGGCCGCGGCGAACACCCAGGCAGACGCAATGTTCACGATCGGCACCAGTGTTGACAACTACTATCGTCTCTACGTCAGCGGCGGCAATCTAATCGGCCAGAAGAAAATTGGCGGAACCAAGACGCCTTTGTTTACCATAAGCTACGACTCGGTAAATCATCGCTACCTGCGCATTCGTCACGACGCGTCTAGCAACAACATGATTTTGGAAACTGCGCCGAGCAGTGGGGCCGGGCCGGGAACGTGGGTGCAACGGCACAGTGAGTCGTGGAATTCGGGCGTCACGCTGACCACGTTAAAGTTCGAAATCAAAGGTGGCACGTGGCAGGCGGAATCAAACGCCGCCGGAAAAGTCATCTTCGATAATTTCTCGGCGATCAAGTAACGGGACGGGAACAAGGATTAAAGCAATGTCTACTCGACTCTTAACTCGACCTCTTGTGAAGCACCTCGCTTTATTGCTGATTGCAACCTGCGTTTTCGCTGCAACTAACGCCACGGCGCAGACGCGCCAGGCGGGAAGTTCGAAGACGCAGGCGAAGACCGTGTATTCGTGTCCGATGCATCCCGACGTGAAGTCGTCGAAGAAGGGTCGATGTCCGAAGTGTGGAATGGACTTGCGGCGGACGAAGGTCGAGACGCCGGCAGCTAACACGGATACACAGCCTGACCCAACAGCGACAACTAACTCGTTCAGCTCTTCGAAGATTCCGAACGCACGAGTCGTCGATCAAAACGGCAAACAACTCAACTTCTACACCGATCTGATCAAAGGCAAGAGCGTCGCCATCAACTTCGTCTTCACTACCTGCACTGCGATCTGTCCGCCACTGGCGGCGACGTTCCGCAAGGTGCAGCAGGAAGCGCGGGCGCGTGGTCTCAACGTGCAACTGATCTCGGTCAGCGTCGATCCGACTGTCGACACTCCCGAACGGCTGCAGGAGTTTGCGAAAAAGTTCAAGGCGGAGACTGGCTGGACTTTTGTAACCGGCGATAAAGCCGAGATCGATTCCGTGCTTCAGGCGCTCGGCGTCGCCGTCGTCAACAAGAACGATCACACGCCGATGGTCTTGATCGGCAGCGACGTCAACGATCATTGGACGCGAACTTACGGACTATCTTCACCCGCGACGATCGTCGATCGGATCGAAGCTTCGGCAAAAAAGTAGACGCTCAAACCCGCCGGAAATCGTGACAAATTCCAAGAACTTTCACGCCGCCGCTCACTCGAACGGCGGCAGTATTTCGTCTGTGAGCAATAATTAGCTATTCTTAGGACCAAAAGGGATCTTTGATGGGAGACGCTTCAATGGACACCACCTTCGCATTGTTGCCGCCTGCGCCTGCACACAATCCGGTCAAGCAGGCCGTCGCCAGGGCAAATGAGCTCGGCGAGAAGTCGATCGCGACAACATTGGGTTACTTTGCCACGATGCCGGCATCGACCGGAATTATCGCCAATCCGGTTTTGCATCACACGCCAGTCGACTGCAACGGCACCACGATCACGCTCGATATAAGATCATTCACTATTCGCGGAATCATTCCGGAAGCCGACATCGTGCGCGGCAATGCCGGACCAATCGACGTCATTTTTACCGGTCTCTTCAGTGGAGCGGCCGAACAAGTCGACACGTCAAGCGGCAAAGAGAAGCTGGCGGCTTTTATCGATCAAAAGTTTTTCAATAGCCTGGGAACACGCGAGGGCGGCAGTTTTCGCGGAGGGTCGCTGCTCGAGGAAGTGGCTGGTTTCGTGAAGAAGTATCCGCGCCTCGGTCCCGAAGTAGCGATTCAACATTTGGCGGCGCTCGAAAAGGCGCGGCTCGTACGTACGGAACCGCAGGACCACGGCGTACACGACGATCGCGATCCGGTTTCGCTGTTGATGGAGATGATCAGTCTGCACATGCAGAACGTCGCAGTCGGCGGCGTCTCGGCGTACATGAACTACATGCTCGCGGCAAATCCGCAGGCAAGTGAACGTGACCTCGGGGCTTCAGCAAACGAGTTTATCGCGGCGGAAGTGGCGGAAGGACGAAACGCGTTTCAGATCAGTTACAGCTTGATCCTGGGCCGGCACGCCAACGAGCACGAGCGTTCGATCCTCGAGCGCATGGGGACAATCCAGATACATCACGGATCGGCCGGCTCGAGCATGGTCGCGCGTTACATGGCGACGTTGCACACGCTCTCCGTGTCAGACTTCTTCATCGCTTCGCAAATGGCGCTCGACGGCGCACGCCACTTCGGCGCGATTCACGACATGTCAGACTTCGTTCAGGAGTTGGAAGCCTTGCCCGCCGATCGACGCACGGATCGCATTCGCGAAAAGATGTTGAGCGGCGGACTGCCGACGTTCGGCCATCCGGAGATCGCAGCCGCCGGACGCGGTAACCAGGTGCAACAGGATCCACGGCCGGCGATCTACATCGATCCGGTTTTCAAGGCGATCGATGCCGGGAAGTTGACGATGTCGCCGCGGCAGCGGGAACGGCTCGCGATCGCGCGGCTCATCTATCTCACCGCCTTCGTTAACGGAGTTTTGAAGCCGGACCGTCAGGACGAGCCGCCGCTGCGTTTGACTGCCAACACGGATTTCGGCGCGTGGTGTGTGCAGGAGGCACTCGGAATCGAAGAACCGGATCGGACTTTGCTCACGTACGTGTTCCGCGGCTTCGGATGGATGATGGACGCCCGCGAGCAGCTACAGCAAAAAATGATTCGCCCGGTCATCGCGCCAGATCCGAAGATCGTTCCGAAGTCGAGTGACGACCCGACCATCCCGACGCTGGTCGAACGGGTCCATCGCCGTTTAAGCCACGGAAACGATCCCTTCAGCGCCCAACCCAGCGACTGATTACATGCCGATTCTTTTCAGGTGATAGCGGTTGGTGTCGTAGTCGCGATCGACGTTCACCACATTGATCTGTCCCTGCACTGTCGAGATGTCGACGAGCGATAACTGACACGCCGGCGCCACTCCGCGCGCCGAGATCATCTTGCCGAACTCTTTATCGGCAACAGCTTCCGCCGCGCGCGCGCCAAACATGATTCCCATGATGCGATCGATCGGGCTCGGTGGACCGCCGCGCTGCGGATGGCCCAACACGACGGCACGAGCTTCGTACGGAGTCTCGCTCGCGATCCTTCTCGCGAGCACTTCACCGATACCGCCGAGGCGCACGTGTCCGAACGCGTCGTGCCGATCGTCGAGCGTCACGATCTCGCCGTCTTCAGCACGCGCACCCTCCGCCACGACGATCACCGAATAACGCGGGCTGTGACCGAGCTCTCTGCTCAGATGCGATTCGCCCAGGCGTTCCCTCAACAAGTGAAATACTCGTTCGTACCGAAACGGATGCTCCGGAATCAGAATCAGGTACGCCTGTCCGGCAACTCCGGACCATAACGCCAAATGACCGGCGTGGCGTCCCATGACCTCGACGATCTGCACCCAACCATGCGAGCCTGCCGGCGTCCGCGAACGTTCTATCACTTCCGACACGTTTCTCAGGGCCGTGTCGAAGCCGAGCGTGTAATCGGTGCCGTTGAGATCTTTGTCGATCGTCTTGGGCACGCCGACGATGTTGACTCCTCTCGGCGACAACGCCGCGGCGACGCCGAGCGTGTCCTCACCGCCGCAAACGACGAGTGCGTCGAGTCTGAGCCGCGCGATGTTGTCGATAACTTCCTGCGAGCGGTCGATCGACTCGCCTTCTTCGTTCACTTGCCGGAAAGGGTTCGTGCGTGACGAGCCGAGATTGGTGCCCCCGTCGCGGTCCCAACGCCGCACCGTCTCGCGGTCCAGCGTCAGCACTTCCGGCACCGGATTCAACAAACTGCGCCAACCGTCAAAAAGACCAACGACCTGGAGACCGAGCTCCGAGCCGCGATAAACCAGACCTTTAATTGCGGGGTTCAAGCCGGGAGCGTCGCCGCCGCCGGTCAGGACCCCAACGCGCATTTCAGCCATGTTCTCCGTTTTTCCTCTTGCGTTATATGAACTCTGCGTTCAGAGTATGACGCGATAGCAGAACCCGCAACTCCAAACTTTCGGTCCCGCCTTTGGGACCCTAATTCGAGGACAACTTATGAAACTTTGGCAAAAGAGATTCTTGATTACTGCGACCCTGTTAGTGATTACGAGTTCGATCGTGCTTGGATCTGTGGTTCAGGATAAACCGGCAGTCGTCACCGGCGCGGATCTGACGCGTCTGACGCCGACTAGTTTCTATTTCAAGGGCCAGAGCGCGCCTACGCAGATGCGCAACACGGCCGCTGCGCGATTCGGAGCCGAGCGATTTGTGATCGTCGGATTGGTCGACACGTCAGGATACTCGGCCGAAGTGCGCGCCAAGTACGAAGGCTTCTTCATCACCGATTCGCCGATCAAGATCAACGGGGAGTCGCTGGGAACGGGAGCTTACGGGTTTGGGTTCTCGAATGACGGCAAGATGAGAGTGATGGATTTAGCAGGCAACGACGTACTTACGGTCTCGTCAACAAACGACAAAGCGCTGCGGCGCCCGCGGCCGTTGACGATGACGGCGTCGGAAGAGGGAATCAGGTTCTACAGCCGGCGCGATTACGTCGTGATCACGGCCAATTGAGTTTCATTTGGGGCTGAATGCCTAGATCAAGCGGTATCCTGCTTCATCCGACTTCGCTGCCGAGCCCTTTCGGTATCGGCGATCTCGGGCCCGAAGCTTACAAGTTCGTTGATTTTCTCGCCGAAGCCGGTCAGAGCCTGTGGCAAGTGTTGCCGCTTGGGCCAACCGGCTACGGCGACTCTCCTTACGCCTCATATTCGGCTTTCGCTGGTAATACAGTTCTGATTAGCCCCGAAGAGTTGGTTCGCGAAGGACTACTCGAGACTGATCCTGCGCAGCAACCGAAAGCCGATCTTCTGCGCGCCGCTTATGAACGTTTTAGAACCACGGATCGGCCGGATCTTAGAGCAGCATTCGAGGCGTTTAAGCGACACCAGGCGCACTGGCTCGATAATTATGCTCTGTTCAGAGCGCTGAAAGATGAACACGGCGGGGCGGCCTGGACCGAATGGCAGGACGTCAAAAACGCCCGCGAGCGATTGAAGTCTGAAATCGAAGCGCAGCAGTTTTACCAGTTTCTGTTTTTCCGTCAGTGGCTTGCCTTGAAGAAGTATGCCAACGATCGCGGCATCAGGATCATCGGCGATTTCCCAATCTTCGTGGCCCATGACTCTGCTGACGTTTGGACCAATCCTGACCAGTTCAAACTCGACGCGGACGGTAAGCCGCTCGTCGTCGCCGGTGTCCCGCCCGACTATTTCAGTTCGACGGGCCAACTTTGGGGCAATCCGCTTTACAACTGGGAACGCATGCGAGCGGATGGTTTCAAGTGGTGGATTGAACGCGTGCGCGCTTTGTTCGCGATGGTGGACATCGCCCGCGTGGATCACTTTCGCGGTTTTGCAGCGGCCTGGGAAATTCCAGCCGGCGACACCACCGCCGAGCGCGGACGCTGGGTCGAGACTCCGGGACGCGAGTTGTTCAACACGATCCGCAAGGCGCTGGGCGAGCTGCCGATCATCGCCGAGGATCTGGGCGTGATCACGCCGGACGTGGTCACTTTGCGTGAAGAGTTCGGTTTTCCCGGCATGCGGGTCCTGCAGTTCGGGTTCGGCGGCGGCGATCCGAAAAACATCGATCTTCCTCACAACTACGTTCCGAACGTAGTCGCCTACACCGGCACGCACGACAACGACACAACCGCCGGATGGTTTAACAGCGTGGCGGGAGAAGGATCAACACGGACGGCAAAACAGGTCGAGGAAGAGCGACTGTTTTGTTTGGACTACTTGAACACGACGGGCGCTGAGATCCACTGGGATTTCATTCGGTGCGTGTGGGCATCTGTGGCAAACACTGCGATTGCGCCGTTGCAGGACGTGTTGGGTTTGGGAAGTGAGGCCCGAATGAACTTGCCGAACAGCACTAAGGGGAACTGGAAGTGGCGCTACACGGATGGCGACCTCACGCCCGAGATTGCTCGGCGTCTGAGGCGTTTAACAGAACTGTATGGACGTTGTTGCGCTCGTTAAAAATCGTTGTCACAAAGTTGTTACATACGTAGACAAAACTCCCCACCGTACGGTAGAGTACTTGCAACCCCTACAAAGTATGTTAAAAGGTGAGGTCTCGTAGATCCCCTTTAACCCCGGCAAACGTTAACAAGTCTCAAGGGTAAACGTATGCGTAAAGCTAGAACGTGGGCTATCACTTTAGGTGTCGTTTTCGTGTGCACTCTCTTCGTTGGCTCGGCGCGCGCCGATGCCATCCATTCGAGCCACCTAACCGAGAAGTTTGATTTTGACGAACATTTTCTAGGTCTTCCAGAGAAAAGCCGGGCCCCTATCGTTCAGGCTTTCAACGAAGACTTCGACACCAACAACGGACGGCACCTGGGTTTTAGCGTGGCTTCCGTAAATCGAGGCAACAAGTTTGGGCTCTTCAAGGGACCGGGAGGTTCGGCTGGCTCGTCTGGCTCTGGTGGCTCGGGCGGCACGATTCCTAATCCCGAACCGGCGGCAGTTCTCCTCCTCGGAACCGGACTGGCTGCGGTCGGAGCGTACGCGCGGCGGCGTTTCAACAAGTCCAGCCAGTAGGCGTCGGGCGTCCTGTTAGACCAAATTTTTCTGGTTGGCCCAAAAAGGTCCAATCCGCTGATCCGGAACTGTGTTAGACTTCGGCCCTGAAAGTGCCTTCAGGGCCGACACAATTTTGTGGCAATGTTAAGCCAAATGATTGTTGACACAGGGATTATATTAGTGTAATAAATCCCAAGTGTTACTGCCTTTCCGGGCCGTAATTTTTCATGCATTAAGGGCTTTGGACGGGTTGGGAAGTTAACCACGCAATTCCCACGACTGTGAGGGCCGTCGCGGTACGCAATAAAGACCTTTGTGTTTCACTATACGGGAGGAAAGTTAATGATTAGCAAATCTTGGAGCCGCAAGTCTATCGCGACTGTTGTGGCGGTTGCCGTTTTGAGTGTGTACTCAATGGTGGTATTGGCCGCACCAGGCGCCAAGGCCTCGGGCGAGTTGTCGGTCTCCGGGCAAGTTACGGTGAACGGCCAGAAGATGGTATCTGGTGGCACGGTATTCACTGATTCCACGATCAGCACTGCTCCTCAAAGCAGCGCTTCGGTGAGCATTCCCAAAGTGGGCCGAGTTGATCTCTCAGCCAACAGCAATCTTCGCATCAGCTTCAATGAGAGCAGCATCACTGCCATGCTCGAAACCGGTAGCGCGCAGGTATCAACGCTAGCGGGAACGACAGTTAATCTGACAACCAAAGATGGCACCGTCATTGTGGACGGTAACGAAGCCACCAGCTTTTCAGTGAGTGCATCGCGCGGCCGCACTTCGATGACGACTTTGTCGGGCGTGGCCCAGTTCCGTACTGGCACGACCGTGAAGCAGGTCGCCGCTGGTGAAAGCGCTGTTGCCGGTGTGCCGAATCCGCAAACTGACGATGACGACGACGATATGAGCGGCGGCGCACTTGCCGTGTTGTTGCTGGCAGTCGGCGGCGCCGTGGCAGCGGTTCTTTATGCCACGCTGCATAACAACGACCTGAACTTCGGCGGCAGCGTTACCGTAGTCAGCCCGACCAAGTAAAGTTTCGTCCGCGATAAAAACACTGTGGCTCTGGACACCAGCGCTACGGTCACCCAATTCGACCTTGCGGGTCACGCGATAACTTAACTGCGCGTGACCCGCAAGGTTTTGATTGTCTGAACACGGATTAATAAATGCACATTGCCGTTATCGGTACGGGTTACGTCGGACTCGTGACCGGAGCATGCTTTGCCGAGTTCGGCGTCGACGTTACCTGCGTCGACGTAGACGAGGACAAAATCGCGCGACTCCTTCGAGGCGTAATGCCGATCTACGAGCCCGGGCTCGAACAACTCGTCTCCAAAAACACCCAGGCCGGACGCCTCAGATTCACAACTGACGTGAGTCAGGCTGTTGAACAGTCTCTCGTTATCTTTCTCGCCGTCGGAACCCCGCCAAAGGAAGACGGTTCGCCTGACCTCAGCTTCGTCGAAGCGGCCGCTTGTTCCATCGCGGACCACATGAATGGATACAAAGTCATCGTCACCAAGTCGACGGTCCCTATCGGCACGGGCGAGCGTCTGCGCGAACTGATCAACGCGCGCAAGAAGACCAAGGCCAACTTCGGCGTCGTCTCGAATCCCGAGTTCCTGCGCGAGGGCGCCGCGATCAACGACTTCATGCGTCCCGACCGCGTCGTCATCGGCAGCCGCGACGAAGAAGCGATCGCGATCATGAAAGATCTGTATCGTCCGCTCTACTTGATTGAAGCGCCGTTCGTGATCACGTCGCTCGAGGCCGCGGAGCTGACGAAGTACGCTGCAAATGCGTTTTTGGCCATGAAGGTCTCGTTCATCAACGAGGTCGCGAACCTCTGCGACAGGATCGGATGCGACGTACACGACGTGGCCCGGGCCATCGGCATGGACAAGCGCATCGGAAGCAAGTTTCTCCATCCCGGCCCAGGTTTCGGCGGTTCATGCTTTCCCAAGGACACGAGAGCGTTTGCGTCCGTAGCACGCCAGTACGAGAGCTCGTCGCACATCGTCGACGCCGTTATCGAAGTGAACCAGCAACAAGGCGAGCAGATGCTGCTCAAGATTCGCAAGCTGGTCGGCAAGTTGAAAGGAAAGACGATCGCGGTGTTGGGCCTGGCGTTCAAACCGGAAACTGACGACATGCGCGAAGCGCCCGCGATCGGCATCATCAGGAACCTGCTCGACGACGGCGCGAAGGTACGCGCTTATGATCCAGTCGCGAAGTCGGAAGCGATGAAGGTGTTGCCTGACATCACCTACGCCGACGACGAATACGCGGCAGTCGCCGGCGCGGATGCGCTTGTTTTTGTTACTGAATGGAACCAGTTTCGCGCCCTCGACATGCTCCGTATCCGCGACCTGATGAAGTCGCCGAAGATTGCGGATCTGAGAAACATCTACGAGCCTGAGGACATGCGAGAGATGGGCTTCGAATACGTGGGGGTTGGAAGATAAATGGGCCTATCAGGCATCGCAATGGTCACCGGCGGCGCCGGTTTTATCGGCTCGCACATCGCGTCAGGACTTCTCGCGGCCGGCGCGCGAGTTCGCATACTCGACGACCTGTCGACGGGCCACCGCGAGAACGTCGACGAGATCGGCGGCGACGTCGATTTCATCCAGGGCAGCGTTGCGGACGACCAGTTGCTCGCGAAAGCGCTCGAGAACGTCGAGTTGATCTTTCACGAGGCGGCGATACCTTCCGTGCCGCGATCCGTCGAAGCACCGCGCCAGACGCACGTCGCGTCCGTTGACGGCACGTTTTCATTGCTCCTGGCGGCGCGTAACGCGGGTGTGAAGCGCGTTGTGTACGCGGCTTCGAGCTCGGCTTACGGCGATCAACCTACGCTGCCGAAGTCGGAACAGATGGCGCCGGATCCGCTGTCTCCCTACGCGGTGGCGAAGCTGGTTGGCGAGTACTACTGCAAGGTGTTTACGCGAGTCTACGGGCTGGAGACAGTGTCGCTGAGATACTTCAACGTATTTGGGCCGCGCCAGGATCCGGGTTCGCAGTACTCCGGCGTCGTTTCGCGATTCATCAGTGCGCTGACTACCAACGAAAGGCCCGTGATCTTCGGCGACGGAGAACAGTCACGCGATTTCACTTACATCGACAACGTCGTCGCGGCGAACCTCAGCGCTGCGTCCGCGCCTAACGCCCCTGGAAAAGTCATCAACGTCGCGAACGGCAAGCGCGTAACGTTGAACCAGTTGCTGGACGAGTTGAAGCAGTTGACTGGCAGGACTGACGTGACGGCTGAGTATCGCGACCCGCGTGTTGGGGACGTCAAGCACAGCCTGGCGGACATCTCGATGGCGCGCGACCTGCTCGGATACGAATCGAAGGTCGATCTTCGCGAAGGACTACAGCGCACGCTCGACTGGTGGAAGACGAGCCGCTTCGCGCAACCCGAATCAGTCTGATCCGCGCAAGTTCTTCAAACTCTCTACAAAAGGCGGACGCGCAACTCCGGCGTCCGTAATAATCGCCGTGATCAACTCATTCGGCGTGACGTCAAACGCCGGATTATGGACCGCGACGCCATCGGGCGCGAGCTGATGTTCGCGGATGTGAGTCACTTCCGTCGAGTCGCGCTCTTCGATCGGTATCTCCTCACCTGACGCGAGCGACAAATCGAGCGTCGTTAAAGGCGCTGCAACGTAGAACGGAATTTTGTGTTCGCGTGCGAGCACGGCAACCATGTACGTTCCGATCTTGTTCGCCGTGTCGCCGTTGGCGGCGATGCGATCCGCGCCGACGACGACTGCGTCGACTTTTCCGCTCTTCATCACGTGCCCGGCCATGCTGTCGGTGATAACAGTCACCGGGATGTCGTCTTTCGCCAGTTCCCACGCTGTTAGCCGCAGTCCCTGAAGATACGGTCTCGTCTCGTCTGCGATTACCGCGACCTTCTTTCCCGCGTCTCGCGCGCCGCGAATGACGCCCAGCGCCGTTCCGTAATCTCCCGCGGTTGCGAGCGCGCCTGCGTTGCAGTGCGTGAGAACGGTCGCGCCGTCGGGAATGAGTGGACCGCCGTGTTTGCCGATGGCCCGATTCGCGGTGATGTCTTCTGCGAAAATGGCGAGTGCTTCGGCGACGAGCGCTTTCTTGACCTGTTCCACGTCGGCGATGTGCCTGTTGCGTTGAAACGCGCCGCGCATTCGTTCGATGGCCCAGAAGAGGTTGACGGCCGTGGGCCTGGTCTTGCCCATGTAGTCGCAGATGTATTGCAGGTCGTCGTCGAGATCGGCGATCGACGTTCCGACTGACTGGCTTGCGCCGAGCGCGATTCCCATTGCCGCCGCGACGCCGATCGCCGGTGCGCCGCGAATGACCATCTTCCTGATCGCTTCCGCGACTTCGTCGTACGAACGGAGCATCAGGTACTTTTCTTCTGACGGCAGCAGACGTTGGTCCAACATGCGCACGCCGTCTTTTGTCCACTCGACTGTTTTGATCATGGGTGAGCATCTTACCGAGGCTGTACTCCATGCGCAATCAGTCGATCAGGATTGACGAACTGCATTTGACAGGCTGGGGCGCGCGTGTTAGTGTCCGGCGTCGTTAAAGTCGATCTTTTCAATCAACAGCGTCTGGGTGCCCCAAACTGGGGAGAATAGGGAAGCGGGTGTGAATCCCGCGCGGTCGCGCCACTGTGATGAGAACGCCATGCGGCGTTTGTCTAAGTCAGGAGACCTGCCCGGGACGCTTTTGCAGCCTTCCTAACGCTCGCGCAAGGTGTTCAGGCCGCTACGGATTTTGTTTACACGAGTCCCGCTTGATCGCCTGTTTCCTTGCCGGAAATCGGAGGTCGCGGGACTTTCTTGTTATCACGAACTCTTCTAAACCCGGCGCTTCGCGCTCTCGCCTTCGCTTTGATCGTCGCGGGTGCGTTTGCCTGCACGTCTCACAAGCAGGAGCCGCCGGAAGGTCCGGTAACAAGGACGTTGACGGACGACGCGGGCCGGCGTGTTTCGTTGCCCGCGAACGTGACGAGAGTCATCTCGCTGGCCCCGAACCTGACGGAGATCGTTTTTGCCGTCGGCGGCGGCGATCGTCTCGTCGGCAACACGACCTACTGCGACTATCCGGCCGAAGCGAAGTCGATACAGAAAGTCGGCGACACGCTTCAACCGAGCCTCGAAGCAATCATCGCCCTGCGGCCGCAGGTAGTCTTGATCTCGACCGCTTCGCAACTCGAAGTATTCACGCGACAACTTCAGAATCAGAACATCGCCGTCTTCGTCACGGATCCGCACGACCTCGAAGGGGTCTTCCGTTCGATCGAACAGATCGGAGCAATACTCGGACAATCCGATCAGGCAAGCTCAGTGGTCAAGAAACTCCGCGACCGTGCTGCGGCGGTTGAACAGGCGGTCCAACACGCGCAGCCGGTCAGCGTCTTCTATCAAGTATCAGCCGAACCACTCTACACAGCAGGCCGCGACGCATTTGTGACCGACCTCCTGCGTCGCGCGGGAGCTAAATCCGTGACCGCGGACGTTCCCGGCGCGTGGCCCAGGTACAGCAACGAATCAGCGCTCGCCGCGAAACCCGAAGCCATCATCCTGCCCACGGGAGGATCGATGGGCGCGGGAAACTCGACCGTCGTCGAAGCGTTGAACCGTTCGCCGGCAGCGCTCGCCGGGCGCGTCTACAAAATCAACGACGATCATCTCGCGCGGCCTGGCCCACGCGCGGTCGACGGGCTCGAAGAGTTGGCCCGCGCGCTACATCCGGAAACATTCAAGCAATGACTGTCGCGCTTTTAAATCCCACCGAATCAGATCCGGCGAACGTAATCGCCGCGCGCCAATCGCGCGTGACCTTGCGCAAGACGCTGATCTCGTGCGCCGCTTTGGCTGGTGCGTTGTTGCTGGCTTTGCTTGTGTTGTCGTTGATAGGAAGTGAACGACTGCCGGCGCGGGCGTCACTGTGTGCGCTGCTTTCGTTCGGGACGAATAGCTGCGGCCTGACGCAGGACCAGTTCGACATTCTGTTTCAGATCCGTGTACCGCGTTTGCTGCTGGCCGCTGCGGTCGGCGCTTCGCTGGCGACTGCCGGCGCGAGTTATCAGGCGCTGCTGCGAAACCCGCTCGCCGAACCATATCTGCTCGGTATTTCAAACGGAGCCGCCGTGGGGACGATGATCGCACTGGTGTTCTTCGGCGCAAACGAAGGCAGCCGTCCCGTGCTGGCGTTCGCTGGTTCGCTGCTGGCGACTCTCGCGGTGTACCGGCTCGCGCGCGGGCGCGCCGGCGCGACGCCCGAACGCCTGATACTCGCCGGCGTAATTGTCACTACATTTCTTTCCTCGGTAATCGTGTTCGTGACTACGTTGATGGACGCGACGCGTATTCGTTCTTTCACGTTCTGGTTGCTCGGCGATCTTTCCGGCACGAGCAAAACGCTTCTTCCAGCCACGATCACGATCGCTGTCCTTGGCGCGATCGCGCTCACGCTGAACGCGCGTTCGTTGAATC
>DASRIM010000511.1:0-5930 GCA_035649995.1 Pyrinomonadaceae bacterium | reverse complement strand
CGTACGTCTACCTGATTGCCACATAGGTAGAAGCATTTGCAGTTCCACACGCGATTTAGCGGAGACTTTTGCGCAGAGCGGTACGGGCGGCATGAAATCCGCACAATCCGTGTACGCCGCCGCCGGGCGGGGTTGAGGACGAGCAGAGATACAGGTGTTTCACGGCTGTTGAGTACATGCGCAGGGTGGGACGCAGGAACATCTGCGCGAAGTCTTGAAGGCCGCCGTTGATGTCGCCGCCGACGAGGTTTGCGTTGTGACGTTCGAGATCCGCGGGCGTCATGACGCTGCGCGCGAGAATGCAGTCGCGAAAGCCGGGCGCGAAGCGTTCGATTTGCCGCTCGATCGCGTCGGTCATGTCTACAGTCGATCCGTTAGGCACGTGACAATAAGCCCACAGCGTATGCTTACCTGCAGGCGCGCGCGTCGAATCGAAGAGCGACGGCTGAGCGATGAGGACGTAAGGTTTTTCAGAGTGCCGCCCGTGCGAGGCGTTCCACTCAGATTCGAAGATCTCGGCAAACGATCCGCCCAGGTGAACTGTCGCCGCCGAAGCGCACTCCGCGGCTGTCCAGGGCACGGGCGCACTCAGCGCCCAGTCCATCTTGAAAGCGGCCGGCCCATAGCGATAGCGTTCCATCCGCCGGCGAAAACGATCGGGCAACAAGTTGCCGGCCATGCGTGCGAGTTGTCGAGGCGTAACGTCACACAGCGTTGCGCGCGCCCGCGGAAGATCGGCGAGTGAATCGACACGATGATTCGTCACGATCTCGCCGCCGAGCTCCTTTAGATATGCGCCAAGCGCATTCGCGAGACTCTGCGAGCCGCCGCGTGTCACCGGCCAGCCCCTGCTGTGCGCGAGTATGCCGAGGACCAATCCAAACGCCGTCGTGCCTGCCTGATCCAGCGACAAGAAAGAATGCGCCGCGAGACCGGCAAACATGGTGCGCGTCTTCTCTTCCTGAAACTTCGACTCGACGAACGCTTTTGCGGACCTGATTCCACTTAACCCGAAGCGCGCCATTGCAAACGGATGACGCGGCATTCCGAGCGGCGCGAGCAGATCGACCGCGAGCTCGTCCCAACCGGCGACGAACTGCGAGAACAATTTCTTGTACGCCGCGCCGTCCCTGCCGAATTCGCCGAGCCGTTCGGCCGTGACGTCCAATGAGCGCTCGATGATCAAAGCCGTTCCATCGTCAAACGGGTGCGCGAGCGAAGCCGGCGGAAACACGTATTCCAATCCGTAGTTCCGCAGCGGCAGTTGAGAGAAGAAAGGCGATCCGGCGGCGAGCGGATGAACCGCGGAACAGACGTCGTGAACAAAACCCGGCAGCGTGAGCTCCGCCGATCGTGTTCCGCCGCCGATGCACGGATTTGCTTCGTAGAGACAAACCGAACGTCCGGCGCGAGCGATCTCGATTGCGGCGGCGAGCCCGTTGGGCCCGGCGCCGATCACGATTGCGTCATGTTTGTTTTGCTTAGGCGGCACTCTTGTTGCGTCTAATGATCGCTAAATTAACATTTCGTATGGAAAGCGAACCAGCTTCAGGGGGTCGATATGTCCGGCAAACAAACTGACGCGCTCAAGTTCACCGCAATCACGCTCGGAGCGCTCGCTGCGGGAAAACTAATCTGGCGAAAGATGACTGAGTACAACCTGCGAAACAAAACGGTACTCATCACCGGCGGATCGAGAGGACTGGGACTGGTGCTCGCCCGCGAGTTTGCTTTCGAAGGCGCGCAGGTGGCGGTCTGCGCGCGCGACCAGGAAGAGTTAGACCTCGCGGCAATCGATCTGCGCAATCGCGGCGCGGACGTCATGACCGTGAAGTGCGACGTCACGAACGCGGCTGAAGTCGAGAGCATGATGAATCAGGTGCGCGGGCGTTTCGGCCAGATCGACGTTCTCGTCAACAACGCCGGCACGATCCAGGTTGGACCACTCGAAGTGATGAACCGCGAAGACTTCGACAAAGCGATGCAGGCCCACTTCTGGGCGCCGCTCAACACCATGCTCGCCGTGATTCCCGAGATGCGTCAGCGCGGCGACGGCCGCATCGTGAACATCACGTCCATCGGCGGGAAGATCGCAGTGCCGCATCTCGTGCCGTATTCGGCGAGCAAGTTTGCGCTCGTCGGTCTGTCGAAAGGACTGCGGACGGAGTTGCGCAAGGACGGCGTAGTCGTGACGACGATTGTCCCTGGCCTCATGCGGACGGGAAGTCCTCGCAATGCGAACTTCAAAGGCAAACATCGCGAGGAGTACGCGTGGTTCAGCATCAGCGACTCGCTGCCGGTGACTTCGATCAAGGCCGAACGCGCGGCGCGGCAGATTATCGACGCCTGTAAGCAGGGACGAGCTGAGTTGGTCATCTCGATCCAGGCGAAGATCGCCGTGGCGATGGATGCACTGTTTCCGGAGCTCTCGGCGGAGATGTTGGCGCTCGTCAATCGGCTGCTGCCGGATCCGGGAGGCATTGGCGCGAACTCCGCAAAAGGACGAGAGAGCAGTTCGAGTTGGTCGCCGTCGTGGCTCACGACGCTGACCGAAGAAGCGGCATTAAAAAACAACGAAGTGGTCCATTGATATATAATCTGTGTTCTCCGGCACTCGGATAACACGGATGTCTCAACCACAACTCGCGCGCCGTCTCGGACTGTTTGACGCCACCATGATCGTCATGGGCGGAATCATCGGCTCCGGGATCTTCATGAACCCGGCGATTGTCGCGCGCCAGGTCACTACGAATGTTCTCATTCTCGGCGCGTGGCTGATCGGTGGTCTGTTTGCACTCGCGGCGGCGTTCATCTGGGCCGAACTTGCGTCTGTACGTCCTGACGTCGGCGGGCAGTACGCGTACCTGCGAGAAGCGTTTCATCCGCTGGTGGCGTTCGTGTATGGATGGGTGCTGCTGCTGGTGATTCAAACGGGCGGCATGGCGGCGGTGGCGGTTACGTTCGCGCAGTACTTCGTTCAGTTGACCCATGTTCCGATCCGTTATCCGCACCTGGCGGCGATCGTTTTGGCGATACTCACGATCATCAACTGTTTCGGCGTCCGCGCAGGCGGCACTGTGCAGAACGTGCTGATGGTTTTGAAGATTGCCGCGATCCTCGGGCTGGTGGCCTGCGGGTTTTTGCTTGGAGACGCCGTTTCAACGAACGACGCACTCAGCACGTCAAACGCGTCGCTACAGGCGTTCGGCCTCGCGCTGGTGCCGGTGATCTTTTCTTACGGCGGCTGGCAGACGGCGACGTTTGTCGCCGGTGAGATCAAGGAGCCGCGCAAGAACCTGCCGCGCGGGTTGATCATCGGCGTGATCGCCGTTGTTCTGCTTTACGTGGCTGCGAATGTCGTTTACCTCAGTGTGCTCGGCGCGCGGGGTTTGGCGGCGTCGAACGCGCCTGCGTCGGATGCGATGCGCACGGTGCTCGGCGACTTCGGCGCGCGCGCAATCGCGGCTGCGATCGCGATCTCGACTGTCGGGTTTCTGA
Organism: Pyrinomonadaceae bacterium; assembly: GCA_035649995.1. Classification (GTDB taxonomy): domain Bacteria; phylum Acidobacteriota; class Blastocatellia; order Pyrinomonadales; family Pyrinomonadaceae; genus PSRF01. The sequence goes on along the minus strand of DASRIM010000511.1, from coordinate 2,432 downwards.
GTCAAAGCATGTTGACGGCGCCGCGCGTTTATTTCGCGATGGCGAATGACAGGTTGTTCTTCAGCAGCGTCGGGAGAGTGCATCCGCGAACGCGCGCGCCAATCGTCGCGATCGCGCTCCAGGGCATGCTGGCGATCGTGCTTGCGCTTCTCGGCACGTACGAGTCGATTCTGAATTACGTCGTTTCGGTGGACGTGATTTTCTTTGGTCTGACGGCATGCTGCATTTTCGTTTTTCGCAGACGACTGGCGCAGGCGATCGACGGTGAGGGATTGATACGCGTTCCGGGTCATCCGATCACGACGATCGTTTTCATCGCCGTCTGTTGGAGCGTAGCGATCAATATGGTGTATAGAAATCCGGCGGATACGTTGATCGGTGTCGCTATCATGCTGGCCGGTATTCCGGCGTACTGGTTCTGGAAATGGAGGAGGGGTAAATGACCGCCGCGCGTCAAGTGAGAAGCTCGTCGTACATACAGTGGGCCAAGACGCAGCAGCAGTCGCGGTTCAATCTCGCGACTAGCGGTTTGGGTAACTTGAGTCTTCGCGATCTCCATGTGTCGCTCGAGGATCTGGAACTGACGCATGGCGGTTATGGTTTCAGGCCGCTGTTGTCGGCGCTTGCGTCGCGGTATCGCGTTGACGCGAGATCGATCGTAACGGCCGCCGGGACGAGTTTCGCCAACCATCTCGCGATCGCGGCGTTGATCGATCCCGGCGACGAAGTGTTGTTCGAGGAGCCGGCGTACGAGCCGATGCTTTCGACCGCGCTCTACCTCGGCGCTGACGTCAAACGCTTCCAACGCGATTTTGAGGACGAGTTTCGCGTAAACACGGAAGAGATAGACCGGCTCGTCACCGAACGGACGCGGCTGATCGTCCTGACCAACCTGCACAATCCGAGCGGCGTGCTAATCGACGACGACACGCTGATCGAGATCGGCGAGATCGCGCGGCGTGCCGGCGCGTACGTGCTGGTGAACGAGGTCTATCTTGAGACGCTGTTTGAAGAGACACCGCGGACCGCGTTTCACCTCGGCGATAACTTCGTCGTGACGAGCAGTTTGACGAAGGCGTACGGTCTCAGCGGCCTGCGCTGCGGCTGGATCTTTGCTCAGCCTGAGCTCGCAAGAAAGATGTGGCTGTTGAACGATCTCTTCGGCGTGACGCAGGTGCATGTCGGCGAGCGATTGAGCGTCATCGCGCTACGTCAAATCGACGAGATTGCCGCGCGCGCGAAAGCGGTGCTGGACCGGAACCGCGCGCTGCTGAACGCGTTTCTCGATACGCGAGAGGATCTGGAGAGTGTGCGGCCGCCGTTTGGGACAGTGATGTTTCCGCGTCTGCGCAGTGGCGAGAGCTCGGAAAGACTTTGCGGGCTGTTGCGCGAGAAGTACGAGACGACAGTCGTGCCGGGAATGTTTTTTGAAAGGCCTTCGCACTTTCGCGTCGGCGTCTCGGGGAACACGGATGAGATGGAAGCAGGGCTGGAACGATTGGGACGCGCGCTCGACGAGCTCTAGTTCTTCTTTTGGTCTGCGATGACTAACCAGTCGCGCACTTGTTCCGCCGCTTCGATACCGACGCCTTCCGTCGTCATCCTCACGGGCGTGCCGGAAGGCCAGTTGTCTCTTCTCAACATCGGACCACCGACGGCTTTGTAGTAAACGTTTCCTTCAAACTTCTTCTGGCCCGTCCGCGGCGCGAACACGACGACCTTCACGTCGAGATCGGTTGCATTGACGATGATCGTTCCCGCCTGAAACTCGTCGACGTCGAATTGGACCAGCACAACGGCGGCGTCGCTCTCTTTCTTCGCCCGCTTGACGGCGTGGTCGCGTTTCAGATCGCCGGCGTCGGTGACGGTGACGTTCGCGAACTCGTTCAGTCGCTTCACGAAGTTTGAAAAGATGGCTTCCTCGCTGAGCAGGCGTTTGGAACTGAACTCCCGCGCGACGACCAGCGACACTTTGTGACGCAGCTCTCGGTTCGGTGTTTTGGAGACGGCGGTTTCGGACGGCTGCGGCGTGGCGTTGGTGCTTGGCGGCGGCTGCGGCGGTTTGGGCGCGCGGCGGCCGGACTGGGCAGCGCTCTGTACGCCAAACATCAGCAGCAAAGTTGAAACCACAAACGCCGATCGGGGTGCCTTGTGGGCTCTCTTCACCTCAGTTGCTCCAGCGCCCGGATGGCTTCACGGGCGTAGTAGGTCAGTATGATGTCGGCGCCCGCGCGTTTGATGCTCGTCAAGGTTTCCAGCATCACGCGCTCCTCGTCGATCCAGCCTTTCTGGGCAGCGGCCTTGATCAGTGCATACTCACCCGAGACGTGATAAGCGGCCACCGGCAGATCGAAACTGTCGCGCACCATTCTCAGAATGTCGAGATAAATGGTCGCGGGTTTGACCATGAGGATGTCGGCGCCTTCCGCGGC
>DASRIM010000510.1:0-5982 GCA_035649995.1 Pyrinomonadaceae bacterium | reverse complement strand
AGGCTGCCGCCGAGGCTGACATCGTCATGATGCTCGTTCCGGACGAACTCGCGCCGGAGATCTATGCGCGTGAAGTCGCCGAGTCGATCGGGCCGGGAAAATATCTCGCCTTCTCTCACGGCTTCTCCATTCACTACAAATTCATCGAGCCGCCTGCCGAGGCAAACGTTTTCATGGTGGCGCCGAAAGGCCCGGGCCATCTCGTGCGCAGCGAATACAAACGCGGCGCGGGAGTTCCCTGCCTGCTCGCGGTCAATCAGGATCCGACAGGCGATACAAGGCAGATTGGATTGGCTTACGCGTCCGCTATCGGAGGCGGCCGCGCCGGCATCATCGAGACGACTTTTCGCGAAGAAACAGAGACCGATCTCTTCGGCGAACAGGCGGTTTTGTGCGGCGGGCTCACCTCGCTGATCAAAGCAGGCTTTGAGACCTTGACAGAAGCCGGCTACTCGCCTGAAATGGCATACTTCGAGTGTCTCCACGAGATGAAGTTAATCGTCGATCTGCTTTACGAAGGCGGCATTTCGGAGATGCGCTATTCGATTTCCAACACCGCGCAGTTTGGCGACATGACGCGTGGTCCGATCGTGGTCAACGACGAGACGAAACTTCGCATGCGAAGTCTGCTTGCAGAAATCCAGTCGGGCGCGTTTGCGAATGACTGGATGAAGGAAGCAGGAAACGGACGTCCGCTGTTTCGGCAACTCGACGACGAAGCTCGTGAACACCCGATCGAACGCGTTGGCGCCAGGTTGCGCGAGATGATGCCGTGGCTGGGCCAAGGCCGCCTGGTCGATAAAGCCACAAACTGAGACGCCAATTTGTCTAGCCAAAAGAACCCTAACGCTCGCAGCCATGCCATAACTCGCGGCGTGGAGCGCACAGCCAACCGCGCGATGCTTCGCGCCGTCGGCTTCGAAGACGGCGACTTTCAAAAACCGATCATCGGCGTCGCCAACGGCTACAGCACGATCACACCTTGCAACGCCGGCTTGAATGAACTGGCTGCGCGCGCAGTCGCGACGCTGCGCGAGTCGCACACGATGCCGCAGACCTTCGGGACGATCACTGTGAGCGACGGCATCTCGCAGGGCACCGAAGGCATGAAATACTCGCTCGTCTCGCGCGAAGTGATTGCCGATTCCATCGAGACTGTTTGCCAGGCAGCGGCGGTCGATGGACTGCTCGCGATCGGCGCCTGCGACAAGAACATGCCCGGCGCGATGATCGCCATTGCGCGTCTCAACATTCCCTCGATCTTCGTCTACGGCGGCACGATCAAAGCCGGTCACTTCAGAGGTGAAGATCTGACGGTCGTGAGCTGTTTCGAAGCAGTGGGCCAATACTCCGCAGGCCGGCTCAGTGAAAACGATCTACTCGAGATCGAGCGCAGAGCGTGTCCCGGAGTCGGATCATGCGGTGGGATGTTCACTGCGAACACGATGTCTTCCGCTATTGAAGCGATGGGCTTGAGCCTGCCGCATTCATCAACTATGGCGGCGGAAGATGCGGAGGCGGCGGAAAACGCCGCCGCATCGGCGCGCGCCCTCGCGAATGCAGTGCAGAAACAGATCCTTCCTCGCGATCTTCTGACCCGCAAGGCGTTTGAAAACGCGATCGCCGTCGTCATGGCGATCGGCGGATCGACTAATGCGGTGTTGCATCTGTTGGCCATCGCGCATGCAGCGAAAGTAAAACTGACGCTCGACGACTTCGAAAAGATCCGCAAGCGTGTGCCGCTCATTTGCGATCTCAAACCGTCAGGCAAGTACGTCGCGACGGACCTGCACAAAGCAGGCGGGATTCCGCAGGTCATGAAAATGTTGTTGCGGCGCGGCCTCCTTCATGGCGATGCGCTGACGATCACCGGCGCGACGATCGAGGAAGACCTGGCTGACGTACCCGACCAGCCGCGAAAAGATCAAGACGTAATTCATCAGTGGGACGACGCGATTTATCCCGAAGGTCACCTGGCGATCCTGCGCGGCAACCTGGCCACGGAAGGCGCGGTAGCGAAGGTTTCCGGAGTAAAGAAGAAATCGATCACCGGCCCGGCGCGTGTGTTTGACTCTGAAGAGTTATGTCTACACGCCATACTTTCGTTACAGATCAAACCGGGCGACGTGGTCGTGATTCGTTATGAGGGCCCCAAAGGTGGACCAGGCATGCGCGAGATGCTTGCGCCGACGGGCGCGCTCATCGGCGCCGGTCTAGGAGATTCCGTGGCATTGATTACCGATGGACGTTTTTCAGGCGGGACATACGGTCTGGTCGTGGGCCATGTCGCGCCGGAAGCGGCTGTCGGAGGAAACCTAGCGCTTGTTCGCGAAGGTGATTCGATCACCGTCGACGCCGATCGAGGTTTGTTGCAGCTCAACGTGCCGGTCGAAGAGTTAACGCGTCGAGCTGAAGGATGGACTCCGCCGGCGCCTCGTTACCCACGCGGCGTGCTCGCGAAGTATTCGAAACTCGTCTCCAGCGCCAGTCTCGGCGCAGTCACTGACCTCACTTGACCCCGGTTACGCCGCGTTTTTGAACACGGATCGCGGAAATGGTAAAGTGACTTCCTTCTGATAACACGGATTCCAATCACTTACAGGAAGCGATTATTGTGGCGATACGCATTGAGAACCAGTACGAGGGAAAACTGCCGAAAGGCGCCGTAGAGCAGATCGAGGAGGCATTCGAGAGCCTTCCCCGTGAACACACACGCGGGATCGAACGCATCCGGCTCGTGCCGTACATCACCGATCCGAGAATCAAAGGCCAATTTCAGGCGACGGAATTACCGGGGCTTTATCATCCGCGTCAGGGACCAAAAGGCGCGTGGCTCGAGCTCGCCGTCAACGTTTTGCTCCCGGCCGACAAGCCGTTTCACAAACGGATAGTTCCGCGCCTCTCGTTGAAAAGCAACCTGGTGGCGCTGGTCTTCTCGCTCGTGGGCCAACACTATCACCTGACGCTCAAACACTCGCTCAAGAAGACGCAACTCGAGCCGGCGATTCGGATGTACACGGAGAAGCAGTTAAAGGCGTGGAACGAACGGAAGCACAGTTTCCGCGCGCGCCTATTCAAACCATTGCAACCGACGTTCGAACGCTGGGCGAAGTCGCTGCAAAAACGCGCCGCGGCTGAGAAGAAGAAGAGTTTGGCGAAGTAACTAACTAATTAGTTGGCGCAGGTTCGTCGTCGATCTCGTCGGCGACGGCGCGCAGGATCAAAGCAACTTCCGCATCGCTCACCTGCGTCGCTTTAAATCGAACCTCGACGTTGAAATCGCCTTCAGGAGATGCGTACTTGAAGGTGTAAGGTTTTGACTCCGGAACGACGCGCGGTCCCATTTCCTGCCGCCGCGCTTCCCTCGCATCGTTGCGATTCATGCCACGCGACGCGATCTGTTTCGCAAACCGCCGCATTGACTCATCATCCGGCTGACGAACAATCTGAAGCAATGACGACTTCGCGGTGACGTCACCGGCGCGGCACACTTCACGAACGTCCTCGGGAATCTTCGCGATCGCCATCGCTTCAGTCACCGTCGACCGGCTCTTCCCGACTTTGCGCGCGACGTCGTCGTGCGTGTAACCAAAACGCTCGCACAACGCGAGCAGTCCGTCCGCTTCTTCCCAAACGGTGAGGTCCTTGCGCTGCATGTTCTCGATCAGCGCGATCTCCGCTACCGTCCCGTCGTCGACTTCCATCTCGACGCACGGCACTTCTTTCAGCCCGGCCTTTTGCGCCGAACGCCAGCGACGTTCGCCGGCGATGATCATCCATCGTCCAGTCAAACGATTCGGCTTGACGAGCAGCGGTTCGAGCACGCCCTTCTCGGCGATCGACGCCGTCAACTCCGTCAGGTCGCCAAATTCGACGCGCGGCTGCTCGGGGTTCGGGTCCAACTTATCGACAGGAATCATGCGGCCTACCTGCGTGGGCCGATGCTGCGAAAGTTCCTCAACGTAATGCGCATCGTGGCGCATTTGCAGTCCTGTTGGCAGTCCCCTCTTAGACACGGCTGATTACCTCTTCACAAAGTTTTCCGTACTCAACTGCTCCCGACGAATTGGGCGCAAAACTAAATATCGACTCCTTGTACGCGGGCGACTCCTCGAGCCTGACGCTTTTCGTGATCACTGTGTCAAACAACTTCGGACCAAACACGTTTCGAATCTGCTCGTGAACCTCGCGCGCCAGCGTGGTGCGTTTGTCGTGCAGCGTAACGAGCACGCCGAGTAGTTCCAGGTTCGGGTTCGGTCTAGCTTTGACTTTCTCGATCGTCTCCAGCAGATCGTCCGTTCCTTCGAGCGCAAAATACGACGACTGGATCGGAATCAACACGTGCGACGCGGCGACAAGCGCGTTCACGGTGATCAGCCCTAACGTCGGCGGCGTGTCGATCACGATCACTTCATACTGCTGGCGAAACGGTTCGAGCCGGTCTTTCAGACGAAACGGCGCGTCGAAGTCGCCGACGAGTTTCGCCTCGAGCTTCGCCAGATTGATACGCGCGGGAACGACGTCGAGGTTCTGCACCGGCGACGCGTAGACCGAGTCCTCGACCGGCGCCTGTCCGTCCATCATCAACTCGTACACAGAGCGATCGACTTTTACGGGATCGAGAAAAGAGATTGAACTGTTGGCCTGGGGATCGAGGTCGAGAAGCAGGACACGTTTTCCCTTGCGGGCGAAGGCGGCGGCTAAATTGATGGCGGTAGTAGTCTTCCCTACCCCACCTTTTTGATTGGCGATGGCTATTACCATTCGCTGCACAGTGGCAAACTCGCGCTCCGGTTGTTCATAAGACTACGTTGGCGGACTATATCGCCCAAATTACATCGGCAGGTCGCCGGCTTCGCCGATGACGTCGGGCCATTCCTCTTCGGACGTGGACATCTCGCTTTCTTCAGTTTCTTCGGTTGGCAGTGTGTTGCGCGACGCTTTGATGACTTCCATGTCGACATAGATCGGGCAATCAGCGCGCAGCGCCAGCGCGATCGCGTCGGACGGCCGCGAATCGAGCACCATGCGATTGCCGTCGCTGTTGCGCATCTCGATGACGGCGAAGAACGTGTTGTCGCGCAGGCTCGTCACCACTACTCGTTCAACCTGCACGCCAAGCTGAACAATCAGGTTACGCAGCAGATCGTGTGTCATCGGCCGCGGCGGAGCGATCTTCTCGATCTCCAACGCGATAGCGTTTGCTTCGTAAGCGCCCACCCAGATCGGCAGCATCGTGTCGCTCTGAACGTCCTTCAGAATGATAATCGGAGTGCCGCTGTTCGGATCCATCATCAACGCTCGGATCTTTACTTCGATTTCCATACGTACCCCTTTACCCCGCCGCTGCCCGACCTGGCAAAGCGCCGTAAAGACTGTTGGTTTTGGCGCCGGTCACTAACACGTCGACGATTTCACCTTCCAAACTTCGGTCTCCGGCGAAATTGACGACCTTGTGGCAGGTGGAATGTCCGGAGAGATCGTTTTCCGAGCGCGAGCTCTGTTTCTCCGCAAGGACGCTCAATGTGCGTCCGACATACGAACTGTAAATTCTCTCTTGGACTCTTCGCTGCACCTTCTCAAGTTCAAGGAATCTGTCTGTCTTTTCTTTTTCCGATATGCTCTCGTCGAAGTTCGCCGCAGGCGTGCCGGCGCGTTTCGAGTATTTGAAGATGTAAATGCTGTCGTATTCGCACTGCTGGACGAGGTCGAGCGTCTGGCGAAAGTCGTCGTCAGTCTCGCCTGGAAAACCGACGATGATGTCGCTGGTCAACGCCAAACGCCGGCTCGAGCTCTTGATGCGTTGTATGCGCTCCAGGTAATCGCTGCGTTTATGGCCGCGCCTCATCAGTTTCAAAACGCGATCGCTACCTGATTGCACGGGTAAGTGAATCCAGTCGCAAAGGTTCGGGTTTTCTTCGATGGCGGAAACGATGTCCGGATGAAAATCGCGTGGGAAGGAGGTCGTGAACTTGATCCGCG
>DASRIM010000509.1:0-10090 GCA_035649995.1 Pyrinomonadaceae bacterium | reverse complement strand
ACTGGGGCTGGTGTTGCTTCGGACATGATGACAACTCCGGAGTAGGTAGGTCTGGTCCGGACTACTCTTGCGAGAGCCGCGGATAGGGGAAACTCAAACCATGGAGCGACAGCAGTCTGGACGCTGCCGGATATTGCGAGGTTTGCGGCCTTCTTCTACGCCTGTTCGTTACGATTGTCAACAGTTTAAGTAGCTCAGCAAAGTCATCAAAGACTCCAGTGGCTTTACTAGTGTGGCGCGCCGAGGAAGGAAGCGAGCCTCAGCAGGTCAGCGAAGACGCCGGCTGCCGTTACCTCGGGTCCGGCGCCTGGTCCTCTTACGATCATCGGCTGAGAGTTGTATCGCGCAGTCTGAAAACTGACGACATTGTCGCTGCCGGTCAGCGTTGCGAATGGGTGGTCGAGTGGATAGCTCCGCATCCCGGCTGACAAGTCACCGTTACTGTCGATTGTGCCCACGTAGCGCACGACCTCGCCCTTCTCGCGCGCTGAGTCCAACATCGCCGCTATCGTCCGATCGTGTTTGCCGAGGCCTTCGAGATACTCATCCACTGTTCCGCCGCGCAAGTCTTCAGCAACCAGGCTCTCGACCTGAACTGCATCCATCTCGACTTCGAGGCCCATTTCACGCGCGAGTATGATCAGCTTGCGAGCGACGTCCACACCGGATAGATCCTCGCGTGGATCCGGTTCAGTCAATCCTAACGAGTGTGCTTCTCGCACGACCTCCGAGAAACTGCGCCGGCCGTCGAGCGAGTTGAAAATGTAAGAGAGTGTGCCGGAGAGCACGCCCTCGATCTTGATGACTTTGTCTCCTGTCTCCACGAGGCCGCGAAGCGTCTGGATGATTGGGAGCCCGGCGCCGACGTTCGTTTCGTACAGGAAGTAGCGTTGATGCTTGCGGGCGGCTTCGCGCAAGCTGGCGTACGCAGCGAATGGCCCGGCGTTGAACTTTTTGTTTGGCGTGATGAGGTTGATTCCTTTGGCGAGCCAGTTTTCGTAGTGCGCGGTTAATTCGCCGCTGGCCGTCGCGTCGATCAGTACGGCATGCGGCAGGTGATCGGCATTGACGTGGTTGATAAACGTTTCGAGGTCGGCTGTTTCAGAGCTCTCGCCTAACTGGTCCTGCCATCGATCGAGCGCGAGGTGACGATCGGCAAGGACCATCTTGCGGCTGTTCATGATGCCGCGCACTCTCAAGTCGATTCCGCGCTCCCGCTTCAGTTCTTCGATTCGAGTTTGAAGTTGGTCCAGCAGCGTGCCGCCTATCAATCCGGTTCCGATCACGCCGATTGAAAGCGTCTGGTTCGAAAGATAGAAAGCGGCATGGATAGCTCGCAATGCTTTCGTTGCTTCAGCCTGCTCGATGACGGCCGAGATGTTTCGTTCCGACGATCCTTGCGCGATGGCCCTTACGTTGATGCCGGCCTTCCCCAGCGCACTGAAAAACTTTCCCGCCATGCCCAAACGCTCGATCATGCCGTCGCCGACCATCGCGATGATGCAACAGTCGTCGGTCAGGTCCACCGTCTGAATCTCGCCATGCTGCATCTCGACAACGAACGTCTGCTGAACGGTTTTCTTCGCGAGCTCTGCGTGTACCCGCGGAACGGCGAAGCAGATCGAATGCTCAGAGCTCGCCTGCGAGATCATGACCACGGAGACGTCTACTGCGCGTAGCGCGCCGAAAACTTTGTGGGCCACACCCGGAATGCCGATCATTCCCGTGCCTTCAACGTTGATCAGGACCATGTCTTCGACTGCCGCAAAACCTTTGATCGGCATGTCCATCGGCGAGGTCGAGGATATTCTCGTGCCCGGAGCCTCGGGCTTGAAAGTGTTTTTGATCCAGACCGTGATGTTGTGCGCGATCGCCGGCGACATGGTGCTGGGATGAATGACCTTCGCTCCGAAGTACGCAAGCTCCGCCGCTTCCTGGTACGAGAGTTCAGGTATGACTACGGCCTCCGGGACTCTTCGAGGATCAGCACTGAACACGCCGTCAACGTCGGTCCAGATCGTTACTGCGTCAGCTCCCAACAGCGCGCCGAAGATCGACGCCGAAAGGTCGCTGCCGTTTCGTTTCAACGTCGTCGCGACGCCGTCGTGAGTCGAAGCGATGTAACCGGTGATTACAAGGAAGTCAGTCTCGGGATGACGTGTCTGCCAGGTTTGCAGCTTCTGCTTTGAAGTCTCCCAGTCGACGGAAACGGCGTTCGTGCCGGGTTCGACGACCAGCACCTCGCGGGCGTCGAGCCAATTCGCGCGATGGTTTGCGGATTCGAGATAGGCGTGCAGGAATTGAGCAGACCATAACTCGCCGTGACCGGAAACGAACTCGATAATGCGTTCGGAAGCTAGCCGGGTGATCCAAACGCCTCGCAACACTTCTCGCACTGCGTTGAAACCGGAAACGATTGTTTCTTCGAGAGTCGAACTGACTGGAAGTTGCAGTCTGGCGATGGTGTCGAGGTGCCGGTTTTCGAGTGACTGGAGTAGCGGTAAGTACGAGTCGTCCTGAGCCGCCGCGAGATTCACGGTTTGAATAAGGGCGTTGGTGACGCCGCTCATTGCTGAAACAACGACTGCAACGCGCTGGCCTGATCCATCGGAAAGAATGATCTCACCAGCCGCTCGATAACGATCGGCGTCGGCGAGACTGGTGCCGCCGAATTTGTGGACTGTCCATCCTGCACTCATGTCTTCGCTTGCCTGCCCCGACGATGGGATTGAAAAAAGTGTAAGCGTAGTTCAACTTACACGCCGCTGGCAAAGCTTGACGGTAGATCGTGTTAAGTCGCCCGGCGGATCGCTCCGCCGGGGATTGGCATTGCTTCAGGATTTATGGTCCAGCGGGAGCCCTGCTTTCTTCCAGGCGTCAAATCCTCCGAAGAGCGGGTGAACGTTCTTCCAACCGTGTTCCATCAGTGCTTGTGCCACACGGGCACTCGATGCCTCGTGAGGTCAAGTACAGTAGGTAATGACTGTGCGGTCGCGCGGAATCTGATCGACAACCTGTTCCACTTCATCAGCGGCGACGCGAATGGCGCCCGGAAGTTTGCTGTCTGCTTCACCCCACGCCTGGGGATTGCGGGTGTCGACAAACGTAAACGACTCGCCGCGATCCATTCGCTCCTTGATTTCATCGACCGTAACTCTTGTTGCTTCCATGTTCCCTCCTTGCCAATATCCAAGCAACTTCCGCACCTCTGCGGTGCGAGGAAGCCACCGTATTTGGTGACAATATGCCGTCACTCATGCGCATATACGGTCTTCGCGAACGCCAGTTGAAGCCGCTTTTCTCACGAAACTACAAAAGAATTAACAAATAATTTTGCTGCACTAAAAATGCTTACGACATGTCTTCGAGATGTCGATCCAAGCCCACGCCGTTCGACATACGATTGAGGAACCGATGAATAACAAATGAATTGAAGGAGATGAAGAATGGCTACAAAACCAACGCATGAACAAGCACAACTGCACCTGCAAGTCTATGACTTGCGACGCGAACCCCGGCTGCGCCAGGCACGTGACTGGTTTCAGCAGCACTACAGAGCGCAGACATTCGAGGAAGCTATGCGACTCGGCGCCCCCGGAACTGAACACGGCGCGTTTGTGGGGATGGTGATCGGTTATTGGGAGCAAGCCTGTGCGCTGCTCAACTACGGCCTCCTCCACGAAGACCTGTTTTTCGAGACCAGCGGAGAGTTTTTCGGCGTGTGGGAGGCGCTCAAACCCGTCGTTCCCGAGTTTCGCGAAAAGTTCGTCGACAAGAACCTGCTCGCCAATCTCGAAAAAGCGGCGCAACGCTTCGAAATCTGGTCAGAGAAGCGTTCACCCGGACATATCGAGGCCATGAGGCAATTTTTTAAACAGCAGGATCAAGCCGCGACTGCGGCGAAAGCCTGATCCAGCGATATGATGAGACCGGCCCGCGACGCTCAGCCAACTCGGTTGTCGTCGCGGGCCTGCTCTCTCATCGAACAAAGTTGGTGATGCGATGAACGAAACAACCGGCGTTTTGATCATCGGCGCTGGACCGACGGGGCTCTCGCTGGCGTGTCAGCTCGTCAGGTACGGCGTCGATTTTCTCATTGTCGAGAAGAAAGAAGGCGTCACGCCGTACTCGAAAGCGATCGGCGTCCATGCCCGCACGCTCGAGATCTACGAACAGATGGATCTATCACGCAGAGCACTCGAGCAGGGAACGATCGCCGGCAAAGGACGTCTGCTCGTCGACGGAGAAGTGCGTGCCGAGGTTGATTTTTCATCCATCGGCGAGGGTCTGAGTCCTTATCCTTTCGTGTTGATGCTCGAACAGAGCAAAAACGAGCAACTGCTTTATGAATACCTACGGAGCCATGGCAAGGACGTTTACTGGAACACTGAGCTCGAGAGTTTTACCGCTGGTGATTCGGAGATCACTGCGAACGTAAAAACCATGGACGGCGAGAGCCGGACTATCAAGGCCAAATACCTCGTCGGTTGTGATGGTCCCAAGAGTCTCGTTCGACATTCGCTTGGGCTCGAATTTGGCGGAAGCACTTTTGAGCGAATGTTTTATGTGGCGGACGCGCAGGTTGACTGGGGTTTCACTCACGACGCTCTGCACGTGTGTTTGGCGAAAGAATCGTTCGCGGTTTTCTTTCCGCTGAAAGGCGAAAAGCGTTACCGCCTCGTCGGCGTGTTTCCGGAGGAGTTTGCGAAAGAAGAAGGCGACGTTCTGTACGAAGAGATCGAGGCGCGCGTCAGGGAACTAGCCAAACTCGAACTCGATATTCACGACGTCGAGTGGTTCTCGACGTACAAGGTACACACGCGTCATGCTTCGAGGTTCTCCGCCGGCCGGTGTTTTCTTGCCGGAGATTCGGCGCACATTCACTCGCCCGCAGGCGCGCAGGGAATGAACACAGGCATCCAGGACGCTTACAACCTCGCCTGGAAGATCGCTTTGGTGTTGCGAGGAGCGGCTGGTCCGAACTTACTGGAGACGTACAACGAAGAGCGGCTGGAGAACGCAAAGAATCTGCTGCGAACAACCGACCGTATGTTTCAACTCGCGGCAGGCGACGAATGGTGGATCGCGCTTCTGCGCACTAACGTCTTGCCGTCCGCGGCGAATTATCTTGTGAGTCTCGAGTCGGTAAGGAACTTTATCTTCCCGCTGATTTCACAGACCGGCATCAACTATCGTCACAGCTCGCTCAGCCGGCACGCAGGAGACGAAGACTTCAAAGTCAAAGCCGGCGATCGCATGCCCTACATCGTGCTCGACGGCTCGAGCGTGTACGACCGTTTGCGCGAGCCGAAGTTTCACGTTCTTGCTTTCTCGAATGAGCAAGGCGAGTCAGGAGCGGCGAACCCGGAGTTTGAACAACACGCCGACTTCCATCACTTTCAACTCACGCGTGAAGTGAAAGAACTATTCGGCACGGACCAGCCGTTCGTTGTTTTGCTGAGGCCCGATAACTACATCGGGTTCATCGCATCCGACAGCTCATCCGGCACTATGGCCCAATCCGCAAGATTGCTGGACCACTGGTTGCGCCGCGCAGAGTAACGGTCAGTGCCAGGTTGCCTGACGGCAGTCCGTCAGGAAGTCTGACGATGATGTAAGACCCGTTCAGCCCTGGTGTTCCCGTAACCGGACCAACGCTCTCGACCGTCAGATTGATCCCATTCGCTTGCACGGACAACGTTGACGCTGACGGAATCGGCGGCGACACGAGTCCGAGGTTCGACGTGAACAGCGTTACCCGCGTGTGACCGTCGACGCTGAAATTGTGCGGATCGAGAATCTGAAACGGCGCGCGGACAAAAGTGACTGAATTGAGAGCAGCCGCGTTTGCCGTACCCTGTTCCATGTAGATGATGGGCGCGGCTGGGCTTGGACGCCACGAGCCGTCGCCGCCGGTTGTCACTCGAGTCTGGCTGCTGCCGTCGGCGTTCATGACATAAAGCGCCGGAACCATAGGATCATCGCGTAACGAGGTGAACAGGATCTTCGTGCCGTCGGGTGACCAGACCGGCGCGGTGTCCCACGATGGATTATTCGTCAGCCGCGTTTGGCCCGAGCCGTTGGCATTCATGACATAGATCTCGGGTTGTCCGTCGCGGGTACTCTGGAACACGATCTTCGAACCGTCGGGCGAATAACGGGGGCGCGAATCGCCGCCGAAATTCGTTAACCGCTGCCCGTTTCTCGTCAACGTGTTGAGAATCGCAATCGAATTGTCCTGCTCAAAAACGAGTGTCAGGCCGTCAGGATTCCAGTCAGGGTTGGCTGCTCCTGAGATCCCGATCGGAATGTGACCCGTGCCGTCGGGGTTCATGATGGTAATGAACGACTGGAAGCCAGGGTTGAAGCTGGTCATGGCAAGCCGGCTTCCATCGCGCGACCACGCCGGACCAAAGTCGTTTTCGAACCCTTTCGACAGTACGACGAATCCGGTCCCATCGGCGTTACGCATGCAGATGCGCTGCGGAGCTGCGAGGGAGCCGTCGGGTTGGCGCAGACACGTGTACGCGATCCGCGTGCCGTCCGGCGACCACGCCGGTCGCGTGTCATCGCCCGCGGCGTCAGTGAGATTCACTACGTTGGTGCCATCCGGGTTTGTGAGGAAAATTTCCAAGCCGCTGCCTGGCGAGCTGCCTCCTTTAACGAACGCAATCGGTTGCGCTCCCGCGCCTGGAACAGGTGTCGGAGTCGGCGTCGGTGTTGGCGCGGCGACGTAAACGGCGGTCATGGTGTAATTGCGGGCCATCGCTAACCCGATGCTTCGACCCGGCGTAAAGTCGACGCCGTCAAGTTGCCATTTCCAGAACGTGGCCGTGCCGGAAGTAGCGGGCGCGACGAGGTTCGCCTGAACGTTCAGGTTGTACGTTCGTGTGAATGGCGTGGTGCCGTTTCCTAAGCCATTATTGTCAAGTGGATCGACGGTTATGTTTACTCCGTTCGCACCGACAGAATTAACGGTTAGCACGGGCGGCGTGAAATAGACCGCGTTCATCGTGACGTTGGTAGTCATCCCCACGGTCGTCGTGGTGCTTCCACTCCAGTCCTGTCCGTCTCGCTGCCAGTGTTGGAACTTGTTTCCGTTTACTTCAGCGGGCGCCGTAAGTGTCACCGTGCTCCCGCGGTTGTAAGAACGTGTGAACTGAGTCGTTCCCGCGCCTGCGCCTGTAGCGTCAGTCGTGACATTGATGTTGACTCCGCTGCTGGGATTGGTCGAGGCGACGGTGAGCACCGGACGCGGAACTGGACCACGACGCGCGAAAGTCACGACCGGCGCATTCGTCAGATCTTTCAAAGCCCTTTCGGACGTGTGTGACTGCGAGATATACGCATCGGGCGATCCGCCGCCGATGCCGACGACCGGCAACGTTTTCTGATTGCCGTCACCATAACGGACGATGATCGTTCCATCGAAGCGAAGCTCGATTTCGAAGCTTACGGGGTTCTCGCCGCGCGTTGTCGTGAAGCTAATGGGCGTGTCGAACGTCACCGCCTGCCATCTGAAAATGATTCGATCCGAATCCTGGATCATGTAAACGTCGTCGCCGGGCCGGCGGTCAGTTCGCAGATCATCCCACAAGCCGGCGATCATGCGACGTCCGTTCACCCATCGTTCTTCGCTCACCGCATCCTCGTTCGGCGGAAAACCAACATACAGCGCGCCATTGGTGGACACTGTGATTTGCTGGGCATCGCTGCCAAAGAAGTTGAAGAAGAACGGCAAGTTAATTGTCTTGAACTCGTCGTCGCCAATCAGGTTCAACGGAGTGCCACCGGTCGAAACCGGCGCCGCCGCTGAGTCCGTGACTATGTAAGGATCGGCGACGTCCACACTCACCGAAATCGGAAGTGAAGCGATCGGACCTTTGTTTCCGGCGTCGTCCACGGCACGAATGCCGATGAAACCCGACGGGTGTTTCCGCGGGATCTTCACGCCGATGAACTGATTGACACCTGGATCGACCGGTAATGGACCAGGCAACGGTGTCGAGAGATCCCAGTTGGACAGCTTGGGCGTTGTTTCCGAGAAACGGATTTCGTAAGCGGTGACTTTGCCGGTATTTCCGTCGTCTCCGGGCTCGGTCCAACTGATGTTGTAATTGGGAAATACGGTTACTGCCGCACTCAGATTAGTGACCGCACCGGGCTCGGTGACATCGCTGCTGTTAGCAGTTTCAAGAGCTTTGGCTGCGTCGACGGCACGTCCGGTCGAAATCGGCAATAGGTTATGGAACTGCCACGGAGCGACGTGTCCGCCGTACATCACCACCGAACGAAGCCTTTCCAAGGTGATGTTCGGGAATTGCGCACAGACCAATGCGGCGGTGCCGGAAAGGTGCGGCGCGGCCATCGAGGTTCCGTTGGCGAAGTTGTAAGTGTTCTTCGGAGTCGTGCTCAGGATGAATTCACCGGGCGCGGTGACGTTTACGGTGGCTTCACCGAAGTTCGAAAAGAAAGCCCTCGTTCCTCCACCACCCGAAGCTGCGACCGAGATCAAGTTTGGAGAAAGGTAATTCGCCGGATAGATCGGAAACAGATCGTTCGTAACGCTTTCGTTACCGGCTGCGACCACGAACAGGATTCCAACGTCGCTCAAGGCGCGGATAGCATCGAGCTCCGCCTGCGAGAACCCGCTGCCGCCGTAACTGTTATTGAGAATGCGAATGTTTGCGCCCTTCGTCCCGCCCGAAGACTGCCACAGCAGTCGCATCGCTTTGGCATAGGCGAGCGCGTTCAACATATGCGCACTCGATCCGCCCTGGTCTTCGGTGATGAACTTGAGCGACATCAAACTCACCTGCCAACTAACTCCGGCAACGCCGATTGAGTTATTGCCAGTCGCGCCGATTGTGCCGGCCACGTGCGTGCCGTGATCGTCGATCTCGCCGATGTAGCTGTCGGACGGCGGATAGGTAGGTTCGGTGTAATCGAAGACGCCGGCGTCGTTGTGTGCAAAGTCCCAGCCGTTGATGTCGTCGACGAATCCGTTCCCGTCGTCGTCAATGCCGTTGCCTGCGACCTCACCCGGATTGACCCAGATGTTGTCGCGCAGGTCTTCGTGGTTGACGTCCATTCCGGAGTCGACAACTCCGACGACGACGCTGCGACTGCCGGTGGTGATGTTCCACGCTTGCTCGGCACGAATGTCGTTGCCGGGCGTTCCGGGATTTCCCTGAAACGTCGATGGTTGACCCGTATTGTTGAGTCCCCACATTTGCGAGTATTGCGGATCGTTTGGCGCGACCAGCGATTTACGAATGAAATTCGGTTCGGCGTAGAGTACGTCCGACCGCGCGCGCAGGGCTTCGATCGCATTGCTGGTGTCCGCGGGATTGACGCGCGCTACACGCAAACCTTCGACGATCTCGAAAGTCCGGCTGACCGCCTCGATCGACATCGGGATCTGCCGGCCTGTTTTCGTGGTTACTAACTGACGGCCTGGTTGTTTGCTCTTGGATGTAGGCCGAAAACGGACCAGGATCTCGCCCGGTACAGCAGGAGGAACGTCCTTTTTGGTTCGTTGAGACTGGCCCGCGAGACGCTGACGGCGCGGGCTTTGTTGGGATTGGCGTTCTGCCTTCTGTGCGATTGGAAGAATTACGATAACGGCGAAAAGAATCGTCAGCAGTAATAACCAACGATAACTCGGGACATGAGGGGGCATAAAATAACGTTTCAAAATCTATTTCCCAGGGATTAGTGGTTACGAAGCCTTGAAGCGGTCGGTCAGGAGACGTGCGCCGGTCAAAAGGACAGGGAAGTATAATGGAAATCGCTAGTACTTGCTAATGGGCCTGGACCTACAGTACTAGTTCAGTTTGGCCCTTCCGAAATCAAGAACAGGTCAGGAAGGGGGCAAGCGTAGCGCGCCCCCGCAGCATCGACGGCGGGGGCGTTGCCCCCTTCCTGACTTGTCCTGCCAGGCAGGCGCTTCTAGTTTCAAACTGAACCAGTACCTGGACCTACAAGGGACCGCGAGGGCCAGCTACACATCGGCTACTTCGCGGGCAGGTGGCATAATAGGACACACCATGGCCGGAGCACTCAGAAGCGGCAGGTTGGCGACGGCGTT
>DASRIM010000508.1:0-2971 GCA_035649995.1 Pyrinomonadaceae bacterium | reverse complement strand
CAACAACGGAAGCAGGCGCTCGCGCTGCCGTTTGTCGTTCAGCTTTGCCAGACCCGTGATGTAACAATGCGGATCTGGTTTGCAAGCAGACGCATCTTCGGCCGTAACGATCACCGAAAACAACGGCGCGAGGTTCGCACGTTGAAAAACGTAGCCGACTTCCGCCTGGTTTGCCATGCTGACGAGCCCGAGTGAAAAGTGGCGCGACGTAGCTTTGAGAAACGTCAGGACGCCGGGAAAGAGCGGTAGTTCATCCTCGATCATTTTTCGGTGTTCGACCGTTTTCGCTTCCAACACTGCTTGCCAGACGTCATCCGTCAGGGGCTTCTTCGCTCGCTCAAACATCGCGCGCACGAACGTGCGGTCGTCCATTCCGAGTGCGTCGAAATACCATTCTTCCGTCAACTCGATATCGTGCCCGCGCAACACCTCGCGGTACGCCTGCATTTGAATCGTCTCGTCGTCGATGATGACGCCGTTGAAGTCGAAAAAGATGGCTTTGAGCATCGATAGTTTACTTTCCGGTGGTGAGTTTCAGGTCCTCAATCAACTTCGGCAAGCGTTCGCTTTCGAGCACGTCCAACCGCCGCAGCACTTCCGCGAGCGACAGTTCGTTTTTCAAATTCACCTGGTAATCGAGATCCGCGCGCAGGCGATCTTTTTCGCCCTGCCGGTTCTGCGACATCATGATGATCGGCGCCTGCATGCCGGCGATGATGGCCAGCGCCAGGTTCAGCATTGCGTAAGGCGCTGGATCGAAGCCACGTGCCAGCAGAAACGAGTTGAAGATGATCCAGAACACGATCAGCCCGAGGGAAGCGCCGATGAACTTCCAGCTTCCGCCAAACTCCGCGATCAAATCGGCGGCGCGATCGGCAAGCGTCAAGCGCGCCTTCTCTTCTTCGTTCGCGTTGCGCGAAACTCGCGACCGCAGCAGTTCGTCCGTTCGCCGCAATCGATCGGTCAGCGCGCTGAGCATCTCGAGGGCAACGTGAGAATTCGTTCGCACGAATCGGAGGAAGTCGTCACGCGAAAGCACGGCCAGGCGTGCTTCCTCGAGCACTCGCGCGTCCGCGGATCGCTGCCGCCCGTCGATGATCGACATCTCGCCGAAGAAGTCTCCCTGGGCCAACTCGGCGAGCGTCAGTTCCTGCTTGTCGTGGTCGCGAATGCTGATCCGCACGCGGCCGCTCTCGATCAAATACATGGCGTCGCCGCGGTCGCCCTGATTGAAGAGGCGCGTGTTCTGCGGGACCACCTTCTCCGAAAGCAGGTTGCGCAACTCTTTGGCGGCCTCGTCGTCCAGCGAAGCAAAGAGCGGGACTGAGCGCAGCGCCTCGAGCGTCATTTGGCTGGCAGGGTTAGACATTAAATCCTCCGTCGTAATTTCGAATTTCGAAATTCCAATTGCGAAATTCTCAAACTACTCTTCCATCTTTCATGAACACAGTGCGGTCCGCGAACGTCTTCGCCAGTTCATGATCGTGCGTGACCATCAGGATCGTGAGCGCGTCCTGATTGACCATGTCGCGCAGCAGCGCCAATAGTTCGTGCGAGCGAATCGAATCGAGATTTCCGGTCGGCTCGTCGGCCAGCAAGACCTTGGGATTGTTCGCCAGCGCCCGCGCGATCGCGACGCGCTGCTGTTCGCCGCCCGAGAGCTCGGCGGGCTTGTGCGTCAGGCGATCGCCGAGACCGACGCGCGCCAGCAGTTCACTCGAACGCGTGCGCCGCTGCTGACCGCGCAAACCACCGAACGCCAGCGCGAGTGCGACGTTCTCACGCGCCGTCATCGTAGGAATCAGATTGAAGTTCTGGAAAATCATCCCGACCGAGAAACGCCGGTAACGGGCCATCTCTTTCTTTGAAAACGGCCCGAGCGGCTTCGATGCGAAGAACACTTCGCCCTTCGTCGGATGGTCCAACCCGCCGAGCATGTTGAGCAGCGTCGACTTGCCCGATCCCGACGTTCCCTGAATCGCGACAAACTCGCCCTCGCCGATCTCGAGCGATACGTTGTCGAGAGCAGCAACGCTGTTGCTCCCCATCTGGTAGATCTTCGAAACTTCCTGCGCTGCTAGAATCGCGGTCATTCGTGTTTCGAACTAACTCTCCACAACTCGAATCGCTCGTTTTCAAAACCTTTCAGCGCCATGTCAAACTCGACGGCGGACAGACCTTGCGACTGCATGAGTTCGCGGACCTTCGCGTCTTCGTAAACCGCGCGCGAGATTATCACGTCGGCGCCGGTCGAGAGCCCTTCCAACCGCGCCGCCATGTTGACTGTCGAGCCGAAGTAGTCGAGCCGATCGTTCAACGTCACCGCGATGCACGGACCCGTGTGCAATCCGACCTTCAACTTCAACGGCATCACCCCCGTGGGCGGGTCCGCGAGCGAACGTTGAGCGTCAATCATCGCGGCGAGCGCTCCGGCGGCGTTGCGAAACACTGCCATCACCGCGTCGCCGATCGTCTTCACGATCGCGCCGTCGTGTTCGACGATGGCTTTTCGCAGTACGTCGAAGTGGTTCATCACCCGGCCAAACGCGGTTGCGTCGCCGATTTCGCGATAGAGCTTCGTCGAATCGCGCAAATCAGTGAACAAGACCGTCAACGTTCCTACGGAGATCTGCTCGCCCGGGCGCAGTGCTTCAGCCGAAAACAGATCGCGAAACATCTGCAACGCAGTCACTTCGGCGGCAGTCGTCGCCTGGTCGGTCCAGGCCATGCGCTCGAGCATGACAAGCTGTTCCGCGGCAGTGGTGTTTTCGAGCTCGAGAGCCAGGTTTTCCGCAACGTGAAGCGATGGTCCCCAGCCGTCTTTGGAAACGATCACGCCCGCTGATTTTTCGCCGTCGTCAGATACGACGACTTCCTGCGAACCCGCCAGCTCGAGTGTGCGCAAACGATATTTTCCGAGCTCGAGCGGCAGCATGAGCACGCGCTTGTCGCCGGCCGGCAGGAGTTGTTG
>DASRIM010000507.1:0-2918 GCA_035649995.1 Pyrinomonadaceae bacterium | reverse complement strand
GGCTGCGTCAGCACCAACTCAACCTTCGCGTCGCGCAGCAGTTGCCAGGCACGCTCCTGCGGCAGTTCGGGGCTCAATGGGAGATACGCGCCGCCGGCCTGGAGTATGCCGAGCACGGCGGCGACTTGTTCCCAGCCTTTCTGCATCTGCACGGCGACCAGTTGCCCTTCATTTACACGGATCTGGTGCGCGATGTGCAGCGAGCGTTCGTAGAGTTGTGCGTAGGTTAGCGCGTGGTGTGGGCCAACGATGGCGATTGCGTCGGGTTGTTGGTGAACGCGTTCGAGGAAACCGGCGTGGAGCAGTCCGCGCGGTACGTCATCGATCGGTGGATGACGCCTGAGTCGAGCCTCGACCTGCGCGGCGCCTTCGAGTTCCAGCCGCGACTCGTGCCACGTCGCATCGTCTTCGATCAGCCGCTCGAGCAGCCCGCAATAACTCGCGAACATCTCCTCGATCAATCCCGCCGGGAATAACTCTTCGACGACGTCCCAGTTGAAGCTCAACGCGCCGTAGATTTCCGTAGCCTGATGATCGATCCACACCTGCGGTGTTTGGCTGATGCTGTAAGGCTTCGCCTGCTTCGGCCGATCCTTGACTTCGGGCTCTTCGCTGCGCGACGCGAAGTTCAACTCGCTCGTGAAGACGATGGGCATCGACGTCCGGCCGGTCCCCTGCAAACGCGCCATCTCACGCATTACCATCACCGCGCTCACGTAACGATGGTCCAAATCTTCCCACAACCGTTGTTGCAGCTTGCGCGCGCGTTGCAGGAAGCTTTCCGAGCCGCGATTATCGACCTCGAGCAGCGTCAACGACGTGAAGTCGCCGACGACGGCGTTGATTTGCGGATGCAACGGCAGCCGGTTGAAGAGCGTCAGGTTGATCGTGAAGTGCTGCCGGCGGCTCCAACGGCTCAACACTTCGGCATACGCCGCGACCAGCAATCCCGAAGGCGTGAGACCCGCGCGCGTTCCCTTCTCTTTCAACGCGCCCCAGCGCTCGCGATCGATCTCCCACGTGCGGCGGACGAAGTGCGGCTTCTCGATCTGGCCTGGCTGCCGGGCCAACGGCAAATCCGGTGGCCCAGGCAGTTCAGCCAGCCGCTCTCTCCAGTACAGCTCGGCCCGCTTGTACCTCTCACTCTCACGAAACGCCCGTTCACCCAGGACGTAATCACGGAACGTGATCTCCAGATCCGGCAGTGCGACGGCCGGCTCGCGATAGATGCGCACCAGCTCTTCGCCCAACAAGCGCCAACTCCACGCGTCGCCGATCAGCAGGTCGTAACTCACGTGCAGCCGCGTTCGACGCTCGTGGATCTTCGTCGCGCGAATCTCAAACAGCGGCCACATGTCAGTCCGCAGCACCTGGTGTGACATGCGTTCGCGCACTGACTGGAGCGCCCGTTTGATCGACGCTTCCGGCTCGCCGCTCACGTCGAGCACTTCGATCCGATAGTTCGGCACGTCTTCGAGGATCTGTTGTTCACCCGTCGGCAGGACCACGGCGCGCAACATGTCGTGACGCCGGATCATCCGCTGCCACGCGCGGCTGAGGCGATCGACGTCGATATCTTCAAACTCCGCTTCCGAATAGATGTGCGTGGCGACGTTTCCCAGCTCGAGCGACGCGCTGCGGCCGATCCAGTAGGCTTGCTGGACGTCGGTCATCGGAAACGGCTCGTACAGGTGCTCGCGATCGAGAACGATCGCGGGAAGCTGCGAGCTCGAGTAATCGCCTTCCGGCTGTGCGCTCTTAAGGCGCGCGATTTCGATCGCCATCTCTTCGACGGTGGGTGCGTTGAACAGGACGCTCATCGGCAGGTCGAGTTGAAACGCGTCGCGCAGGCGCGAGATCAGTTGCGTTGCCAGCAGCGAGTGGCCGCCGAGCTCGAAGAAGTTGTCGTGAACGCCGATCTGTTCGAGCCCGAGGAACGACTGCCAGATGTTCGCGAGCTGTTGTTCAAAGCGATCGCGCGGCGCGGCGTAAGTGGTCGTGAGAATGGGTCGAGAATGGGCCGGCGGCACTGCGGGTTTTGCTTCGAGATCCGTCTGCAACAACTCCGGCTTGCCGTTGGTCCGCGCCGGCGGATCGATCCAATAGCGTTGGCGTTCGAATGGATACGTCGGTAAAGGAACGCGATGACGATTTTGATCCGCGTAGAACCTGGCCCAGTCGATCTCGACGCCTTCGCGCCATAGTTGGCACACGGATTTGAGTAACGACTCCAGGTCGGAGCCTTGATCGCGCACGTGCTGCAAGGTTGGTATCGCGCTGTTTGTTACGGTCTTTACCAACGTCGTCAGCGTACGTCCGGGGCCGACCTCCAACATGATGTTTTGCGGCGTCTTCGACAGTTCGCTGACTCCATCCGCGAACCGCACCGTTTGACGAAGGTGCCTGGTCCAGTAGGCGGGATCCGTCGCTTGTTCAGGCGTGATCCACGTGCCCGTCAGGTTGGAAATGTAAGGAATCTCAGGGGCGTTGAATTTCACCGCGCCGGCGAGTTTGGCGAACTCGTCGAGGATCGGCTCGACCATCGCGGAGTGAAACGCGTGCGACGTGTGCAGGCGCCGGTGATCGATGTTTTTCGCTGATAACGTTGCGGTTAAGGCGGCCATTGCCTCGAACTCACCTGAAACCGTACACAACGTTGGGCCGTTCACCGCTGCGAGCGATAAGCCATTGGTCAAGAACGGCGTCAACTCTTCCGGCGACATGCCGACCGCCAGCATTTGTCCTGCTGGCAGCGACTGCATCAACCGCCCGCGCGCTGCCACCAACGCGAGTGCGTCTTCGAGCTTGAACACGCCGGCCAAACAGGCAGCGACGTACTCGCCGATGCTGTGTCCGATCATCGCTTTCGGACGGATTCCCCAATCCATGCACAACTTCGCGAGTGCGTACTCGACGAC
>DASRIM010000506.1:0-32748 GCA_035649995.1 Pyrinomonadaceae bacterium | reverse complement strand
TAATCTCGACTCGCGCACGTCAGTGGAAGTGATGGAGATCTTTCAAAGACTGAACCGCGAGCGAGGAATCACGCTGGTGCTCGTCACGCACGAGCCTGACATCGCGCAGTACGCGGACCGGGTCGTCGTTTTCAAAGACGGAAAGATCAAGAGCGACTACCAGGTCCAGGACAAACGCGATGCGACAGAGGAGTTGAAGAACTTGCCGGTCGTCGACGATGAGGACGAGGAAGAAGAGGCTGCGTAAGAGTGAGCAACAAGAGGCTGCTAAGCAAGAACAAGTCAGGAAGGGGGCAAGCGAAGTGCGCCTCCGCCTGGTTCAAAGAAACCTGCGGGGGCGTTGCCCCCTTCCTGACTTGTTCCATTCGCCCGTTGCTGACTTGTTTTAGTGGTTAATTACTATGAACCTGTTAATGATCATTCGCGTCGCCTTTCGCGCCCTTGTTCGAAACAAGATGCGCGCGGCGTTGACCATGCTCGGCATCATCATCGGCGTTTCCGCGGTGATCGCCATGGTGAGTATCGGTCAGGGCGCGTCGGCGTCGGTCCAGGCGCAGATTGAAAGCATCGGTACGAACCTGTTGTTCGTCAGCGCGGGCGCGCAGAACGTCGGCGGCGTTCGCAGCGGCACGGGCGACACGGGCACTAACACGCTTACAGTCGAGGATCTCGACGCGATCAAACGCGAAGTGCCGAGTGTCTCGATGGTCACGCCTTCGGTGAACACTCGTACGCAACTCGTCGCCGGCAATCAGAACTGGAACACGTCGCTCCAGGGAGTCAGCGAACAGTATCCCGACATCCGCAAGTGGTCCGTTCAGAGCGGCGCGTTTTTTACTGACGCCGACGTCCGCACCGCCGCGCGCGTCATAGTCATCGGCCAGACACTGGCTGACACGTTGTATCCCGGCAGCGATCCGATCGGACAGACGATCCGCGTCACGAACCTGCCGTTTCGCGTCGTCGGCGTGATGGCGGCGAAAGGACAGGATCCGCAAGGACGCGACCAGGACGACATCGCTTTCGCGCCGTACACGACGGTGCAAAAGAAAGTTTTGGGCCGCGACCGCGTTCAGATCGCTTACGTCTCCGCGATCTCGCAGGACGCGACTTACACGGCCCAATCGCAAATCACCGACTTGCTGCGTCAACGTCACAAACTGACCGCCAGCGAGCCTGACGACTTTACCGTCCGCAACATGACGGACATCGCGGAAGCCGCGAATGAAACGAGTCAGACGATGACGATCCTGCTGGCGTGTATCGCGGGCGTGTCGCTGCTGGTTGGCGGTATCGGGATCATGAACATCATGCTCGTCTCCGTTACGGAGCGCACGCGCGAGATCGGCATTCGCATGGCGATCGGCGCGCGCTCGTCGGCGGTGCGCACTCAGTTCCTGATCGAGTCAATTGTTCTGAGCCTGACGGGTGGAACGGTCGGCATCATTCTCGGCGTCGGCTTGTCGCTGGCGATACCGGCGATGCTCGGCTGGCCTACGCTGGTCTCGATGATGGCGATCGTCGGCTCCGTGATCTTCTCCGCCGCGGTGGGAATCTTCTTCGGCTACTACCCGGCGCGCAAAGCGGCCGCGCTGGATCCGATCGACGCGCTGCGTTACGAGTAAACGGGTGGGCGGCGGCTCAACGCGAAGTGGAGTCCCGCCCAGATTCCGAAACTCACGAGGTATCCAACCACGGTAGCGGCCAGGTTGAACCGCGGATCGTTCCTGCTAATCACCAGCACCATTAAAAGCAGCACCGCGTGCACGATTGCAAAGGTCCAGAGTGCGGTCCGAAGCGGATCCAGCCTGGTCGCTTTGCTTAAGATGAAAGCGATCAAGTTGCCGATGACTCCGGTGGTTACCAGCGCGTCGAGCACATAACCAAACAGGAGAATCGAACCAACCTCGTTTTTTCTGCCGTAACTTAGCAGCAGAAAAGCGACGATGATAATGCCGATAGATCCGACCAGCGCCAGTAAATTCCTGTTCATATTTGCCTCTTCCTTTCGCCAGCGGTTTGCGCGCTCTTTCGCGGCGCTCATAACAAGATCAAACAACGTCCATAGCCAGAAGCCGGGCAGCGATCGCCTGCTTGTTTCCATGCGATAAGAGTCGCGAAACACCTGAAGCATTTCATTTCCAAACCTCCGCCTGAACTCCAGCGGATAGGCCAGTAACAACAAGCCGTAAAGTTTGCACGAAATGTTCATTAACCTCATGCGCCGCGCGCGGAAAGAAGTTTCTTGGCGCGCGCACTCTTCACCAGTCTTTCGAGGCGTTCTGCCTCGGCGACGGCGACACGATGGCCCAGGCGAGTGAGACGGTAGTAGCGCCGTCGTTCATCGTCGAGCTCCGGGTCAGGACGTTCCTCCAACTCCTCGATCAGCCCGTCGCTGAGCATGCGTTTGATCGATCCGTAGAGCGTGCCCGGCCCAAGACGCACCTTGCCTTCACTGCGCTCGTCCACCTCGCGCATGATCTCGTAACCGTGACGTTCCTTGTCCGCCAGTGCCAGCAGGATGTGAAACATTGGCGGCGTCAGCGGCAACCAGGCTTCCGGGTCGTCTTTTACCAACTCTATCGCCTCACACTATATCGAGCGCCGATATAGTAGCGCCGATTAATGGTCGCATCAAGCAATCTTTTGAATTAACATGCGGCGCATGAAGCTGCGACCCCGGTTTCGCCGAACACTCGCTCTTTCCCTTCTGTTAATCATCGCGGTCGTTTCGTCAGGCCAACGACGCGTCCGGCCCGAACCGGCTGAACCCAAGCGGCCGCGCCTGGTCCTGCTGCTCGTCGTGGACCAGTTTCGCTACGACTATCTCGAACGCTTCGGCGATCTCTTCGTCGCCAATGGCCTGAAACGGCTGCTGCGCGACGGCGCGTCGTGGTCCAACTCGAACTACGATCACATGCCGACGTACACCGCTCCCGGACACGGCACGATGATGACCGGCGCGTATCCGGCGGAGACCGGCATCGTCGGCAACGAGTGGCCCGACCGCGCGACCGGCAAGAAAGTCACGAGCGTGTCTGACACGACGGTGAAACTGCTGGGCGGCACAAGACCGGACGAAACAGGCGCGAGTCCGCGGCGACTGATGAGCTCCACGGTCGGCGACGAGCTGCGTTTCGTCACTAACGATCGTTCGAAAGTAATCGGCGTCTCGATCAAGGATCGTTCGGCAATCCTGCCGGCCGGACGTCATGCCAATGGCGCCTACTGGTTTAGCATCAATTCAGGCACCGTCGTCTCTTCCACGTATTACTTCGAACAACTCCCAGCGTGGGTTACGAATTTCAACAAAACTCATCGCGCGGATCAGTATTTCAAGAAGACGTGGGACCGGCTGCTGCCGAACGAGCGCGAGTACGTGAAGCGCGCCGGACCCGATTCGCCTAAATGGGAAGTCGTCACTGCCGCCGGCGACACGAACGCGTTTCCACATACGATCACGGGCGGAGCCACGGCGCCCAACACGAACTTCTACAATCACTTCGATCATTCTCCGTTCAGTAACGAGTTGCTTCTATCCTTCGCGCAAGAAGCGATCGTGAACGAACAGCTCGGGCAGGACGACGACACCGATGTCCTCAGCGTCAGCTTTTCCGCGAACGATTACGTGGGCCATCGTTATGGCCCATACAGCCAGGAAGCGATGGACATAACGCTCCGCGTCGATCGCCTGATCGCGGCGTTGCTGGATTTCGTGCAGGCTAGGGTGGGACTTGCGAATACGTTGATCGCGTTCACAGCGGATCACGGCGTGTCGCCGATTCCGGAGCACGCCGAGGCACTGGGGCTCGGAGGCGCGCGAATCAAAACGACCGATCTGATGGCGGCGATACGCGCCGCGATCAAAGCGCGTTACAAAACCGACGCGGATTACATCTACAAGTTCGACGACAACGAATGGACGCGCGATGGTTTCATTAACGGGAACATCTACTTCAACTACGCGGCCCTCGAGCGCGACAAAGTGAATGCCGAGGAGTTGGCGCATGTGGTTGGGACAGCGGCGCTAAAAATCGCCGGCGTTGCTCGTTATTTCACGCGCGCGCAATTACAGCGCGGCGCAACCTCCATCACCGATCCGATCGAACGCCGCGCGCTTCACGGTTTCTATCCATCTCGGAGCGGCGACCTCGTCCTGATCCCGGACCCGTACAAATATCTCGGCGACACGATCACGGCGACACACGGTTCGCCTTATTCGTACGACACGAACGTGCCGACGATCATCGTGGGCGCAGGCGTGACTCCGGGCCGTTATCTCGAACCAGCGTCGCCGGCCGACATCGCGCCGACACTCTGCACGCTGCTCCGCATCACGCCGCCGACCAACGTGACCGGACGCGTGTTGATTGAAGCACTGAAGCGTTAGTTATCGTTTATAGTTTCTGACGTAATCGGGAACGGGAATGCCTTCAGGGAGGCGCGGGTCGTTGATCGGTTCACCCGCGGTTAGTTTCAACGGAAGCACACCGGCCCACATCGGTAAACTGTAGTCTTCTTCGTCGTCGAGCGGCGGTCCCGTACGAATCTTCGCCGACGCTTCTTCGAGCGGTAAACCGAGCACCGTCGTCAACTTCATCTCGACGTCCGTCGGCTCGCGCACGTCGTTCCACCTGCCGCGAATGATGTGTTCCGAAAGCGCGACCAGCGCAGTCATCTTCTCCTGCGGATCATCGACCAGCGTCGCTCGTCCAAACACGACGACGGAGCGGTAGTTCATCGAATGATGAAACGCCGAGCGAGCCAGCACCAAACCGTCGAGCAGCGTCACGGTCACACACGCGTCGATACCATCCGCCAACGTGCGTAACATCCGGCTCGCCTGCGAACCGTGAATGTAAAGCTTGTCGTCGACGCGCGCGTAACCCGTCGGAATCACCACGGGCTTACCGTCGACAGCAAAACCCACATGACAAATAAAACCTTCGTCCAAAATTCCGTAGACAGTTTCGCGATCGAAATGCCCGCGCTTGGGGAGCCGTTTAAGTTTGGTGCGATCGGTAACGGGAAATGTCATAATTGCGACCCAGACTACCACGGATAACTCGAATTAGGAGAAACATCATGCGCTTTCGCTTCCCTCTAGTCGCTCTCTGTTTGCTCGCGTTCGTCGTCAATGGCTTTGGACAAAACGGCGCGCAAACCAAGTCGCCTCTCGAGACCGCTTTCTCGCGGCTCGAGTGGCGCAGCATCGGTCCGGCAAACATGGGCGGACGCATCGCGGATGTCGAAGGCGTCCCAGGTGATGCGAACACTGTATACGTCGCCAGTGCTTCGGGAGGTTTGTGGAAGACGACGAACGGCGGCGTTTCGTGGAAGCCGATCTTCGAACGCGAAGGCACGATCTCGATCGGCGACATCGCGCTGGCGCCGAGTAATCCGGAAGTAGTGTGGGTCGGCACGGGCGAGTCGAACGTGCGCAACAGCGTGTCGTTCGGCGACGGCGTTTACAAATCAACCGACGGCGGCAAGACGTGGCAGCACATGGGCCTCAAAGATTCAGAGCGCATCTCGGCCATCGCCATTCATCCGCAGAACCCCGACGTCGTTTACATCGGCGCCCTCGGACATGCGTTTGGTCCGAACGAAGAGCGCGGCGTGTTCATGACCACGGACGGCGGCAAGACCTGGACCAAAACGCTCTACATCGACAACCAGCACGGAGTCGCCGACCTCGATATCGATGCGGCCAATCCGAACATTCTTTACGCCGGAATGTGGAGTTTCGAGCGCAAACCGTGGACGCATCGCAGCGGCAGCGAAAAGGGCGGCGTGTACAAGTCGATCGACGGCGGCCGCACCTGGAACAAGCTCACGAATGGACTGCCGAAACTGATGGGCCGCATCGGAGTGCGAGTGGCGCCGAGCAACACGAACGTCGTCTATGTGATCGTCGAAGCGAAAGACGGAACGCTTTATCGTTCGGACGACCGCGGCGAAACGTTTCGCAATGTCTCGAAACAGGAGTCGATCGTATCGCGTGGTTTTTACTACACGACCGTGCGGGTTAATCCGACGAACGAAAACCACGTCTACGCGGTGGCGTCCACGTTGTTCACTTCCGTAGACGGCGGCAAGACGTTCCGTTCAATCACCAGCCGCAGCCACATCGACTTCCACGCGCTCTGGATCGATCCGAAAAACCCGAAACGCATGTGGCACGGACAGGACGGCGGCATCGGCGTCAGCTACGACGGCGGCGAAACGTGGGAAGCCGTGTACAACATTCCGTTGGGCCAGTTTTACCAGGTCCACGCCGACAATCGACAGCCTTTCTACTACGTGATGGGCGGACTTCAGGACAACGGTTCGTGGACCGGCCCGAGCCGCACGCGCGAACCGGCGGGAATCATGAACGACGATT
Organism: Pyrinomonadaceae bacterium; assembly: GCA_035649995.1. GTDB lineage: Bacteria > Acidobacteriota > Blastocatellia > Pyrinomonadales > Pyrinomonadaceae > PSRF01. The sequence continues at coordinate 26,363 of DASRIM010000506.1, read as the reverse complement.
GGCGCATGGTCAGTTTCGGCGACGGCTTCTACGTCATCAATCACCCGGACAACCCGGAGATCTATCTTTCCGAGTCGCAGGGCGGCAACATCATCTGGACCGACTTCCGCACGCGCGAACAGCAGCAAGTGAATCCGTGGGGCCGCGGCAGCGGCGGTGGACCAGCGGCCGGACAGAAATTCCGCTGGAACTGGAACGCGCCCATCGTCTTTTCACCACACGAGAAGACTACCGTGTATTTCGGCGGCAACGTGCTGTTCAAAAGCCCGGACTTCGGCAAGACGTGGGAACAGATCAGTCCGGATCTCACCACCAACGATCCGGAAAAACTCAAAGACGCCGGTGGGCCTGTCGCGGTCGAAAACTCGACTGCCGAGTATCACTCGACGATCATCACCGTCAACGAATCGCCCGTTCAAAAGGGACAGATCTGGGTCGGAACGGACGACGGCAACCTGCAAGTAACGACCGACGGCGGCAAGAACTGGTCCAACCTCGTCAAGAACGTGCCGGGCATGGCCGCGAACTCGCCCGTCTCACACGTCGAACCATCGCGGACGAACGCCAACACGGCTTACGTCGCGTTCGAACGGCACATGTTCGACGACTTCAAGCCATACATTTTCAAAACGTCGAACGGCGGCAAGAGTTGGACCAGCATCGCCGGAAACCTTCCCGCGAAGGCGTACGTGCAGATCATTCGCGAAGACCCAAAGAACACGAACCTGCTTTACGCGGGCACGGAGCTGGGTCTCTTCGCATCGTACGATGGCGGCGCAAACTGGCTCCGGTTGAATTTGAAGAACCTTCCGCACGTCGCGATCCACGACATCCTGATCCATCCGCGCGAGAACGATCTGATTCTCGCAACGCACGGGCGCAGCCTCTGGATCTTCGACGACGCGACCGTCATTCAACAGATGACACCGCAGGTTCTCGACAGCACTGCGCATCTGTTTTCCGTACGACCCGGATTGCGGTTCGCCAGCACATTCACGCGCTACGGCATCGGCGACAAAGTGTTCACCGGACCTAATCCGGCGGCGGGCGCGTTGATCACCTACTACCTGAAAGAAAAGCTCGATGACAAAGCGGATTTCAAAGTTCAAATCTTCGACCGCGAGGGAAAGCTCGTACAGGACCTCGAGCGGCCGTCGAGAGAGAAAGGATTGAATCGGATCGCGTGGAACCTGCGGTTCGGCGGTCCTGAAGTGCGGCGCCCACCGAGCCCGGAACAGATCGCGTTCGGCTTTGGACCGCGTGGTCCATGGGTCTTGCCGGGAACGTACACGGTGAAGATGACTGTCGGCGGCAAGGTTTACGAGCAGCCGGTGGAGGTGAGGCTCGATCCCGGCATCACCACGCCGATAGCCGAACTACAGGAATCGCTGGACATGCAGATCAAACTGCGCGACATGCAGTCGGTGCTGAATACGTCGCTGCGTTTTCTCGACAGCGTGAAGGAACAACTCAAGCAGGCGCAGACGACGATGAAGAACCTCGCGAAAGAGCCTGACAAAGATATGACGAAGGCGCTCGAAGACTACGTTAAGGAAGTGGACGCGCTTCAGGACAAACTGGCGGCGCGTGACGAAGGTCTCGGGTTCCCCGGACGGGACCAGGTCGCCGACCACATCGGTAACCTGTTCGTCTCTCTGGGCGGAAACTTCGGTCCGACGCGCGGGCAGCGCGAGTTTTTCGCTGAAATCCAACCGGCGTATCGCACGCGAATGGGCGAGGTGAACAAGTTCCTGCGCGAAACGCTGCCGCAGTGGAACGAGAAGCTCCGCGGCTGGAACGCGCCCACGCTTACGACACGAAAACCGTTCGATTTCTAAATTATGATCAGAACCAAATACGCAATCACACTCTTACTCCTGCTTGCGGTCGTCGCCTTCGCACAAGGACCGCCGAAGGAAGCAGGCCCGTTCCGCGAGCCGGAGCTGCGCGAGCTGGTGAAACTCGATCCGACGATCAAGCTCGACATCCGTTACGCGACGCGCAATAACTTTCTCGGCAGGCCGGTTTACAAAGAGGCGCGCGCGTTTCTCCAGAAGCCGGCGGCGGAGGCTCTGGTCCGCGCGCACCAGCGACTGCGGCCGCAGGGTTACGGGATCGTCGTGTTCGACGGTTACCGTCCGTGGTCGGTCACGAAGATCTTCTGGGATGTGACGCCCGCGGATAAAAAGATCTTCGTCGCGGATCCGAGCCAGGGATCGCGACACAATCGCGGTTGTGCTGTCGACTTGTCGATGTACGAGTTAGCGACCGGGAAGATCGTGCAGATGCCGAGCGAGTACGACGAGATGACCGAGCGCGCGCACATCAACTACGCATGCGCGACGCCCGAAGCGAAGCGCTTGCGCGACATGCTTCGGGCGGCGATGGAAGCTGAAGGATTTGCGGTCTACGAGCCGGAGTGGTGGCACTACGACTACAAGGATTGGAAACAGTATCCAATCGGGAACATTCCGTTTTCGAAAATCAAGTGATCCTTAGACCACGGATCTTATCCGGCCGAGCGTGACAGGCGGATGTTGCCGTTAATACCCTTCGCTGCAATCGAGCTGCCGCCGGCGCCGATGCGGGCCGAGTAGCTGCCCTTCATCTTGTCAACCGTGACGTTAGGCAGATCGGAAATAACTCGTCCATTGATTCCGCGCGCTTCGAGATCCGCGTTTGCATCGGCCGGCAACTGAAGGTCGATGTTTCCATTGATCCCGTCGAGCCTGACGCCTTCCTGACTCAGCCGGCCAAGAGCAACGACGACGCTTCCGTTAATCCCTTTGAACGTCGCAGTTCCAGTGGCGCGTCCGACCTCGATGCGGCCGTTGATGCCGTTCATCTCGACCGAGCCGTCCATAACTCCGACAACAACCGATCCATTGATGCCCTTGGCAAATAGCGCAACCTGGCGGGGCAGCTTCAACGTGACACGTTCACCTGCTTCACGGCCAAAGATTTTCGAGAAGAAACCGGCCTTGTTGTTCTTCTCACCGCGAATCCGAAGGTAGTCGGAACCAGCATCGATAGTGACGCGGCGCCGATCGAGAGCTTCCTGGCTCGCGGCGGTGCGTTCGATATAGACTTCGGCAGTCTTACTGTCAGAAGTTTCAACCCTGACCGACCCGTTCAGGCCCGTAAGCTCAACCTGCGCGCCAGGCGCCAGCTCGTAAGTCTGGCGGATTTCCTCACGCACGTCGCCGACATTGTGTGAGACAAGCTCTTTGAAATCTGCTCTGGAGGAAGAACGTGCGACGATACCGGCGATTCCAGCAAGCGCCACGAGGATTACGGCAATAATTATGCGTTTCATGTTTCCCGCCTCAGGTGTGAAAAATCGACACTCGGCTCTTTAACGACGCCGGGTAGAAATTTGTTTCGCCCGATTAAAAGTGCTTTAGATTAACGTTGATCCGTGTTTCAATTCAATCTCCATGGCAGACAGGGATTCCAGGGACCTCAAGGTTTTGCTGGTCGAGGACGTAGAGGACACGCGTCTCTTCATGCGCCTCGCGCTCGAAGACCAGGGCTTCATCGTATTTGAAGCGGAAGACGGCCAGGCCGCGGTGGCGAGCGCCAAGCGCGACGCGCCCGACGTAATCCTGATGGACCTCAGTCTGCCTCGCATGGACGGTTTCGCGGCCGCAAAGCTGATGCGGCAGGAACAAGGGCTCAAAAACGTGCCCATCATCGCCATCTCGGCCCATCACGAAACCGGCTTCCGCTCCGACGCGAAAGCCTCCGGCTTCGACGCATACGTGACCAAACCGATCGACGTCAACTGGCTGAAAGAACTTATCAACGGACTCATCTGATCTTGACTCCCCAAACAATCGTTATCCGCGACATCGAAACACTCGAGGAGATGCGTGAAGTCGAAAAGCTTCAGCGAGAGATCTGGGGCGTTTCCGACCTCGACGTGCTGCCGGCACTGGCCCTGCGCCCGCAGAAGGAGGTTGGCGCGATTCTGATCGGTGCGTTTGCCGAAGGGCGAATGATCGGGTTTGTTTTTGGGTTTCCGGGGATCCTGAACGGCGAGACGATCATTCATTCAGACATGCTCGGCGTGAGCAGTGCTCATCGATCGCAGAGTGTCGGTTACCTGTTGAAGTGCGCGCAGCGCGAGGCGGCGCTTGCGCTCGGCGTAAAGCGCATAACGTGGACGTTCGATCCGTTGCAGTCGCGTAATGCGTACCTCAATTTCTGCAAGCTGGGCGTCGTCGCGGATCGTTATCTCGTCAACTATTACGGTGAGACGTCGAGTTTTCTGCACCGGTTCGGAACCGATCGACTGTGGGTCAGTTGGATGTTGGACAGTGAACGAGTTATTTCGCGAGTCGATCGAAAGGAAACGCCGAAGACTCCGAACCTCGACGTGCCGGCTTTGGTGCGCGTCGGTCCAAATGGCGAGCCTGTTGTGAACACGGATTTGACGGAGAAGAACGTGATTATTGAGATTCCCGGTGAACAGAATGCTGAACTCTGGCGCGAACCGACGCGGACGGCTTTCACACGCGCGCTCGACGCCGGTTACGTGATTGACGATTTCTACGTAACTGATAAAAAGACCGGTGTTTATCTATTGGCTGCGTCGTAACGCTTTTCCGGGACGATTGCCGGTCACTTTCCCGTCCGCCCAAACCTCCTCGCCGTTAACAAACACGCGCTTCACGCCTTCCGAGATCAACTGCGGTTCCCGAAACGTCGATCGGTCGATGATCGTCGCCGGGTCAAACAAAACGAGATCCGCTTTGTAACCTGCGCGGATCAATCCTCGGTCGCGCAACTTGAATCTCGTCGCCGGCAGCGAAGTCATCTTGCGGATCGCATCGGGCAACGTGAGCCAGTGAAGCTCACGAACGTAACGTCCCAGCACTCGCGGATACGAACCAGCGCCGCGCGGATGCCGCGACCCAATCCCGCCGTCACTGCTGACCATCACCCACGGCTGGCGATAGAAAGTCTCGATGTCCTGGTCCTTCATCGAGTGACAAACAACCCCGGCGCCGCCGCCACGCACGATCTTCATGTAAAGCTCGACCGGCGTGACGCCTTCGCGTTTGCTGATCTCTTCCATGTTCTTGAACTCGTACTCCGGATGCGCAGGGCAATTGACGATCGTGATGTTCGCCGGCCCGCCGACGTCCGCGAGACCACGCGCGACGTCAACGGGATCGTCATGGCGGCCACTCGGAATCAGCACCCTGATCGTCGAGCTCCACGCGTCGTACGGATAACAGTCCGCGGTAACGTCCTGCCCGCGTGCCCGCGCGCGATTGATCAAAGCGACTGCCTGACGCGACTTGCCCCACACGGCGACGCTGCCAAGTTTGATATGCGAAATCTGCACCGGGATACGCGCTTCCCTGCCGATGCGAATCGCTTCGTCGAGCGCTGTGAAAGTCTTGTCGGCTTCGTCGCGGATGTGACTGATGTAGATTCCGCCAAACCTGCTCGCTGCGCGCGCGAGCGTGATCACTTCCTCGATCGATGCAGGCTTTCCGGTCTCGTATTCCAGTCCGGTCGAGAGTCCCATCGCGCCGTCGCGCATCGCCTGCTCCACCATGTGTCGCATGCTTTCGACTTCAGCGGGTGTTGCGTGGCGGTTCGTGTCTTCACCCATAGCACGCAAGCGGATGGTGGCGTGTCCGACAAATGTCAGCACGTTCATCGCAACCGGATTCTGATCGAGAGTCTTCAGGTAAGAACTAATCGGGTACGGTGAGCCGCCGTCTTGTCCGACGACGACCGTCGTGATGCCTTGCGACACCTGCGACGCCGCGGAAGGATCGTCGGTAAATCCGCGATCGGAATGATTATGCGCGTCGATGAACCCGGGCGCGACGACCAGCCCACGAGCGTCGATGACGCGCGCGCCGGCCGGAACCGAGACCTGCTTGCGCGAGCCCACCGCGACGATCGAATCACCTTGCAGGACAACGACAGAATTTCTCAACGGAGCGCGACCGGATCCATCAATCAAGGTCGCGCCCAGGAGCACGATTATCGCCAGGTTCATATTGGATTATTGTTTTGGTTTGTTTGCGCTGATGTAGTCGCGCAGCTTTTTGCTGTCAGGATAGTCAGGCTTCTTCTTCAGAAACTGTTCATACTCGATCGCGGCCTTGTCCTTCAGGCCGACTGCGTTGTAGAGAGTCGCCAAACGCAGGTGCAGATCAGCTTTGCCGACAGGATCGAGTTTGATCGCTTCGTTGAGATACCCGACCGCCTTCGAGCCTTTTTTGATCTGGAGATAAGCCTCGCCGAGGTAGGAATTGGCGTCGGCCGATCCCGGCTGGATCGTGACGGCGGCGGTCAGCGGTTCGATCGCGCCTTCGAAGTTTTTGCGCATCACGCGCAGCCGGCCCAGGTTCATCTGGCCCAGAAAGAAGCCGGGGTTTTCGGTGACGCTCTTTACGTAAGCGTTTTCGCTCTCGTCGTAATTCTGTTTGAAGAGATTCACGGTGCCGAGCTCGGCCCAGGCCAGAAAGTCGCGCGGATCGGCGGTGACTAGCTGACGCAACGTCGCAATTGCATCGTCGTAGCGTTTTTGATTGGTAGCTTCCTGCGCCCTCTGAAACAGCTTTTCGTTAGCGTCGGAGCGCTTGTAGAAATCGGCCGCGGAAACTGTGGACGGTTTGGAATGCCCGCCGCCTTTCCAGGCCAGTGTTATGTCCTGGCGAACTCGTTCAAGACCATCCCCGGGTAAAATCTCGACGCGCATCCGCGCGACCTCCTGCTGGTCCAGATGAACAACCAACTCATACTGGCCCGGCGCGAGGTTGATGAATTGATAACGGCCGCCGGCGTTAATAGTCTGACGGCCAGCCGGCGTGCCGCCGAGGTTGTTCAGCAAAACCTCGTACACCAAAGGTCTCGCGCCTTTCTGCGTACCCTCATCGACGATTAAATCGCCGAACAGGATGTAAGAGCCGCCGCCGATGCCTAACTGAGTTTTGCGATCCGGCACTTGAGCAGATGAGTGCGCGCCGAACACCGACAACGCTAGAAAGATCTGAATCAAACAAAGAGTTGTTCGATACATGATGACCGAAGCACGCTAAAGAAGATGCGGGCTGAAGCCTGTGCGGCTCCAGCCCGGAGTAATTGTATTAGAGTCGGGTGAAGGTTAGAAAGTGTAACGAACTCCAACCTGCATCACGCGTGGTTGTCCCTGGATCGGTGAAATGAAATTCGACCAGTTCGTTGGAATGTCAGACACCGAAGTGATCTGATCCGGATCGAGTTGCAAACCGAATCCGCTGCGGCTCGTATCGATCGTACCCATGCGCTGCGTATTGGTTACGTTGAACACCTCCCAGCGAACCTGAAGTTTCTGGCTTTCACTCCATGGCATGTCGAACGACTTGCTGAGTCCCATGTCGAGATTGACATAACCCGGTAGACGCAGCACGTTGCGATCGCCGGTTTCACCCGGAAACGCTCCGCGCCAGCTCTTGTAAGCTTCTAACAAGCAGGCGCCGAAGAGCTTGCCACCCTGGACCGGACAACTCTGCACGTCTCTCAACCGCGTGCCGCTGCTCTGGACATTCCAGTTAGTGGCCCAACGCGCGTCATCGTAGGGACTGAAGTGCGGCAGGCCCGAATTCCAACGGAAAATGCCGCTGAGCTGCCAGCCTCCGATGATGCCGTTAGCAACTCTGCCGGCGCCGGAGAAGAACTGGCGGCCTCGTCCCAACGGCAACTCCCAAACGGCGTTGGCATTAATAATATGCCGAACGTCGAAATCCGAATTGGCGTAGGAATCCTGCTGCCGCAACGGATTAAGGATGAACGCGCCGCCGAAAGCGCCGCTTGTCTGCAAGCCGGAAGCATCGTCCAGCGAATGCGAGAGCGTGTAGTTGAAGTCCGCGGTCAAACTACGACCCAGACGTTGGCGAAGGCTGATGGTGCCGGCATGATAGTTTGACTTGGCGATACTGCTGAACGCCGACAGGGCGCCGTACTGCGGATGGAAGAAGATGTTCTTTCCGAGTCCATCTTCGATAACGTCCTGCGTGTCGGTCCAGTCGTTGCCGTAGAAGTTCAACGCCACTGCATAGACGGCCTGCGTCTGCGTGAGATCGTGCGTCGGAAACACGCCGCAGCAGAAGCCGAAGTAGATCTCGTCCATCATCGCCGCGATGTTAGTCGGCAGCATGTTCTGGAACCACGGAATATTCGGGATCTGCGAGATAGGCGTGCCGGCGCGGCGGAAGCTTTCGAGCATCCCCGCTGCGGTATACCAATCCATTCCCGACTTCGGATCGACGAGGTTGTTCAGCGCCATCACGTCGCGCGAGGCGATCAGATTGCGAGCTAACCGGCCGATGTACGAAGTCTGGATGACCAGGCCTTTTGGCAATTCACGTTCGTAAGTGAAGTTCCACGAGTAATTGATTGGCGCTACGAGTTGTGAATCGAGCGTCGACTCGATGCGCGCCGATTGCAGGGCCGGGTCGGTATTGAACGGCTGCGTACGCGGGAAGCTGATGTTTCCCGGAATTGTGATTCGCGGCAACGTTCTGATGCTTTGACCGAAGCCGGTAAAGAGCGGCGCCGGACGAGTCGTCAGATTGAACGTGTTAGCCGCGATCGTGTCGCTGGACGAGAAGCCAAGCGTGTTGTTCAGGTCAAAGCTGACCGCGAGTTGCTGGCCATAGTAATCGTTGGTGATGCCGAAACCACCGCGGAATACAGATTCATGGTTCCTGCCAAAAATCTTACCCAGAAATCCGTCTCCGAACGACGGTGACCAGGCGATGGCTACGCGTGGTTGGAAATTGTTCTTGTCGTACTGATAGAGCGGGTCCGCATTGTTGGCCTTGCCGGAAAGCACGAGCGTCAGCGGGTCTGCAAAATTCTGCCCGCGCGCGGCTGCTTCCTGGCGCCGCTGGAACACCTCGGACAACGGAATATCGGTGCTGACCTCGAATCCGTTCTTTTCGTACACCGGCGTGCTGATGGTGTAGCGCAGTCCGTAGGTGAGCGTCAGGTGTGGCTTGAGCTTCCAGGAGTCTTGCGCATAAAGATCGTATTCCTGAGTGGCAAACTCACGCGCGCTCGGGGTGCCTATCGGTAAGAGAGAGCCGTCGCGGTCGAAGATGAAGTTTCCGGAGTACTGGGAAAATCTTCCGATGACCGCCGTGACCGCGTTCTGTACGCTGATAACTGACGATCCCTGAAGCGGGAAGACGGCGCTGATCGCGTTAGAGATACTCGAGCCGCCTCCAGAGAAGAACGAAGGATTGGTGATCGCGCTATCGAAGGCGCCGTTCAACGACCCGCGCCTGTTGTTGATAAGGCGAATGTTCGTGCCAAACCCGATGCTGTGGTTGTTCTTCACCCAGGAAATGTCGTCAGTGATGTTATGGACCGGTGTAACGCGATTGATAGTTCGGCTGAACACGCGCGGTGAAAACACAAACCGAAAACTGATCGAGTTGTCGGCCGAGTCGCCCTGGTCGCTGAATGCCTCTCGCGTAAATCCATAGCGAAACGTGTTGATGAGGCTGTTCGTCACTGTCCAGGTGTGACCGGCAGCGATACCCGTTGGGTGAGACCAGATCGTAGGCGCTGGAGTATCCGGGAACTGACGCTGGCGCGTGATGTTGTCGTAGATGATGTTGGTGCGTAGAAATACCTGTTGGTTAGGCGTCAGATTGAAATCGAATTTAGCCGCGTGTGAATTCCGTTCGACCGGAATTGCCGCGTTGAATCGGAACCCGCCGGTGTTGAGTCCATCTGCGCCAGGAGTACTGCTGTCGTTAGCGGGATACCTCGCGGCGGCGTCGCGCAACACCGCAATTGCCGTCGGGTTCACGCCGACTGCCGGGAAGATCGAGGTGATGTCTGCCGAGGTCAAAGTGCTTACAACGCCCTCGGGAGTTCGGAAACGCACCTGGCCCAGGCCGAGATGCGGCAGTGGAACAACGCGAGCGGTGCTGACCGATCGCGTAATGCGATCGCCCTCAAAGCTGTAGAAGAAGAACGCCTTATCTTTAATGATAGGTCCGCCGATGGAGCCGCCGAATGTGTGTCGGATTAACGACGGCCGTTCGAGACCGGCGGCATTACTGAAGAAGTCATTGGCAGTGAAAGCCTTCGTCCGATAAAACTCAAATCCGGCGCCATGCCAGTCGTTCGTTCCGCTCTTCGTAACGAGCGAGACCTGTGCTCCCGCCGACCGTCCCTGATTCGCGTTCGGGTTCGTTGTTTGAACGCGAAACTCTTCAATCGCGTCGGCATTCAAACGCAACACGGTGGAGTTCGTCGGGTCCAGATTCGATACGGCCGTTCCGTCGGCCGGATCGGCGGTGTTGCTGGAAATCGAATTGGTCTGCGCTTCGTTGATGTCCACGCCGTCAAGCGTGACGTTCGTTTGGTCTGAGCGGGCCCCAGCCACGTAACCATCGCGCGTCGCTGCAGTCTGCAGTGTGAGCAGGTTGGGTACGCTTCGGGCTTCCAGCGGCAATTGCGTAATCTGCTTATTGACGAAGTTGCTGCCAAGGGTTGCGTCTTCACGGTTCACCAGGAGCTCGGCATCGTTAGTCGAAACAGTTACCGACTCCGCGATGTTGCCGATCTCCAACGCAACGTTCACCGTCACCGCCTTCGCAATCAGGGCGTGGACATCGGTGATCACACCTTTCTTGAAACCGGAGGCCTCGACTTCAAGTCTGTAGTCGCCCACCTGAACGGCCTCGAATACAAAGTTGCCTTCATCGCTCGTCTGAGCAGAACGAACGGCGTTATTGGCCACGCTGATGAGTTTCACCGAGGCGCCCGCGACCACGTTACCCTGCGGATCTTTAACGGTACCGCGCACAGTGGAAGTGCCCTGCTGGCTGAAAACCGGCAAGGCAAACAGCCCGATCACAAGAAGCGCACTGAGAAATCGGGCGAAACTTCTCAAGGAGATTCTGGTTTTCATTGAGTCCTCCGATGCAATTTGTTTGCGGATCCAGACGTGGATTCGGCTGCGTCGCTGGATCCGAAAGATGAGGCGGAAAATTTAAGCCTTGGAAAACTTGTCGAGACGATCCATTTTCTTGCAGAAACTATTCCGCTGGCGTCTAAGTGAGACCGCCGCTGGAAAACGCTCGCGTTTTCACGATCTTCCTAAAACTGATGGTTGCTGGCCGGAGAGTATATCCAAATTTATGGGCTTTGTATAAAAATTCGTAGGACCGGGAGCTATTTCTCGCTTTTCATCAGGTGGCCCTGGGCGACCAGTAATTCGGCGTTGAGTATCGCTGCGCCGGCGGCGCCGCGAATCGTGTTGTGACTGAGGACTACGAAGCGGTAGTCGAGCACCGAATCAGGTCTTATTCTGCCGACGGTGATCGTCATGCCGTTGCCTGCGTCGCGGTCCAACTTCGGCTGCGGCCGGTTCTCTTCGTCACGGATCACGATCGGCGTCGCGGGCGCGGAATGAAGTCCGAGCTCCTGCGGTAACGAACGAAACGACGTTAATGCCTCGCGTAAATTGTCGAGCGTTGGTTTACGCGCAAACTTAACGCGCATGGCGGCCATGTGCCCGTCGTTGACGTTGACGCGGTGACACTGCGCGCTAACAGCCATCGACGCGGGATCAATCCGAGTTTCGTTCACGCGCCCGAGTATTTTAGTGGTCTCGGTTTCGATCTTCTCTTCTTCGCCGCCGATGTACGGCAGCACGTTGTCGAGAATGTCGAGCGAAGCGACGCCGGGATAACCGGCGCCGGAAAGCGCCTGTAACGTTGTCGCGACGCACGATTCGACGCCGAACGCCGCGTGCAACGGCGCTAACGCCAGCGCGATCATGATCGTCGAGCAGTTCGGGTTAGTGACGATGAAGCCGCCGGACGAATATCGCCGGCGCTGTAGCCCCAACAGGCGCAAGTGTTCGTGGTTCACTTCCGGAATCAACAGCGGCACGTCGTCATCCATGCGAAACGCGGACGAGTTGCTGATCACCGGGTAGCCCGCTTCCGCAAAACTGCCTTCACTCTCTCGCGCGATATCGCCGGGCAGGCTGGAAAACACGAGATCGCAATCGAGCGGCGGCGCCGGTGGCTGCACGGCCATCGATCGAACCGACGACGGCATCTCGCCCGTCAATCGCCAGGTACATGCCTCTTGAAAAGATTTTCCCTGCGAACGATCCGATGCCGCCACCGCCGTCACTGCAAACTGCGGATGGTCCTCCAACAATTGAATGAACCGTTGGCCCACCATGCCCGTTGCGCCCAGGATCCCGACTCTGTATTTCCCGCTCATTTACGCCTCTTTTATACGAAACTATAACGACTCCAAACCAAGCTTGATTCGCAGGATGCCTTCCGTAAGCGTTGTCTCGTCCGCGCAGAACGAGACCCGCAGGAAGTCTTCGCTCTCTTTTCCAAATGCCGCACCCGGCACCGTGATTACGCCGTGGTCCAACAACCTTTCGGCGACGGCCATCGACGAACCGTAAGCGCCCGCGTCAATCATCGTGTAAAACGCACCTTCCGGCGTCACCGCGCGAAGTCTCAACTCAGTCAGGATCAACTTCAGCAGGTGATCGCGCCGCGCCCGAAACGTCATGCGAAACATGGCGCGCGCGTTGGCAGCTTCAGTGCTCCACGCGACGAGCGCCGCCTTCTGCGAAACTGTTGAAGCGCACGTCGTGACGTAACCGTGCAACACGAGCGCCGTTTTCACGACGTCTTCATCGCCGGCCAGCCATCCCAGCCGCCAGCCCGTCATGCTCAGCGACTTCGACAGTCCGGCAATCACGATTGTGCGATCGTAAACCGACGATAACGACTCCGGACGTTCAGGAGTGTAATAAAGGTCGCGATAGATCTCGTCGCTGATCAGGTACGCGCCCTGCTGGCGCAGCAAGTAGCCAATGTCTTTGAGATTGCGGCGCGACAGCACGCGTCCAGTTGGATTCGACGGACTGATGCAAACGACGACTTTCGTCTTCGGCGTCAGCGCGCGCTGAAACTCTTCGACGTCAAACGCGAAATCCATCTCCCGCGGCAGGCGATAGAACTTCGGAACGCCGCCGGCCATGCGAACGATTGTCGGATAAGCGACGAACCCGGGATCCGGAAGCAGTACTTCGTCGCCTTCGTCGACGAGTGTCATCAGCGCCAGGTACAAAGCCTCCTGCGATCCTGCCGTAATGATGACTCGATCCGCGTTCTCCGCGAGATATGGATACTGTCGCGCAACTTTTTGACGCAGTTCCGGAAGCCCCGCGTGCGACGTGTAACCGTTCTGCTCTCCGGTAATGGCGCTCACGGCCGCGCGGCGAATCACTCCGGGCGTTCGCAAGTCAGGCTCGCCCAATCCCAGGTTGATGCTGCCAGGCCGCGCGCGATCGAACACCTGTCGAATGATGCTTTTTTCAATCCCCTGTAACCGTGCCGGCGGCACAAAGTTTTTCAACGCAAGTAGTCCTCTAGTTGAACCGAAGACTCCGTCTTCTCGTCTCGATATTTGACTATCACCGCCGCGTACAGGGAAAGCCCCCATGCTCGACCGCGCTCGTTATTGACTGAACGCGCGCCGGGAACGACGACCGCGCCCGCCGGAATTTGCAGTGGACCATCAGCAGTCCGCTGGTAGATCTCGCCGCGCACGAGATCGTAAACAGGCGTCGAGCCGGTCAGGATCGTTCCCGACGCCAGAACCGCTCGCTCACGCACAATCGCTCCTTCGTAAACGCCGCAATTGCCGCCGACCAACACGTCGTCTTCCACGATCACCGGCACCGCTCCGACGGGTTCCAGCACGCCGCCGATCTGCGCAGCCGCTGAAATGTGTACGCGCTTCCCGATCTGCGCACACGATCCGACGAGCGCGTGACTGTCAATCATGGTTCCTTCATCTACGTACGCGCCCGCGTTGACGAACATCGGCGGCATACAAACGACGCTCGGCGCGACGTAAGCCCCGTCACGGATCGTCGAACCGCCGGGGACTATGCGAACGTTCTCGCCGATCTTTGTCGGACGAGCGGGATAAGTGTCTTTGTCGAAAAACTTAAAACTCTCGCCGGTCGACATGTCGACGAGCGCGCCCATGCGGAACCCGAGCAGCAGGCCCTGCTTCACCCACGAGTTGACGACCCAGTCGCCGTTCGCGTTCTTTTCGGCCGCGCGTATCGCGCCCGTGTTGAGAGCGCTTTTGAATTCTTCAAAAACCGCGCGGTCAGCGGGCGTGAACTCCTTGCTGGCTCGTGACGCGATGGCCTCGATCTGTTCACGCAATGGCATGCGACGTTTCCTTCAGTAGGCCCAACTCAGTCAACACCTCTCGCAGACGCGCGCGCGTTTTTTCCTGCACTGGCACCAGCGGGAGCCGCAAGTTCTCTTCGAGCAGGCCCATCAATGCCATCGCTGCTTTCACCGGACCGGGGCTGGACTCGATGAAGTTCGCCTCCATCAACGGCAGCAGGCGATAGTGAAGCTTGCGCGCTTCTTCCCATTTGCCTTCCAGCGCCAGATCGTTCATTTGCGACATCAATTCCGGAGCTTCGTTTGACGCAACTGAGATCAAACCCTCAGCGCCGAGTGCGATCAACGGCAACGTCAGCGAGTCGTCGCCGGAGATTACGCGGAAGCCGTCAGGCCGCGAACGAAGGATTTCCATGATCTGGCTGAGATTGCCGGAAGCTTCTTTCACGCCGACGATGTTTTCGACGTCGCGAGCGAGCCGCAGCGTTGTTTCGGCGGCGATGTTTGACGAGGTGCGGCCGGGAACGTTGTAGATGACGACCGGCAGACCGTCGACCGCTTCGGCGATTGCGCGGAAGTGTGCGTAGAGTCCGTCCTGCGTCGGTTTGTTGTAGTACGGCGCGACGGTGAGTACGCCGTCAACGCCGAGATCGCGCGCCGATTGCGAACGTTGAATCGTGACTGCGGTGGAGTTGCTGCCCGTGCCCGCGATCACTCGCGCGCGCCCGCGTGCGACCTCGACGGTGGTGCGAATGACGAGTTTGTTCTCGTCGTCGTTCATCGTGACGCTCTCGCCGGTCGTGCCGCACGGCACCAGCACGCGAACTCCGCCCGCGATCTGGCATTCGATCAGATCGCGCAAACGTTTCTCGTCAACGGAGCCGTCGCCGGTGAAGGGTGTAACCATGGCCGTCGCACATCCGCGCAGCCAATCGAGTTGTAATGTCATGGTGACCTCCGTTTCAGAATCTCGTCTATCACTTCGCTAAATTCGAACGTGCCCTTTCGTCCGGCTATCCAGTGCGCGGCCAGCAACGCTCCCGCCGCGAAGCCCTGACGCGAACGCGCAGTGTGCGTCAGCAGTATCTGATCGGGCTCAGAATCGAAACCGACTCGATGCGTGCCCGGGATGTAACCGGCGCGTGTTGACGCAGTCGAAATATCGCCCGGCAGATGTTGCGACATTATATCGCGCAGTTTCAGTGCCGTTCCCGAAGGCGCATCTCGCTTTCGGTTGTGATGAGCTTCTTCGATAAACGGTTCGTAACCTTCGACAGCCGCAAACAGCTTCGCTGCTTCGCTGGTCAGACGATAAAAGAGGTTCACGCCGATCGAAAAGTTGGCGCCGTAAACAAGCGCGCCGTTATTTTCGGCGACGATCTCTTTGACTCGCGGCTCGTTCTGTTTCCAACCCGTCGTGCCTTCCACGACCGGAACCTGCGCGCGTGCGCACGCTTCGACGTTCTTCAGAACAGCGTCGCCGACGGAGAAATCGATCGCCGCGTCATGACCGCGAAGTTTCTCAGCGAGTTGATCGATGGAGAGATCTTTGTCGCTGCTCGCGATGACGGCGCCGACGTCGTCGCCGCGTTTGCGCGCCTCTGCCGCAACCATGTGACCCATCGCACCGTTGCCGATTAATGCGAGTTTCATGACCGAAGCTTGTTTGCCAGTTCGATGTAGAGTTCGACCGATCTCTCGAGTTCCGCTTTCGACACGCGCTCGTGATCCGTGTGCGCGTCGAGAATCGATCCCGGACCGATCAACAACGGCCGGCCCCAGTTCGAAAGATATGGAATGTCGGTCGTGAAGCGCACCACGGTTCCGTCCACGCCGGGAACTGAAGTCAGCCGCACCGGATTGTGCGCCGACTCGTAAACGACCGCGCCTCGTTCGCCGGCGGCTTCTTCCACAATTCTTTTGATGTGCTCTATATCGATCCCGAGTCGAATTTGCAATTGCGCGCGAGCATGATCGGGGATGACGTTGGGACGAGTGCCGCCGTCGATGACGCCGATGTTGCACGTCGTCGCGCCGAAAAAACTATCTTCCGGCCATTCCACGCCGCGGATGTTTTGCAGAATGTCCAGCAGCTTTTCGATGGCCGACTCGCCGGCTTCGGGATACGCCGAGTGAGCCGCGCGGCCCGAAGTTGAAATGATCAGCCGCGCCGATCCTTTTGTTCCGACGGCGAGAAGATTGTCAGTCGGTTCACCGTTGATCAGGAACTCGCATTCGTGCGCGAGCGGGTGATTGTTTGCTGCCTGCGCGCCTTCGCTGGCGAGCTCCTCGTCGACGGTGAACAACACGCCGATCGTGTTCATGCCGGAGGCACGCAGACGATCCGCTGCGAAGATCTGCGCGGCGATGATTCCCTTCGCATCGCACGATCCGCGGCCGTAGATGTTTTCGTTATCCTCGCGCGAGGGAATGAACGGCGGCACCGTGTCCATGTGCGTCGAGAAGACGATGCGCGGCGGCTCGCCCGTCGTGGCCAGAACGTTGAAACGATCGGGCGCGACTTGCTGTCTCTCGACGCGATAACCGCGCGCTTCGAGGTCCTGGGCCAGAAACCCTCCGACAGCACCTTCGTCGCCCGTAAGAGAAGGAATGTCGATCAGTTGGCGAGTAAGATCGAACAGCGTCATCGGTCTAAACTGTGGCTCCGAAGAACTCATTGTGCAATCTTTTAACAGCCTCGTGCATGCGTTCCTCTTCGATGGCGAACGTGAAATTGATGCTCGACGCGCCTTGCGAGATGAGCGTCACGTTGATGTCGCTGATCGCGCTGAACACGCGCGCCGCGATTCCCGGCGTTCCACGCAAACCCTCTCCGACGACGCAAATGATCGCGCAACCTTTCTCGACGCGTACCGTGCCGAGATGCTCGAGCTCCTGCACGATAACCGGCAGCGCGCTTGCGTCGTCGAGTGAAAGCGAGACGCTGACTTCCGACGTCGCAACCACGTCGACAACTGTCCGGTGACGCTCAAAAACTTCGAACAACGCGCGCAGGAAACCATAAGCGCCGAGCATTCGCGCCGAAGTGACCTGGACGGTTGTAACGCCGCCCTTGTGGGCGATCGCTTTGATTGTCCGTTCCGTAGTTTCAGCCTGGGGACCGACGAGCGTGCCGATCTCTTCCGGCGCGCGCGAGTTGCAGATCCGCACAGGAATGCGGCCTTCGATTGCCGGTTGAATCGTCTTCGGATGCAGGACTTTCGCGCCGAAGTACGCAAGCTCTGACGCTTCCGCGTACGACAGTCGTTCCACGGTCTGCGCTTCGGGAACGATGCGCGGATCGGCACTCAAAACGCCGGTGACGTCAGTCCAGATCTGGATCTCGTCAACGCCGAGCGCCGCGCCGATCAGAGCAGCGGTGTAGTCGGAGCCGCCGCGTCCCAGCGTCGTCGTCGTTCCTTCCTGGGTGGAGGCGATAAAGCCGCCGAGCACCGGAATGAGGCCATTTTCGATTACGGGCGTTAAAACGTCGCGAGCTTTGGAAAGCGTTTCGGGCATTAACGGCAGCGCGCACGTGTATTCATCGTCGGTGACGATGCAGCGGCGCGCATCGACGTGCTGCGCGTTTACGCCTCGTTGAATGAGTAGTTCGGCTGTTAGTTCGCTGGAAAGCATCTCGCCGAAGGCGAGCACCGCATCCTGAGTCGGACGGCGGCGCAGCGGATTATCGGCGCTTGCTCGGAGCAACTCCTTGATCTGATTGGCGGCGCCGTCGACGTGCTCACCGAACTTCTGCGCCGCTTCCTGCGTGAGGAGTGTTTGCGCAGTTTCATGATGACGGCGAAACGTTTGTTCGAGAGATGCGATCGCTTCGTCAGCGCGGCCTTCGCCGGCGGCGACTGTCGCGGCCTGTAGCGCGTCAGTGACGCCGCTCATCGCCGACACGACGACGACGGGCGCAACATTCCTTTGCGAGGCTACGATGCGAGCTACATTTTCGAAAGCGTACGCGTCAGCGACCGACGTACCGCCGAACTTCATCACCGTGGGCATAGAATCAGGCCCACAGATTACACGGATCTCTTTCTCTTGCCTACCTCGATATTTGCGGCGACACGTATCTGACGAAGTCCAGCTCAGGCAGCAACTCGAGTTTGTCCATCGACAGCCGGCCAATGATGAGTGTCGAATTAGGAGAATCGAGGACGACTTCGAATCCCAACTCTTTCAGTTTCAGTCGTGCTGCGTCTGACTTCTCTGTGAGCCACACCTGCACTTCAGCATTGCCTTCGCGAACGAAGTTGCCCCAATTGTGGATCCGCGGCTCGTTCTTGTTTTTCAGCCGATTGATTAGCGCGAAGATTGTCGCATGCGTTTTGAAGCGAAGCCGATCGAGTTTCTGTTGCTCAGGCGACTTCGCTGGTTCAGCCAATAGTCCAAAATCGCCGCTCACAGACGACACGCCGCCACTCACGGTAACCTGGCCTCTCGTTCTGTTTGGCGAGGGCGTTGGCGCCGCCGGACTTACGGCTGCTCCGACAGTAACGGCGGGCGCGGCGTTTGAAGTTGCTGCGGCGCGTTTGTTTCTTTGCCCGATGAAGCCCTGGACGATGTAACCGCCATTCGCGTTATACGTGGTAAACAAACCAGTAGGACCACCACCGCCTGCGTCGTATGCCGCAAGGCGATCGACGCCGGCCGGCACCTCGACCGGGACTTCGATTCGCCGCAGCCGTCCGCCATCCGTCACAACCATCTCCTCGACTGCGACAAACGAAGTGAACTGTGTCATCAGCCGGAACTCCATCCCGAGCTGCGTTATCGCGTTTTTCAAATCCTCACGTATACGATTGCGTTGGACACCGAAGTAGTCCTCGCTCATCAGACTGTCGATTCTCGCGCGCGCCCAGAGCGGTGCGAGCACGTCGTGCAGGGCCATCGTCTCCGGAAGCGTGACCTGAATCTCACGTGTGTACGGACTGCCGGCCATGTTTCCTTTCAACCGAATGGTCCCGCTTCCTGGCGACGTGTAACGTCCCGTCATGATCACCGGCTTCGCGCCAAAAAGATCCGGAATGCGTTGCGGATAGACGTCCGCCACCGGCAAGCCATTCCAATCGATCGAAAGGTCCGTCAGCAACGGATTGCGCACGCGCTGATGAAACCGTTTCGCGGCCGCCGATCCGTCGTCCTTCAAACCGACGTACTCAACTTCGCCGCGTCCAGCCAGGGCCATGTTGTCGAGCAGGAAGCGGTTGACGGAACTGCCGATGCCGAACGCGAAGACGCGCGCGTTCTTGTACTTCTGCACTTCGTTGATGATCTGCATGTCGTTTCCGACATACCCGTCAGTCATGAAGCAGACGATTCGCACGTGCGACTGCGAGTCGGTCGGTTCGAGTGCTGCTTTGATGGCGCCCATCATTTCGGTGCCGCCGCCGCCCGAGCTCGCTGCGAGAAACTCCTGTGCTCGTCGCAGGTTTCCTGTGGTCGCAGGCACTGGTTCAGGGAAAAGTATGCGCGTGTCGCCGGAGAACGTGATGAGGTTGAACGTGTCTGAAGGATAGAGATTGTCGAGCGCCAGCCTCATCGTCTCCTTCGCTTTTTCGATCGGGAAGCCGGACATCGATCCTGATGTATCGAGGACAAACACGAGCTCTTTCGGCGTCACGTCGTCGGTCGCGACACGATCAGGCGGTTGAAGAATTAAGGTGAAGAAGCTTCCCTTGTCCGAGCGATGCGTCAACAGCGCGTCTTGAATGGAGCGGCCGGCGACGTCGTAACGAAGGATGAAGTCTTTGTTGGGAATCGTTGCGCCTCGCTTCAGTTTCAGATGAGCGCGCGTGGAGCTGGGGCGGTCCACGTCGACGCGATGCGTTTTCGACTCGAGACTCTCGACGATCAGACCGGCGTCGAGCGTCACGTCCAGGGAGATGTCGTGACCGCTTCTTTCGCCCGGCGCGGCGGGCCTGGGAGTAATGCGCGAACCGTCGGGCACGCTATCGGTGTTGGGAGCGGAGCCGCCGCTGTTGCTCGCCGAAGAGGGTGCTCCAGGAACGTAGCGTGGGCCGACGACCATCGGAAACACGAACTCGTACGCGCCGTCTTCGTAACGCAGTGTTTCGACGTAGCTGATGCTGATTTTGATCTGCTCGCCGGGCAGGATGTTTGCGATTGACTGCGTGAAGATGTTGGGCCGCTCCTGGTCCAACAGGCTCGCAACTTGTCCACGCGACTTCGCGCCTTCGTAAACCGCCTGCGCCTCTTCGCGTGGAAGAATCTTGCCGCGGATGGTTCGTTCGCCGATCGTCATCGTCATGTCGTCGACCGCGGCGTTCTGCGGCAACGGAAACGTGTAAACGGCTTCGATGGGCGAGGAGAATGGGTTTTCGAAGTGCTGCGTCACTACAACGCGAGAGAGGAAGCCTGTGATCTCCGCTTTTACGTCGGTGTGTTTTAGAGGACAGACGGACGCGGGTTTGCCGGAAGAGTCGACGACCGCCAGCGAGCCGGACGTCTCCGTTGTTTGTGCCGCTGCGTTCGTTTCTGCGAAATAGAACGCAATGACTGCCGGCAAGACAACGACGAGGGTGAGAAGCAGAAACAATCCGCGGAACTGTTTCATGGCGTGTCCTCCTGATCTGGCTATCGGTTGAGTGTGCTAAAGAACGCTAATACAGGTTGAAGTTATATTCCAATTGCATAAAAACTGAAACCGGCTGGCCGCCTTTCATCGCCGGCACGAATTTTATTTGTCGCGCGGCGGCGATTGCTCGTTCCGTGAGACCAAACGGCAGAGTCTGCACCGCTCGTATCTGAACAACTTCGCCCGTGCTGGAAAAGATTACGCGCAAAACTACCGTTCCGGTAGTCAGGTTTCGTCGTGCCTCGTCCGTGTATTGCGGCTCCGGTTTAGATAAGAGACGCGCTCGCTGCTCGACTTGCGAGCCCTTGAAGGGATGATCGAGTGATCCATTCGGGCCACCGCCGATTCCGCCACCGCCAATGTCCCTCGTGCCACCGCCCATGTTTCCCTTATCTCCTGGTCCGACGCCGCCTCCTCTGCCATCACCGATTCCGAGTCCTTGATTAGTCCCGATCAATCCACCTTCGCCCGGTCCTTTTGAGGGAACGTTCGAGTTTGAACGCGGATCGCCGTAGACCGGAGCTTTCAGATCTTTCCACAACGCGGGATCGATATCGATGCCGGCCGCGGGCAGACTCGGAGGATTCAGCGGCGGCGCCTTCGGTAGGGCGGCGAGAATTTGCGACGGCGGCGGGAGCTTACCAACTTGAGGAGGTCTTGGTTCACGATCACCGCTGCCGCCGCCGCCCCGGGCCAATTTGGGGGTAGCTCCGGAGCCTTCTCCTTTACCGTTTTGAAAACCGACGCGTCCTTTTCCGTCCTTGCCGATGCCGTGATCGCGTTTTGGTTCGGACTTTGGTTCGGAAGCACGCGAACCGTCGAGTATGACGATCTCTTCGGCTGATTCGTTTTCACCCGACGGCGTGGGGTTTGAGCGCACACGATCGACCAGCAGGACGATGGTGACGACTGTGACGATCGTGAAGAGTGAGATCAGGGTCGCGGGTATCGCGTGGGGTTTCGAGATTGCTGCTCGTGCGTGTCGAGACAGTTCATGGAAGGAGTGAGAAATAAAGGCTCGTGGGTCGTTTTTGAAATCGACCCACGCGCGGTTGAGCTCGTTTTTGAAAAACTCGATTTCGCGGGCGAGCCGGTTAAGTAACAGTCCGCTTTCGATGATTGTTGGCTGATATTCGTTGATCGGGTTGGCAGTAGAGTGACGTACGTTCATCGCAAAACCTCGCTTTCGTGTAGACACACTCCCGGCGGCGGACAAGCGTGCAGGTCCGAGACACTTCAGGTTGTCGATGTAGTTTTAAGACGTGGGGAGCCTCTATTGCTTATTACCGCGAGCAGCAAAAAGGTAACGCACTGAGGAGGCACTGTTATCGCGCCTTGTGATGAGCAAGGGCGCGGTTGGGATGTCCGAGATTCTGGTTTTTACTTGATCTGGTTGAAGAGTTTCGTGGCGCGCGCCCCGTCGATGCGCTGGAGAATGCGGTACTGCTCGAGCGCCGCGTTTCGATTGCGCATCGCGACGTAGGCGACGCCGAGATTGTAATGCGCTGAAGCGTAGTCTTTTTTGTGTCTGATGGCTGATTGATACGACTGGATCGCTTCGGCGTAGCGGGTCAACTGGTGAAGCGCGTAGCCCATCTCGTTGTAAGCCTCAGCATAGTCAGGCTTGAGGTTGACTGCTTTGCGCAGCTCGCCGACGGCTTCGTTATAGCGTTCGAGATCGTTGTAACACCAGGCAAGGTTGTAAAGCGCCGTGACGTTGTCGGGCCGCAGGCGCAGGCCTTCCTTGTAAGCCCTCGCCGCTTCTGCGTACTGTTTGGTGTTGTAGTAATAGACGTCGCCGAGGCCGAGATGGGCGAGACCGAGATCGGGCTTGATGCGGATCGCTTCCTGATACTGTCGGATAGCTTCGGGGTAGCGGCCGAGGTGGCGCAGGGCGTAGCCCATTTCATTATGGGCGTCGGCGTAGTTGGTCCGATACTGCACGGCCAACTGCAAGCTCTTGAGTGCCTCGCCGTAGTTGGCCTGATCGTTGTAGATCCAGCCGATGTCGTAATGTGCGGTAGCGTAGTCGGGTTTCGCGCGCACACACTGTTGGTATGCGGCGAGTGCTTCGTTGAAACGATTGAGTTTTTTGTAAGCGTAACCCAGTTCGTAGTACGCGGCGGCGTAGTTGGACTGTAGCGCGACGACGCGCTTCAGCGGCTCGATCGAGGATTCGTACTCTTCGAGATCGTTGTGGATCCAGCCGATGCGGTAGAGCGCAGAGGTCATCGACGGGTTGAGTTGGGCGGCTCGTTGATACTGCTCGAGCGCTTCGCTGTAGTTCTTCTGGTTATAGAGCGCTTCGCCTTGTTGGTAGTAGTAGTCGGCTGTCGATGTGCTTGAGGTGTTTGAGTTAGCTGTTGCGGCGGGCTTAGATGTCGCGCCTGTCGGCGAGTTGCCGGTTGATGTCGTAGCCGGCTTTCGTCCGGACGTTGTTGTGGTAGTCGGACGCTTTCGTGTCGTGGGCGTCGGTTTTGTTGATGCGGATGGTTTAGTCGTCGGACGCGACGTGCTGCCGCCGATCATCCCACCGCCCGTGACGCCGCCTTCGTGCTGTCCGAGGGCCACGCTGGCGCAGGTGAACAATAAAAGGACAGTGGCAAGGCAAACCAATCGAGGGGCACTGGTGGGCATCACATTTTCTCCTGCTTGAGACTTCGATTCCGACGCGGCGGTCGATATGACGCGGGCATTATAGTGTGAAACCAGTTACTGGGGAATAAATCGCCGTTATCCGCGTGATCTGTGTTGGCCTGCGTCTGTCTGTGTTGGCGGAAACGGGGCACGTTTGACACGACCAATTTCACTACGGTAACGTAACGCGTTTGCCGCGGCTTACGAACAGCCCACCAATGCGTCCCGTTCGTCTAGCGGCCTAGGACACCGCCCTTTCACGGCGGCGACACGGGTTCGATTCCCGTACGGGACGCCAACAACTTATTTACGAAACAACAGAAATGATTTGGGACCTTACAGAACAATAATGAACGAGCTCTGGATTAGGCCCCAAGGTTACACAGGAATCTCTCAGATTCTTAAATCGGTCCGAGATGTTCCGCGGTCAGGGATGACTTAGGCGTTCTCTTCGTCTCGTGTCTGTCCGATTCCATAGCGAAAAGCCAGCTCACCACCGAGCCAACCTGAGATCGAGATCAGAATCACGCCGACCAGCGAAAGAAAGAACGGAACAGTGAGTCTGCGACCCACGAGTTCACTGTAGCTGCCCGTCCGCAGGAGAAGACTAATCGCAAACACTACAAGCGCTGCAACGTTGAGCCGCGCGTGCCAGTTTGCGACTCTCTTCACATCGCCATTCTTGATTGACAGCCAATCGATGATGCCAGGGATCGCCGCGGCAATCGCCCCTAAGCAGCCGGCTGCAATCATGAACTTAGCAATTACGAGCAGCGTCGGATGCCGGAGAAAATAGAAAAGGACATCGACTGCAAACGACGTGGCCCAAAGAGCAAGCGGAAACGGAATCAGCATAGGATGGATCGGATGACCGGCGATACTGGCTTTGCTTCTCATTGCAACACTCCTTCGGGTATCTCAATTTAAATGCTCTGCGATCCGGTTTGTCAGCCACAAAACACTTATCTCACGACATTGGCTCAAAGCCTTTCGCGCTATGTGCGGCGGCCCCATGCTTTTGTGCCGACCCGCACCTCGTGTTGTTCGTAATGTCGAAACATTGGCCGCAAACGGAAGCAAAGCCATCTAAGGCTGCCAACAGAACTTGCGCTTAGTAACCGATGCCCGATCGACAGTTTCATTCCACGGTTCCATCCGTTGGACTTCCTCGTCACGGCATTTTGGAAACCAAACTGTTGTGGCAATGATTGGTTCCCGCCTTGAGACGCCACTGACTTCAACTCAAAACACCAGCTTCTCATTAAAAAACGGCAACACTCTCGTCTCCATCCTGTGCCGTATCAAACTTCCGTGATTACCGTCGCATAAGCTTTGTCGACAACGTCTGTCATCACTCAGAGCGGACATCTATATTAAGCTCTTATATCGGTTCGAATCTATTTTGGGAGTGAAAGGCGCGTCTTCATTGGCATCTTCCTACGGTTCACACGGCGGCTTTCGAAGCCTTTCCATTTCCTTAGCCAAGAAATAATCCGGCTCGAAGTCGGAATGCTTTGGGGACCCCAAACTCGAATTCCCTTCCGAAAATTGCTTGCAAGTAACTGAAAGCTAAACAGGATCTGTGTATTTCGGCAAACCAGCGTCACGACAATCTTCTTTCACGCTCATTATTCTATTGGGACTCCTGCGGCGTCTGAATCCTTGGGAAGTAGCGGACCACGAAGAATAGGTACACGAGCCAGAAGGCAAGCCAGACAGATGCGACGGCCCGAAGCCCAATCAGAAAGAGGACCAGACTCGGTGCCAGAAACATAGTGGTGTAACCCAGAAGCCAGAAGCGGTCCGCTCGCCGAGCGTACAGCGTCTTTTCGGTGTCACTCATCCGTCCGCCAAGCGAACACCGGTAATAGTGCAACGTCGCGAAAACGAGTGAGAAGGTCGCGACCCCCATCGCAATCAGCGTGGCCTGGAACAAGAGGGGATTGATCCTGCCACTCTCAAACCTCGGGTACAGAAAGAACAGCATGAAAGTGAAGATCGCAATGTTCGAGGCGGCGAGCGTATACGTGCGGGTGACATTGACAGCGGCAACGTCTTCTCTCATCAAATGCCTCCTTTGGGATGACATGCGCGCTGACCGGAGGCGAGCACGCAGCGGCGGGGTTTTACGCAGCCCTCGCCGGATCATCTCGCACGACTTGATTCGTTAGCAAACATTGTCCCGTTTTACAAGTTCCAATCCACTATGGGAGAGATGATACCCAAAGCCAAAGCAAATTTTATGAGGTTTTCTGGCGGATCAGGCGGCGTGTTGACGCAGAGTTTCCATTTCTTTAAGCCAGGAGATGAGGCGGTTCCAACTCGGAATGCTTTGGGACGCCAAAGCTATCAATCACTTACAAGAAATCCCGTTTTCACCGCGGGTTCATTAGACGTCCTTCGGCTTTACGTGACGGTTCTGTCTTTTTGGGTTGTGTCTCGAGGCACCATTCCAACTATGAGCAGCAAGACAAGCTTCGGGCGCTTGAGTAAAGCTGTTTGAAAGGGCCGGCAAACCCGAATGAGTCTTAATGGTCCTGTCTTCAGGAGTAGTAGGAATTTCAATGACACCTTGAGCTTCGCCAGTGGTAGTAAACCGACGAGTCCCCGCGTCAGGCTGCAAGAAAAGCGCGTCGGCGCCCGGATCTTGCCGCAAGATGCGGCGCTGGATCTGGCCCACACCTCGTTTAGTCCGGGCGTGCGACGCTTGATGGGCCGCGTCGGCGGGAAGAGTCCTTTAGCGAAGGGCGTCGGGATCTGGAAGAGTTAGCTCTGGAATCAAAGTGCAAACTAAAGCGTGGAACGAGTTGCGAAGAGATTGGGCACGATTGGAACGGCTGGGAGGCAACGAAGGAGCAAGCGATCGCGGCGCAGAAGATAGTGACGCTGAAGTCGATAGCTAAACT
>DASRIM010000505.1:0-4406 GCA_035649995.1 Pyrinomonadaceae bacterium | reverse complement strand
TGGCTGGTCCTTTTTCAAAAGCAGGAAGTCGTCGATAACCAGCGCGTCCATGTTCGTCGCCATGAAACAGCGATACGCGTCCTCGGGCGAGCAGACGATCGGCTCGCCGCGAACGTTGAATGAAGTGTTTATGACGACCGGGCAGCCGGTGTTCGCTTTGAATCGTTTCAGCAGGTGGTAGAAACGGCCGTGCCGTTCTTCGTCAACCGTCTGCACCCGCGCGGAGTAGTCGACGTGCGTGATCGCGGGCACCATCGAACGCACCTGGCCAAGGCGGTCGAGGCCGTTGGTGTGATTGCCGTTCAAGTCGCAGTGCTTGCTCCTTTGAACGTTCGCGACGACCAGCATGTACGGGCTGTCTTCGTTCGGTTTCATGTCGAAGTACTCGCTCACATCTTCGCGCAGGACGGCGGGAGCGAACGGCCGAAACGACTCGCGAAATTTGATCTTGAGATTCAAAACGCCCTGCATCTTCGCCGAACGCGCATCGCCGATGATCGAGCGGTTCCCCAGCGCGCGTGGGCCAAACTCCATCCGCCCCGCCAGGTAACCGACGACGTGCTCGTTTGCGATCAAGCCGGAGACTGTCTCCAGCAACTCCGCTTCGGATTCGAACTGGCGATAGCGTGCGTTCACGGAATCGAGAAACGACTTCGTGTACGAGGCGCTGAAACTCGGGCCCAACAGCGAGCCGCGCTGCGTGTCGCGTCCGTTCGTGTGGCGCGGCTGGTCCAACAACTGGTGCCAGACAAACAACGCCGCGCCGAGTGCGCCGCCGGCATCGTCCGCTGCCGGTTGGATCCAGATGTTTTCAAACGGGCCTTCCCGCCGGATGTAACCGTTGCCGACGCAATTGAGCGCGCAGCCGCCGGCCATGACGAGGTTCTTGCTGCCGGTGAGTTTGTGCGCGTAACGAGCGCAACGCATCATGATCTCGTTGGTTACAGACTGAATCGACGCCGCGATGTCCATCTCGCGCTGCGTGATCTGCGACTCCGGCTGCCGTGGTGGGCCGCCAAACAGTTCGTCGAACTTGCGGCTCGTCATCACGCCCTTGTAGCAGTACGCGAAGTACGACATGTCGAGACGAAACGAACCGTCGGGCTTGAGATCGAGCAGATTGTCGAGAATGAGATCGCGATATTTTGGTTCGCCGTAAGGAGCCAGCCCCATCAACTTGTATTCGGCGGAATTGACGCGAAAGCCGGTGAAATACGTGAACGCCGAGTAAAGCAAACCGAGCGAGTGCGGGAAACGCATCTCGTGAGTCAACTCGATCTTGTTGCCGCGTCCGACGCCGATGGTTGCAGTGGCCCATTCGCCGACGCCGTCCAGCGTCAGGATCGCCGCTTCCGCGAATGGCGATGGATAAAACGCGCTGGCGGCGTGTGACTCGTGATGTTCGGTGAAGATGTAACGCTCGCGATAACGGTGCCGCAGTCCCTTGTCCAACTCCTGAGGCAGGCGCAGCTTTTGCCGCAGCCAGAGCGGTATGCCTCGCAGGAACTGTCTGAACCCGCGCGGCGCGTACGCAAGGTGCGTCTCGAGCAGGCGATCGAATTTGAGAAACGGCTTATCGTAAAAAGCGACGTACGAGAGGTTTTCTGGTCCAATGCCTGCTGCTTCGAGGCAGTAGTCGACGGCGTGCGCCGGGAAGCTCGCGTCGTGCTTGATGCGCGTGAAACGCTCTTCCTGCGCAGCCGCGATGATGACGCCGTCGCGAATGATGGCCGCGGCGCTGTCGTGGTAGAAGGCGGAGATGCCTAAGATGTGCACTTCTATAGTTCCTTGAAGGGCTCGGCCATGGCGACTAACACTTTTCGATCGCCGGTGAATGGCTCGCGTCCGTGGGCCGCCAGCATGTTGTCGACGAGCAGCAGATCGCCGCGCTGCCAGTCGAACTTGACGGTTTCGCTGTCGTAAGCGCCGCGGATCTCGTCCATCACTGCCGGTTCGATCGGCGTGCCGTCGCCGTAGAACGTGTTGAAAGGCACTTCGCTTTCGTCGACGACGGCGAGCATGGTTTCGCGCGCTGCCGGTTCCAGACTCGAGAGGTTGAAGAACATCGCGTGGTTGAACCAAACGCGTTCGCCTGTGTCCGGATGAATTCGCACGGCAGGACGCACCTGGCGCGTTCGCAGTCGATCGCCGTCGCGCCATTCGACGTCGATCTCTTCTTGCGCGCAGTAACGTTCGACTTCTGCGCGGTCGTCGGTTTGAAACGCTTCGCGCCACGAGAGACCGACGCCGGGGTTGTAGTTGCGCACGTACATGATCTGTTTCTGTTCGAACCGTTCGACGATCTCGGGCCGCAAACGTTTGAGGATCTTGCGGCTGTCGGCGAGTGGAGTGCGCCCGCCCGTCGCGGCGGGTTGCGCGCAGTAGAACCAGATCTTCATGGGCCAGTTGAGCGTGTACGACTGTTCGTTGTGCAACACGATCGGCTGATCCGGTGGATGATCGGTCGACGTGTAGATGCCGCGGCTGATGCGCGTGCGCGGCGACGAGCGTTCGCCGTATTCGATCAAGCGCGGCGAAATGGCTCGGGCTACGGTTTCGAAATCGCCGGTCGTTCGGAGATTGAGGCCTCGCAACAAGAGCGCGCCGTGGCGCGCGAGAGCCATTCGAAGATCGACGTCGCGGCTCGCGTAGATGATCCCCGGCAGGTCCGTGCTATCGGATTGGAGTTTAACCGGCCGTCGCGCAAACATTTTGGACTCCGTAAGTGTCGACCTTCTCGGCAAGCTCGGCGACCGTCGGTGCTTCGAACAGCACACGCAACGGCAACTCGACGCCGAATACGTCCTGCATCCGCGAAATGACCTGAGTCGCGCGGAGCGAGTGACCGCCGAGATCGAAAAAGTTGTCGTTAACGCCCAAACGCTCGACGTTCAGGACCTCGCTCCAGATCCGCGCCAGGCTTTCTTCCGTGGGCGTACGTGGGGCGACAAACGTTTCCTGTTGCTGAGCGAACGCGGGCGCCGGCAGGCGCGAACGGTCGAGTTTGCCGTTTCGCGTGAGCGGCAGTTGGTCCAACTCCACGATCGCCGCAGGCACCATGTAATCGGGCAGGCGCTCGCGCAGGTACTGCCGCAGTTCTCTCGAGCCGGTTAGGCTTTCTTCCATCACGACGTATGCGGCGAGGGTTTGTTCGCGCAGCAACACGACGGCGTCCTTGACTGACGGATGCGTCAGCAGCAGCGATTGAATCTCGCCCAGCTCGACGCGATGACCGCGGAGCTTGACCTGGTGATCGCAACGTCCGAGAAACACGAGATTGCCGTCGGGCTGATCTTTCACGAGATCGCCCGTGCGATAGAGCCGCGCTCCCGGTTCGTGACTGAACGGGTGCGGGATGAAACGTTCGGCGGTCAGGTCCGGCCGGTTGAGATAGCCGCGAGCGAGTCCGGGGCCGCTGTGGTACAGCTCGCCGGTCATACCGATCCCGGCAGGGTTGAGATATTCGTCGAGCACGTAGACTCCGACGTTAGCGAGTGGTTTGCCGATGATGGGTCGAGTGTCGTTCGTCACCCGACAGCCGACTGAATCGACCGTGCATTCGGTTGGTCCATACACGTTGTAACAAGCGACGGTGTCGTTGTTGGCGAGTTGTGACCAAAGCGGATCGAGTGCTTCGCCGCCGGCCAGGATGAATTTGAGCGCGGGGTTTCGATCGAGGCCGCGTTCGAGCAGCATCCGGAGGTGCGGAGGCGTGCAGTCGAGAACTTCGATATGGTGTCGCGCCAGAAACTCCGAGAATGCGGCTGGATCCGTGCGCGCGGCGGCGGGCAGCGGATAGAGAGTATGGCCGGCGCCGAGTTGGATCAGTTGGTGGACCGAAGCGTCGAAAACCAGTGGCGCGTTGATCGTGAGACGAAGCGGTGGCTGGTATTCGTGATAGACGAGATCGTCGAGCGCCGCGAGCAGGTTCAACAACGAGCGGTGCTCGATCATGACGCCTTTTGGCTGGCCGGTGGAGCCGGACGTGTAGATCGCGTAAGCGATATTTCGCGGCGTCGTGTGATGGGCAGGGTTCGCGGTGCTTTCGGCGGCGATGGCCGTCCAGTCGCGGTCGAGACAGACTGTTTGCGCTGTGTGATGCGTTGTGAGGAAACGCTCTTGCGTCAGCAGCAACGGTACCGGCTCCAGCATCACGGCGATTCGTTCTGCCGGATACGAAGGATCCAGCGGCACGTAGGCGCCGCCCGCTTTCAGTATCCCCATCACGCCGACCACGAGATCCAGCGAACGTTCCATCAGCAATGCGACCAACGTCTCCGGTCCGACGCCCAGCCGCCGCAGATAGTGGGCCAACTGGTTCGCGCGCTCGTTCAGTTCGCGATAACTCAACTGCTCGTCTTCGTAAACAACCGCCGCGACCGCCGGCGTCCGCTCCACCTGCGCTT
>DASRIM010000504.1:0-8633 GCA_035649995.1 Pyrinomonadaceae bacterium | reverse complement strand
CTTCAGCCGCAGCACCGAACCCTCGCGCATCTGTTCGCGAGAACCCTCTGCGCGGGGTTTTTGCAGTGAGAGGACCGCCTCGGAGGGCGTGAGGAACAGATCGTAGCCCTGGCCGTGCGACAGGAACCTGACGGATTTATCTGTCTGGCCCTCGTTTGCCTCGAAACTGAGCGGAAGTTTGCCGAACCTGTCGGCGATTCTCGACCTCAGCGACGGGTCATCCGGCTTTTGCACGGGCGTTTCGCCGTTGCGGGCGGCAACATAGACGATCCTTGCAAACGTTGTCAGCAAACAAACAATTGCAATGATGAACACAGCACGACGGATTCGGGAGTTGGGGGTAAAGGAAGTCATTTTTGGGTCAAAGTACGACGAGATCGCCGGTCGATGAAACTAGGGTTGTGACACTTCTTTGTCTAGGCGAACGAGTGGCAAGCTGGGGAGAAACTCGAGTATGCCGCAAAGACCGCAAGCGGAACGCTTGTCATGGTTAAACCGTGTCGTTTTTATTACTAAACGAGCTAAGTGTCAATGGCGGGTGCAGAATGGCGGGTGCAGAAAAGTGGATCTCGGGCGTGTTTGACGTGCGAGAGAGGCGGGAAACTCCCACTGTCCCCGCCCCAATTGGTTCACGTGCCTTCCCCCACGCGAAACTCGAGTGCTTCGCTCACTCTAGTGGGCGATGAACCATTTCATCGGCCCGTGCGCGGCTTGCGTCGACGAGCCTGACGTTCTCGCAACTTGACGGATTCTATTGGCACGCCGACCCCGAGAACATCAGGGTTTTCCCCTAGAAACGGATCGTTTACGGCGTTCGGTAGTATAATTTGCGGAATCGCTCCTTCGACGACCAGCTCAACTGATGCAGGCTCAAAGTTATGCAAGAAAGCCCCGCACTCTACTCAAAACTGGTGAACTCGCTCGACGGCATCGTCTGGGAGGCTGATGGTGAGACTTTTCAGTTCAAGTTTGTCAGCCCGCAGGCGGAAAAGATCCTCGGTTACCCGCTCGAACAGTGGCTCCAACCTAACTTCTGGCGCGACCATACTCACCCGGACGACACTGACTGGTGCTCCGCCTTCTGTTTAGACTCGACGCAGAAACGGCAGGATCACGAGTTTGAGTACCGCATGATAGCGGCGGACGGAAGCATCGTCTGGTTGCACGACATCGTCTCGGTGAAAGAGGAACCCGCCGGCGCTGTGTACCTGAGCGGCATCATGCTCGACATCACCAAACGCAAGCAGGCCGAGGCGGAGCTGCGGCAGAAGACGGAGATCCTGGAAAAGATTTTCGATCACATTCCCGTGATGATCGCTTTCCGCGGCGCCGACGGCAGTATGAGACTCGTCAACCGCGAATGGGAGCGCACGTTTGGCTGGTCGTTCGAGGAGTTGCAACACCGCAACGGCGACATTCTCACCGAGCTCTATCCTGATCCGATTCATCGGCGACAGGCGCGCGCCGTCATTGCCGCCGCCAACTCCGAATGGCGCGATTTCAGGTCTAAAGCGCGCGACGGCCGGGTCATCGATACGACGTGGGCAGTCGCGCGTCTTTCCGACGGCACGAGCGTCTCCATTGGTCAGGACATCAGCGAGCGAAAACGCGCTGAAGAAGAACGCAAGCGACTGCTGCAACGGCTCATGACTGCTCATGAGGACGAGCGGCGCTATCTCTCGCGTGAGTTACACGATAACCTGGGCCAGTATCTATCCGCGCTGCTGCTCGGGCTCGAGTCGTTAGCGCGAGTGCCGGATCTTTCGGCGGCTGCGTTGAAGCAGTTGTCGTATCTCAAAGAGACTACGAAACAGTTTGAGCTGGACGTACACAGTGTCGCGCTCGAGCTGCGGCCGACGACGTTGGACGACCTGGGGTTGGAAGCGACGTTGTCGAGCTTCGCCCGCGAATGGGCCAGGCGGCACGAACACCGCATACGGGTCGTGTACAACAGCAGCGGGTTCGCCAGTCCCGAACAGCGGCTGGCGTTTGACGTCGAGGTCGCGATCTACAGAGTGGTCCAGGAGGCGCTCACTAATGCTTCGCGGCACTCGAATGCCGAAGTTGTAAGCATCATTCTCGAACGCGACGAGCGGCAGGTGCGAGTGACGATTGAAGACGATGGCGTTGGGTTTGACGTTGAGAAGTTGATGAGCAGTCCGGTTGAGAATCAAAGGTTGGGATTGAGGGGGATGCAGGAACGCGTGCAGATGGTGGGCGGCGAGTTCAAGATCGATTCGGGGGCTGGGACCACGATCGTCGTCACGATTCCGTTACAGCGGTAGGTGTTCTTATCGTCATGCAGAAACTGAAAATCCTACTCGCCGAAGATCATCGTATCCTGCGGGAAGGACTCAAGAGATTGATCGACGAGCAGCCCAACATGGAAGTGGTGGGTGAAGCTGACAACGGAATCGCGGCCTGGCAAAAGGCGAAAGAGCTCGAGCCGGATATCGTGTTGATGGACATTACCATGCCGCGGCTGAATGGCGCTGACGCAACCGTCAAGATCAAGGAGCTGTGTCCGAATGTGAAGGTTGTGGCGTTGACGGGTCACCGGGCGAGCGGCTACTTGAGTGAGGTGCTCAAGGCTGGTGCGTCGGGGTTTGTTCTCAAACAGGCGGCAGTCGATGAGCTTATCGATGCGATTCAGACGGTGGCGAAGGGTGGCAGCTACATCGATCGTGCTTCGCGCGAGACGATGGCGCACTCGCATCTCGATCGCAGGGCTTATAAAGGAGAGCCGCAAGGGAAACCGTTGTCGCAACGCGAGGTGCAGGTTTTGTCGCTCGTCGCGAACGGTTACACGAACAAAGAGATCGCCCACGAGCTTTCAATCAGCGTCAAGACGGTCGAGAGTCATAAAACCAACTCCATGCAGAAACTGGAACTAAAAAGCCGCGCCGAGATCGTCGATTACGCCCGCTTCCGCGGCTGGACCTGATCGCCCCCTTTTCGATTCCCATCCGTTGTCCTACTGCCCTAACCCCCGCTAACCGCGGCTCTCATAGGTAATTCCAACCCCTTTCCCCTACGGCCCTGACCCCAGCTAACGCAGCTCTCATAGGGATGACCCAAAAGACGCCGCAAGTTCGCGTTAGTGAGTAGGTTAGCTTTGATTGCTAACTAGAAAGGGTTCCCCGTATGAAGGTCAACGCGAAGTATGTTGTTTTTTCCGCCATTGCAGCAGCAAGCGTTTACGTCCTGTATCACAACGAGCGTTTTCTAGTCCAAGCCGACCATCCGGCCTGGCAGCGTTACGAAACATTCAAGTGGTGGTTGCTACCCCACGGCATCTTCGGCGCCATCGTCCTTTTATTCGCGCCGTTCCAGTTTTCCAACCGCCTGCGACAGCGATTTACGCGGGCACACCGCATCATGGGCCGTCTTTACGTCGTCAGCGCGCTGGCGTTAGCCCCGATGGGTGCGTACATCCAATACTTTCAGGAGCGTTCCGGCGCGCCGCGTTCTTTCACCGTTCTGGGCGTCGTCGACGCAGCCCTGCTGATGGGCACTACCCTGATCGCGTTTTACTTCGCCTTCCGGCGCAAGATCGCCGCGCATAAACAGTGGGCCACCCGTAGCTACGCAGTGGCTCTCGTGTTCATCGCAGGGCGGTTCGTGATGGGCGTCACTGGCTGGGAAACGCTGGGAGTCGAAATCGTGCAGGCGATCATCTGGTCGTGCCTCGTGATGGCGGTCCCGTTAGCGGACGTCTCGATTCACTGGAACGAGCTCAAGTCCGCGAAACGCGTCAAGCCGCGCGTACCACAGACCGTGCCCGAGCCGGTACGACGAGCAGCCTAAGATGACAAGCGATTAGCTGCGTGGTAACCACGCCACAGGCTAAACGCCGCAACCGCACACGCGAGCGGGCACAACAACATCGAATATCGCATGTTGAGCGGTGTGGTTGCGGCGCCAAGCCAATCGTTGACCTGGCCAATCACCAGTGAGCCAAGTCCGTAGGCGATAATGACGGCGAAGAAGTAAACGCCGATACCGAGACCACGCAACTCCGGGCCGGCTATGTCGTGAACATCCGCGGCAGCCGGCCCGAGCCATACCAGCGAAAGCGCCAACAACACGAGGTTCGCGATCAGCAGCAACAACAAATTGCCGGAGAAGATGAACATCAACCAGAACGGCACTGCGATCAACGCGGCAATTGCGCCAAACAACATTCGTCCGCCGCGTCCAAAGCGCCGAAACTTATCCGCGAAATAGCCGCCGAGAATCGTCCCCGGCACGCCGGCAATCAACGTTAGCAATCCGCCGTAGAAACCAATCGTCACGAGGTCGAGTTTGTAAACGCGCGTGACAAACGTCGCGCCCCAGAACGAAAGATTGTTGGCTGCGAGACCAAAGCAACCGTAACCGAGATAGTGATAACGCAGCGGCACTGAGTTGAAGAGGATCTTCCAATCGCGCGCCGTGTATTTTGTCGTCGCGACCTCGGTCGTGCCGCGCCGTTCTTCACGGAGGAGATAGACCAGCACGGCGATCGCCAGTCCCGGAAAACCGAGTGCGTAGAAAGCAACGCGCCAGCCGTAGTATTGGCCCAGCCAACCGCCGAGAAAGAAAGCGAGACCGGCGCCGATCGCGATACCGGAAGAGTAGACGGCCTGCACCGTCGCACGCACGCGCGGCGGGAAGTAGTCGCTGAGCAGCGACAACGCCGCCGGCCCAAGTGTCGCTTCGCCGACGCCCACCATCACGCGGCAAAGCAACAGCGACCAGAAGCCGGTTGCAAAACCGGTCAGCCCCGAGAAGAGACTCCAGACGGCAAGTCCCACGGCGATCATGTTTTTCCGCACGGCGCGATCCGCCATACGTCCGAACGGAATTCCGAGGACCGTGAAGAAGATGACGAACGACATGCTGCCGAGCAGCGCCAGTTGGAGATCGCTGAACGACATCTCCTTTTTGATCAGCGGCAGCAGTATGTAAATGATCGTGCGATCGAGGTAGTTGAAGACGTAAACGAGCGTCAGCAGCGCGAGCGCGTACCACGAATAACTACTGACGGCGCTCTCGTCTTTAACTATTGCGGCTTCTCGCATTGTCGGTGTGTGTTCAGCAAGAACAAGTTGGGAAGGGGGCAACGCCCCCGCCGTTGCAAGAGCGGGGGCGCACTTCGTTTGCCCCCTTCCTGACCTGTTCTTTTGTGTGAATCTCCAACATCATTCATACCTCAGCGCGACCAATGGATCGACTTTCGTCGCGCGCCGCGCGGGCAAGTAACACGCCACTAGTGCAGCGACGAACAAGCATGCAGGCACGACCGCGAACGTCAGCAAGTCAGTCGCCGTCACGCCGACGAGGATGTGTTTCATAAAGCGCGTCAGGCCCCATGCGCCAACTAGTCCAATCGCAATCCCCGCCAGCGCCAGCTTCATTCCGTGTTTCACCACGAGCTTCAACACGTCAGGCGCGCTCGCCCCCAGCGCGATGCGAATACCTATCTCCTGTGTTCGTTGCGAAACGGCGAAAGCCATCACGCCATAAATCCCGAGCGACGCCAGCAACAGTGCGACAGCCGCAAAGAACCCCAGCGTGACGGACGAGAACGTGTACATCGACGCCGCCATCGACCACACTTCGTTCATCGATTTAACGTCATATACCGGCAAGTCCTTGTCCATGGACCACACCTGCTGCCGGAGCGCGGCGGCGAGCGATGTGGGATCCACGTTGGTCCTGGCCACCAGGACCATCCCGCTCCAGGAATTCTGCGCGTGCGGCAGGTAGTATTCAGGAGTGACCGGCAGGTTAAGTTCGTGTGTGACGTCTTGCACCACGCCGACGATCTCCATCCATGGTGTTCTTGCCTGGTCCCCGTAGAAACGAATGCGTTTCCCGACTGCCGGCTGCCCCGGCCAGTGTTTCCGGGCCAGCGTTTCGTTGACAATCACCACCGGAGGTGCGCCGGCTTTGTCCTGTTCAGAAAATCCGCGGCCCGCGACGATCGGAATGCGCATCGTTTGAAAGTAATCAGGAGTGGCGACGCGATAACGTCCTTCATTCTCGCGGCCGGGCTGCGGCTCCGCCTCTCCTTCGACCAGATAGGAGTCAGAGGAGTTTTGGCCGCCCAGCGGGAGGTAGTTGACGAACGCCGCTGACTCCACGCCGGGCGTCGCTTTCACCCGTTGCAGCAGATCGTTGTAGAACGCCGCGCGTTGCGGCTGTTGCTGGTACTTCGCTCGCGGCAACATCAGCCGCATCGTCATCACGCTGTCGGGATTGAAACCGGGGCTCGTCTTAACCAGGGATAGAAAACTGCGGACCGACAATCCGGCGCCAACCAACAACACCAGCGATAGCGCGATCTCAAACACCACGAGCGCACTGCGCAAACGGTGCGAGCTTGCCGAAACCTGGCGCGCGCCTTCCTTCAGTGAATCGTTGAGATTGGGTTTGGAGACCTGTAACGCAGGAGCGAGACCGAATACCAATCCGCTGAAAACTGAAAGGCCAAGGGTGAAAAGCAGGGCGGGAACGTTGATTCCCAGTTGATGCCAACCCGCCGCAAACTTCGCCGCGTCCCCGGGGTTGGACCAGCGCAGCGCATCAATGCCCCAATATCCCAGCAGCACTCCAAACGCGCCGCCGATCAACGCGACGATCACGCTCTCGGTGAGCAACTGCCGCATGATGCGCCAGCGACTCGCGCCTAGCGCCGCTCGCAACGCGATCTCTTTTTGACGTCCACTCGCCCGCGCGAGCATCAGGTTCGCGATGTTTGCGCAGGCAATCAGCAGGACGAAACCGACAAAGCCCATCGTGATCCAGATCGGCTTGTCGTAAGCACGGACCATGTCGTCGACGAGTGGATAAACAGTCGCGCCGAGACCGGTATTCGTTTCCGGATACTGTTTCTCCAGACGCGCGGTAACGTTGTCGATTTCCGCCTGCGCACTTTCAATCGACGCGCCCGGTTTGAGCCGTCCAATGACGTAGTACTGGTGAGTCTGCCGATTGCTCACGACCTCGGGCGATAATTCGAGCGGTGCATACACGT
Organism: Pyrinomonadaceae bacterium; assembly: GCA_035649995.1. Classification (GTDB taxonomy): domain Bacteria; phylum Acidobacteriota; class Blastocatellia; order Pyrinomonadales; family Pyrinomonadaceae; genus PSRF01. The sequence goes on along the minus strand of DASRIM010000504.1, from coordinate 1,612 downwards.
CGCCCGCCTTGGGAAAGTTGAAATGCGGCGGCATTACGCCAACCACCTGGCAGGGGAAGTTGTTGATGGTGATCGTCTTGGCGAGGATGTTTGGATCGGCCCCGAAGTGTCGCTGCCACAGGCTGTAGCTGATGATCACGACGACGTCTTTTCCCGGCTGGTTCTCTTCCGCGGTGAAGTTTCGGCCCATGATCGGTTTCACGCCGGTGACGTCGAGGAAATTCGCCGTGACGGCAAAACCCTGGACTCGTTCCGGTTCATTGAGGCCGGTGATACTGGCGTTGAACCAACTGTAGAGCGCGAGTTGTTCGAACGACTGGGTCTGCGCCTGCCAATCGAGGTAATTGGCCATCGCCACTTCGTTGTGCACCACGCCGCGGCTCGGGTTCTTGTCCCAGATCGCGACCACGCGATCGAGCTCAGGAAACGCGAGGGGTTTCAGGAGAAGAGCGTAGATGGAACTGAAGATCGCGGTGTTTGCGCCGATGCCGATGCCGAGCGTGAGGACGGCAATCAGTGTGAAAGCGGGGCGTTTAATCAGGTTGCGGAAGGCGTAACGGATGTCGTTCAGGAAGGCGTCCATAGCTTCTCCAGCGAACACGGATTAAACCGCGAACAGGCACACGAGTGACGTCACGATCGAGCGGACGATCGCCCGTTGTTTAACGGATTGCGGTTTTGAGCAACAGCAGGTTAGACGTTACTGGCCGTTCACTATCCAGCCATCTTCGAGCCGCACGATGCGATTGCCGTAAGCGGCATTCGTCTCCGAGTGCGTGACCTGGACAATGGTCGTGCCTTCGTCGTTCAGGCGCTTGAACATGTCCATGATCTCTTTGCCCTGGGCTGAATGAAGATTTCCGGTCGGCTCGTCGGCCAAAATTATTCGCGGGTTGGCAACGACGGCTCGCGCAATCCCGACGAGCTGTTGTTGGCCGCCCGAGAGCTGTGTCGGATACAGATCTTTCTTGCCCACCATCTGAAAACGATCGAGCGTGTCGCAGACGATCGACTGCCGGTCCTTTTTGCTTACGTCGCGGTAAGACAGCGGCAGCTCGAGGTTTTCGAACACGGTTTGATCGTCGAGCAGGTGGTAACTCTGAAAAACGAACCCGATGTTTTGATTGCGCAACGCAGCGCGTTTTTTGCCGTCGAGTTTGTGGACCGGCGTATCGTCGAAGTAGTACTCGCCGGTCCACGATTGATCGTGCATTCCCAGGATGTGCAGCAGCGTCGACTTCCCGGCCCCTGACGGGCCCATGATCGAAACGAACTCACCCGGCTTGATGTCGAGATCGATCCGGCGCAGCACGTAAGTCTTCGTCGGACCATGGGGAAAAGCTTTTTCGACGCCCCGCAAACTGATCATTGGATGGCTCCGAAGCCGCTTTCAGCCAGCTCGCGCTTGGCTTCCTGAATCTCGCGTCGATCCGCTCCCGCTTCTTCTTCGACAATCAAACCGTCGAAGAGATGAACGATGCGATCGGCGTGCTGGGCATAGCGTGGATCGTGCGTCACCATGCAGATGGTGGCGCCGCCGCGATGCAGCTCGCGCATCAACTCCATCACGGCCTCGCCGTTGGTGGAGTCGAGGTTTCCGGTCGGCTCGTCC
>DASRIM010000503.1:0-4670 GCA_035649995.1 Pyrinomonadaceae bacterium | reverse complement strand
GACGGCGGCACAGATCATCAGTCCGTGAACCCATCGACGTCCAATTAATTTATTAACGGCCAATAACATCTATCGGTATCTCCGCTGTAGATTGGTTGTGTGCGGAATCCTCGGCTGAAACCGTGATCGTGTAGCGGCCGGTTGCGAGGCCCGGTGCGATGCGCAGTTTCCCGACGTTTGTTTGCTCCTGACGCGACCACGTTAACTGCGCCGGCTGCGAGCCGTACATGCGCGCGAAAAGCCGGACCGTGTCGCTGTCCGCGGAAACTCTCACTACTAAATCGTCGCCTGCACGCACCGTGGTGTTGTCCAGCCTCACCTTCAGCTTTGGAGCGTGACTATCGATCACAAAACTCTTCGTTTCCTGGTATGCGTTGCCGTCTCTGTCGGTCATCAGCAGCCGGCAGCGATACGTGCCATCGGGCAGCCACGACGGAGCAAAGAACCGTACTTCCCAAACGCCTTCGGATTGCAGAAACGTGAGCGGCAGCGTTTCGCCAAACGGAAACACCGCGAAGACCGAGTTGATGGATTTATCAGTCTTGACGCGTAAGACAGGATCGCCGGGTTGAATCAAACGCGGCCGCAGCAACGCTCGCGGTGCGGCGATGAACGCCGTGTACGGCGTGACGAACCGATATTTTTCCGACAGCCGAATAATCTCGGATATGTAGTCTTCGCGCTCGCCGCTGAGATCCATTTCGCGCAGCAGCGCATCGACGCGAGCGCGCGCCCAGACGCGCGGGAGATGCGTATGCGCGTCCGACAATTCCGGCAACACGACGTCGCGCCAGAGCTTGATCGATTGCGCCCCGAACTCCGCCTGCATCGTTAGCGTCGTGCGCGGCGATGGAGTGCGATACCGTCCGACGTAAGCAAGGCTGGAACCGTCAAACGTGTAATCCGCTGTTGGATAGATCTGATAGAGATTGCCGGCGTCACTCGACGTCAAGCTCGGGCGTTCAATGCTGGTGCTGCCGACGCGGTCCAAAAAGATCTTGAGCGCGGTGGTGATGTCTTCAGTCTCACGAGCGCGAGCGAAGTAGCCGTGACCCGACTTCGCCAGTTGCTCGAGCAGCGTGCCATTGGCGTCGCTGCCGAGACCGAACGCAAACACGCGAACAGGCGTGCCATTATTTTTGTCGTCCAGCGACTGGAGTATCTGCTTCAGGTTCCTGGTTCCGACAGTCGGGTTCGCGTCGGAGATAAGAACGATGCTGTGTTCGCCCGCCGGAAACTGTGACGACAGTTCGACTGCCTTTGCCAGTGCTTTGCGTATGTCCGTCGCGCCGCCCAGCATCGAGTTTTTGATAAACGACAACGCCTGTTCGACGTTCTCGGGCGTGGCTGGGAGCGGCGCCGGCGAAAACGAATATGCCTCGTCATTGAAAAGAACCAGATCGAACTGGTCCTGCGGCGACAATGAGTGGAGAAAGTAATCAACCGCTTCGACGGCGCGCTTGAGCTTCTCGCCGTACATCGAAAGCGACGTGTCGAGCAGCAAGATGACGTTGCGTGGCTGTCGTGTTTGCGCGTTCGGCTGCTGGTTGAAAACTGCGCGGGCCTCGAAGTACCCGGCCGGATTGCGCGCGGCGAGACTGGGATCGCGCAAGTCGTAGCTGGAGATCTTTTCCGGCGCGCGGTAAGTAGTGAACGCCAGCGCGCTCTCCGGAACATTAATGCGGTAGTCGAACGAGAAGTCTTCTTTCAACTCCACGCCACGCGCGCGAATGTCTGCTTCAAACTCGTTCGGCTCAGACTTCGTTACGGTGAGGGCGAATTGCTGATTCGGTTGGGCGATCGGAGTGATCGGGTACTCGCTGATCACGCGGATGTGCAAGTTGAACTCGTCGATTGGCTGCGGATCGCCGAATGACGGTTTCAGCGGAAACGTGAAGTGCGAGACGAGACTGTCAACCGGCAGCACCTCCGTGTATTCCATCTCAACTCGCTTCGTGCCGAACGGCGGTATCGGGACCACCTTCGCGGAGAACGATGAAGTTCCCTCGTGCTCGTCGTCCTGCTGAAGTAGGCCGGGATCGACAGCTTGTTGCTTGATCTCGCTGTAGACCTTGTTGGCGCGGCGCTTCTCCATCATGACGCCCGGAATGCGAACGTCGGCGTCCCAAACAGCGAAGTCGAAGATCGAGGCAGCAGGAGGCAGAGCAAACAGGTATTTGCCTTCGAGTATCTGCGATGTGTGGTTATCGAATATCTGCAACACCTTCACTCGCGCGTGCTGGTTGTCGATGAGCACATCGACGTTCATTACGTTCAGCGAAAGCGTCTTTGGATCGGGCTTGCTGCCGGTCGACGGGATCAAGACTCCCGATTGGGCCGAGATAAGACGCGAGACCACAACCAGCGACAGCAGGATTCCACCTGCGAGAATGATTCTTATGATCCGTCTTCGTTTGCGACTCATGTAGTTTGTGTCCAGTATCGATGTGCAATGCGAGCGATGCCGCCGGCCGTGCCGAAGTAGACGTACTTCTCGTCGCCGGTGATGCTGAGTACCATGCGCGCCGGCATCTCTTTGTTGAGCCGGATCCATTCCTGCGAGCCCAGGTCCAGCACCAGTGCGCCTTCGAGCGTGCCGACGTAAAGACGCGAGCCGTCGCTCCACATCGCATTCGGATTCACGACTGCGCGTCCAGTCTCGGCGGCGAAGGGACGCAGCTCGCCGCTCGCGGTCAACTCAAATACTCCGCCTCCGTAAGTACCGACGAACAGTCGTGGGCCAACCGCACACAACGCGGTTACCCAGTTCGGTGTTAGTTTTGAATTCGTATCTTTGAAGACTCGATAGACGCGTCCATTCTCGAGCACGGCCAGACCGCCGAGCGTGGCGACGTACAACTTTCCCGCGTGGTCCAAAACTGAATAAAGACTGTTGCTGGGTAAACCCTGGACCGTGGTGACTCCGCGAAACTTTCCTTTGACGCCGACTGACAGTCCCTTGCTTGTAGCGAGCACGAGCATCGACCGATCAACGCGCCTGTTCGAGTCGGTTGAGTGAGTCGCCTGCATGATGGAATTACTCAACAACCCGTCGGTTGCAGATAGATGTTCCGCCCGGCCGAGGTTTGCATCGAAACTCAACAGTCCCGCGGACGATGCGGCCAGCATCTTCTTCGACGCAGCGTCCTGGACCAGCGAATTGATTTCGCGAACCGACTCCGATTCGAGGTGCGCCGTTAACGTCCCGGCTGGTTCAAGCACGTCGATTCCGTTGCGGAAAGTCCCGGCCCACAGTCTTCCCTGCGAATCGACTGACAACGCTGAAATCAAATTGCTCGTGAGCGGCTGATGGATCTCGCCCCAGCGAGAGAAGCGGATCGCGGAAGTTCCATCCGCGTCACGTTGAACCCCGTCATCACTCAGCAGCCACACGTCACCATCCAGTAATGCGAGTCTGGATCCGCTTGAGATGACGACTTTGTTCCAGCTCGAGGAGATGGTTCGTCGGAGGTGAGACAGATCCGTGTCAGTGCGCAGACTGAACGTCTCGCCATTGTCTTTGCACAACACCAGCTTGCCGTCGTGCTGGACCATGCCGGACAGGAACGGTAAGACTGCCACGGATAAAAAGCGCGACGCCGCGAGATCGTCGAGCCGCGCAGTCGCCAAGCCAAAGTCAGAAGCGACAAAAAGATCCTCGTCGCCGGCCGCCATGCCGACGATGCGGTTCGACAGCAGCCCGTCCGCCGTCGTGAAGTGTGACCAGCGTGCGCCTTCCTCCATCCACACGCCGTCAGAAAATGTTCCGACGAAGAGCCGGACGCCAATCCTCGAGATGAACGTGATCTCGAGTAGACGCTGACGTTCAGCGCCCGCTGTGAGCTCGTGGAATCGCGAACCGTCGAATGCGATCAGCCCGCCCGCCCTCGTGCCAATCAACAGCCGTCCGGAATCTGTAAGCAGAGCGTCGATCGATTGGGGAGCGCGGTCGGGCCAGCGATAGCCTTCAAAGTGGGCGCCGTCGAACGCCACCAGCCCTGAGGTGCGCGTCCCGATGAATAGTTTTGAATTGAACGTGGCAAGACTCAGCAGATCGCTTTCCGGCAGTCCATCAAGGACCGTGTAGTGGCGCAGGAAATTCCCGGCTGGGCCAAACTGAACCAGGCCGCCGTCGGTCGCTACGAACACGGAATCGTTGAATCTTTCAATCGCCCTGGTCGTTTTGTTGCTCTGCCAGACGCTGATCGCCGGATTGTTGATTGGCGAGTACGACTTGTGCTCGAAAGGTATGAAGTTTTGCTTTTCGAGTTGTGCCCGCTCGTCCGCAAGGCTCCTGTCCGCGCGCTGCTTGATAGACCAGGCCGCGAAAGCGGTCGCGAGCAAAGTGAGACTCGCAATTACAATGAGCGTTCTTTTGTCGAGGATTCGTAGCTGTTTCATCTCGAAAGGGATTATCGAGATATAGGAGCCCGGGCGAGACGTGAAGTGGCCCAGCGGGGAGACGCGCGGTTACTGTTTAATTTTGCGGTTAACCCCACACGCGGGAGTGTGGATAGACACAGTCGTGGTCCGACGCCGCGAAGCCGTCACTTGCTGGTTCGCTTGATTGGATACTTCTTGAAGACCTTTTCGATGCCTTTATTGATTGGCTTTGAAACCATCTTCGCGTCGGCCTGCAAATCGGCACTGGCAGCGCGCTGCAGCACCTC
>DASRIM010000502.1:0-4232 GCA_035649995.1 Pyrinomonadaceae bacterium | reverse complement strand
TGGATTCAGATGCCGCAGGTGCGCGCACGAAACGCTCTTGCCCTCGCGCTGCATCTTCTCGACTGCCGACGTGATCGATCCGAACGTCGAACCCCATCCAAGCACGAGCACCTTGCCGGTCTTTTCACCCATCACTTCGACCAGCGGAACGTCCTGCACCGCGCGATCGACTTTTTCCTGGCGCAGCTTGACCATCAGGTGATGGTTTTCGGGATCGTAGTTAACGTTGCCGGTGATGTGTTGCTTCTCAATACCACCGATCCGGTGCTCGAGTCCCGGCGTGCCCGGCAGTGCAAATGGCCGCGCCAGCGTCGCTTCATCACGCGCGTACGGCATGAACGTAGCAGGGTCGCTGTGAAACTTCACCTCGATCTTCGGCAGATCGTCGATCTCCGGAATCGCCCACGGCTCCGCGCCGTTAGCGAGATAACCATCGGACAGATAAAACACCGGCGACATGTACTTGAACGCCAGCCTCACAGCTTCGATCGCCATGTGGAAACAGTCCGCGGGCGTCGCCGGCGCGACGACGATCGCCGGACACTCGCCGTTCCGGCCCCACACAGCTTGAAACAGGTCCGCCTGCTCGGTCTTCGTCGGCAAGCCGGTTGACGGTCCGCCACGCTGAACGTTGACGATGACGAGCGGCAACTCAGTCATCACGGCGAGACCAATCGCTTCCTGCTTGAGAGCGACACCAGGCCCGGACGTGCCAGTCAGTCCGATCTGTCCGGCGAAGCTGGCGCCGATCGCAGCGCAAACGGCCGCGATCTCGTCTTCAGCCTGAAACGTCTTTACGCCAAAAGCCTTGTGCCGCGACAACTCGTGCAGAATGTCGGACGCCGGCGTGATCGGATACGAACCGTAAAACAAAGGACGCCCGGAAAGTTGCGACGCGGCGATAAACCCGATCGCAGTCGCTTCGTTTCCGGTGATCTTTCGATACTTCCCGGGAGCGATCTGCGCGCGCTTCACCGTGTAGTGCGTGGTGAAGACTTCGGTCGTGTCGGCGAAGTTGTAACCGGTCTTCAACGCGATCTCGTTCGCCTTCGCCAGCTCCGGGTTCTTGGCAAACTTGGTTCTGATCCAGTTGAGCGTGTTGTCCATCGGCCGGTCGTACAGCCAGTAGAGCACGCCGAGCGCGAAGAAGTTTTTCGAGCGATCGATCTCTTTGCGCGACAACTCGACGTTGCCCTTGAGGGCGTTCATGTTCAGCGTCGAGATCGGCAATTTATGAACGCGATAACCCGCCAGCGAGTTGTCGTCGAGCGGGTTCGTGGCGTAGTTCGCGTACTTCAGGTTCTCGGGCGTGAAGCCATCGGTGTTGATGATGAGCGTGCCGCCTTCTTCGAGATCCGGAAGGTTCACTTTTAGAGCCGCGGGGTTCATCGCCACCAGCACGTTCGGTTGATCGCCGGGCGTCTTGATGTCGGTGCTCGAGAAGTTGAGCTGAAAGCCGCTGACGCCCGGCAAGCTGCCGGCGGGAGCGCGAATCTCAGCCGGGAAATCGGGGAGCGTCGAGATGTCGTTGCCGACGACAGCGGAGGTATTTGTGAATTGCGTACCAGTCAACTGCATACCGTCGCCGGAGTCGCCGGCGAAACGGATGGTTACGGTTTCGAGTTCTTCCAGGTGTTTTTCAACCTGCGTGACCGGCGGTTCGATAACAGTGCTCATTTTGTATTTATCGTCAGGCCTTTCAGAAATGTAAATCGCCATCGGTGGGCGACTATGGATTCTATCATGCTATGTCTTTGCATGCAGTTCCTGGTCGTAGGGAGACATGGCGGCGAGTTTTTCGATGATACCGGGCAGGACGTTCAACGTAGTGTCGACGTCTTCGTCGGTATTGTATCTGCCGAGCGAAAAGCGAATCGAGCCTTGCGCGGCTGTGTAGGGAACGTTCATGGCGCGCAGCGTCGGCGACGACTCGTGCGTCGTCGAGTGACACGCCGATCCGGTCGAGACACAGATGCCGAGTTGATCGAGGTGCAGCAGGATGTTCTGTCCTTCGACGTACTCGAACGAGATGTTCGACGTGTTTGGCAGACGATTCGCGGGATGGCCGTTCAGCCGTGCATTTCGGATCTGTTTGAGAATTCCGTTTTCCAAACGGTCGCGAAGATTGCGAATGCGTGAATGGTCATCGTCGTCATGAGCGAGTTTGCACGCGGCGCCTAATCCGACGATGTTCGGAACCGCGGACGTTCCTGCGCGGCGTCCGTGCTCCTGCGCGCCGCCGATGATGTACGACGGCAGCGAGACTCCCTTGCGAACGTACAGTGCGCCGACGCCTTGCGGCGCGTGCAGTTTGTGACCTGACAGCGCGAACAGATCCACGTTCTCGAGATCGATCGGCACTTTGCCGACCGCCTGTACGCCGTCCACGTGAAACAGCGCTTCCGAGTTTTCGCCGACGATGCGCCCGATGTCGTTTACGGGAAACAGCACACCGGTTTCGTTGTTCGCCAACATGATCGACACGAACGCAGTGTCCGGACGCAGCGCCGCGCGCAGTTCGTCGAGATCGAGCTCGCCTTGTTCGTCCACGCCGAGCCACGTGACTTCGTAACCTTCGCTCTCGAGCAAGCGGCAGACGTTACGTACGGCTTCGTGTTCGACGAGTGTCGTGACGATGTGTCGCTTCGAAGGCTGCGCGGCGAGGACGCTGCGGATGGCCCAATTGTCGGACTCCGAACCGCAGGACGTGAAAACGATCTCGCTCGTGTCCGCGGCGCCTATCAGCGTCGCGACTTGCTCGCGCGCATTTTCAATCGCTTGCTTCATCGTGCGGCCCAGCGAGTGCGCCGAAGACGGGTTACCGAAGAGTTCGCCGAGGTACGGCCGCATCGCTTCGAACACTTCAGGCGCTACGCGCGTGGTGGCGTTATTATCAAGATAGATCATTTGTCGCCAATATCTCCTGGATCAATTGATGGCAGGAACCACAGCCGCCGCCGGCGTTCGTAGCTCGCGTGACTTCCGCCACTGTAGTGAATCCGTGTTGCTGAATCTCGCGTTCGATCGTCCGTTCGGAAACAAAAAAGCAGGTGCAGATCAGCGCTTCGTCGCCTGCCCAATCATCGCGCGCGGCGTTGCTGTATTCGCGGATCGCAGCCACGAGCGCTTCGCAGGCGAGCCCGGGACAGTGTTCGTGATTTGGTATGTTCCCGACTAACGCCGCCGGCTCCTGCGCCGCAGCGGCGGCTTCAGCCGTCGTCAATCCGGTAACACGTTCAGTCAACATCGACGCCGACGCCACGAGCACGTCACAACCCGCCGCACGGAATCGCGCTTGCGACACCCGATGCATTTCGTCAATCTGTATCGAGATTCGCGCGTGGGCCCCACAAAGCAAAGAGGCTGAACGTCCGGTGAAACTTGGTTCATCCGCGTCGCCGGCGTTACACGGATTCAAGAAATGACTCAATACATCCGTCACCGTTTTCTGAAACTACCCGCCACTCTCTCGTTTGTCAAAAACCGGCGCATCAGCTACGCTTCCTGCACCGATGAATGAACTTAATGAACAACTGATTCTCGATAGTTTGAGACAGATCCAAGATCCCGATCTGCACAAAGACATCGTCACCCTCGGCTTCGTCCGAGACGTCAAAATCGATGGCGGCAACGTCTCGTTCCGCATCGTCCTGACGACCCCCGCATGTCCCGTGAAAGCTGAAATGGAAACGGCCGCGCGCGAGATCGTCGGCGGGCTGCCGGGAGTCGCTGCCGTGAACGTGACCATGGACGCCGAAGTACCGAAAGGCCGCGGCCTGGGCGAGAAGATCGTGATCGAAGGCGTGCGAAATATCGTCGCCGTCTCGTCGGGCAAAGGCGGAGTGGGCAAGTCGACTGTCGCAGTGAACCTTGCCGTGTCGCTGGCGCTTAACGGCGCGCGCGTCGGACTGATGGACGCGGATGTCTACGGACCGAACGTTCCGATCATGCTCGGCGCAAGTGAAGCGCGTCCTGAAGTCGAAGGCAACAAGCTCGTGCCGATCGAGGCGTTTGGCGTGAAGTTTATGTCGATGGCGCTGCTGCAACCCGGCGACAAGCCGATGATCGTGCGCGGACCGATTCTGCACGGGTTGGTGAAGCAGTTTCTGACCGATGTGAAGTGGGGCGAGCTCGATTACCTGATCGTCGACATGCCGCCGGGGACGGGCGACGTGCAGTTGTCGCTCGCGCAGCTCGTGCCGGTGCAGGGCGCCGTGCTTGTTACGACGCCG
>DASRIM010000501.1:0-4491 GCA_035649995.1 Pyrinomonadaceae bacterium | reverse complement strand
CGTGAAGGCGCAGAAGGTAATTGAGTATGTAGCCAACCGGCTCGACTTCAACCTGTTCTCGCCTCGTTCAGTTGGCTTGAAGGGTGAGTAGTAACGAAGGCTTATCCAGGACCAGGAACCAGGAACGTCAATGACCTTCGCAAATTATCGAACAATGGGGGCAACGCGGCGCCGGCTGTTAGTGCTGCGCGCTGCGTCGCTGATTGGCTGTTTACTTCTTCTCAAACTGATCTGCGTCGCGCAGGATAAACCGCTTACTTCCGGCGAGCGCGATGAGCTGCTGAAGCTGATTCGCAGTCTTCAGGAACGAATCGACAAACTGGAAGCGGCACAGGCAGAACCCGCATCCGCACCGGCTGCTACGCCATCACCGACGGCTGCTCATTTAGAGACGAAACCCGATCCGTCCACTTCAGACGATCCGCACGTATGGATGCCGCCGGTAGTAAAAGAAAAACCTGCATCGGAATCCGCGGATACTGACTCGTACGGCCGTTACACGCCGAACCTCGGCTTCAAACTCGCAAATACCGAATATGGCGATCTCAGCATCAGCATCTACACCTACGCTCGTTACTTGAATCAACTCGGGCTGAAATCAAATTACACCGATGCTTTTGGCAATACGAAGGCGATCCAGGAGCGCCAGGACTTTCAACTACAAAAAGTGCAGATAAAGATGCTGGGCTGGGTCCTCGATCCGAAGTTTCGCTACTTTCTCTACACGTGGACTTCGAATCCAACTCAGGGCCAGGGAGCTCAGGTCGTAGTTGCCGGCAACACCGCCTACACCTTCAACAAGCACTTCACACTCGCCGCCGGCATCACGTCTCTTCCGGGCGTGCGTAGCACCGAGGGTAATTTCCCGTTTTGGCTCAGCGTCGACAGCCGGCACATCGCTGATGAGTTTTTCCGGCCGTCGTATACATCGGGTGTTTGGCTCAAAGGCGCCATTACCGACCGCGTGCGATACCAGGTGATGCTAGGGAACAACCTCAGCACGCTGGGAGTCAGCGCGGCGCGGCTCGACAACAAATTCAACACGCTTTCGTCAGCCGTGGTTTGGGCGCCCACCGGCGAATACGGTCAGGGTTGGGGCGACTTCGAGCGACACAAGCGTCCGACGACTCGCGTTGGATTGCATTTCACCCGCAGCGACGAGAACAGAGAAAGCCAACCGAATAACGAGACCTTCGAGAACACGCAACTCCGGCTTTCCGACGGGACAGTGATCTTCACGCCGGATCTGTTTGGACCAGGCATCACGATCACCGACGCGCGGTACCAAATGCTTTCACTCGATGCGGGACTTAAGTTTCGCGGCTTCGCACTCGAAGGCGAGTACTACTGGCGCTGGCTAGACAACTTTAAGGGGGAAAACACGGCAGGCCTCGAGCGGCTCTTCGATCACGGCTTTCAGTTACAGACGTCGGCGATGGTGATTCCGAGAACACTGCAACTCTATGCAGGCGTGTCGAGAGTCAATGGCCAGTTTGGCGATCCTTTTGACATTCGCGCGGGCGCGAACTGGTTTCCGTGGAAGAACAAAGTGGTGCGGTGGAATACGGAGTGGCTGTACATCCGCAATTCGCCCGTCGGCTATTCGTCCGTTCCTTTCGCCGTAGGCGGCAGAGGCAATGTGTTTCATTCGAGTCTGGAGTTGGCGTTTTGATTATGAAGCGACGGCAGTCAAAACAACTTCTATTCATTCTGATCTTATTCGCGTCTTCGACTGCGTTCGGTCAACAGTCGTCCAACGGCTACCTCTTCAACGACTCACATTTCCATCTCACGAATTACGTCCAGGAAGGCGTCGATATCCACGACTTTCTGAAGATCATGGGTAACAAAGCCGGACGCGTCGCGCTCTTCGGTATCCCGTTACAACAGCAATGGTCGTATCGCGTCGACGAGGATCGTGGCCCAACTTACTACCTGAATTCCGACGCGCCGCTCTACTACTACTCGTTCACCGACGCCTGGATCGCGACCGCTTACCAGTCGCTCTCGAAAGAGCAACAAGCACGCTTCGATCCGATGATCACCGGATTCAATCCGACCGACATGTACGCCGCGGACCACATCCGGCGCGTGCTGCGCGCGTTTCCCGGCGTCTTCACCGGCATCGGCGAGTTCTCGATTCACAAAGAATTCGTCTCGGCAAAGATCGCAGGGGAAGTGGCCAGTCTTCAGGACCAGGCGCTCGATCGATTGATCGACTTCGCCGGCGAAGTTGGTCTGGTGGTGCTGATCCACAACGACGTGGACGTGCCATTTGCAAAACCCGGCGCGGAGCCGGCCTACGCGAAACAGGTCAAGGCGTTATTCAAACGCCATCCGCGAACGACATTTATCTGGGCCCACATCGGTGTGGGCCGAATCATTCGTCCCATAAAGGATCAGACGGCGCTGGTCGAGGACATCATCGACGATCCCGATCTGCGCAACGTTCATTTCGACATTTCATGGGACGAAGTCGCGAAGTACATCGTGGCCACTCCGGAGTCGGCGAAGCACGCCGCCGCGGTTGTGAATCGTCATCCCGACCGGTTCCTGTTTGGCACCGACGAAGTGGCGCCCGCCAATCAGGCTAATTACCTGCGGGTCTACAACCAATACGAGCCTTTTTGGAAGCTCCTGACGAAGGAAGCGAGTGAGAAAGTCCGCAAAGGAAACTACGAACGGATTTTTGACGAAGCCAGACGCAAAGTGCGGAGCTGGGAACAAGCAAGCTTCAAGCGAGGGACGGTAGTTAGCGGAGGTTTGAGATGAAAACCAGAGTTTCAAGAGAAAAATTGACGCGACGAGTGACCCAATGCTTCGTCGCAATTACCTGCACGCTGGTGCTGACGCCCGGCTCCGCGCTTATTTTTGCGCGGCCGGCGCAGGAACAGACGCAAGCGGCAGTAACCATCCCACCTGAGCAACTGGAGTCTCTGGTGGCGCCAATCGCGTTGTATCCGGACAACCTGCTTAGCCAAACGCTGGTGGCCTCGACCTATCCGCTCGAGATCATTCAGCTCCAGCAATGGCTCGAGCGAAACCCGGATCTCGCGAAAGACCAGAAAAAGTTGAGCGACGCGGTCAAGAAGCAGCCGTGGGATCCGAGTATCCAGGCGATGGCGCCGATGCCTGACGTGGTGAAGCGTCTGGCCGACGACATTCAATGGACCACGGATCTCGGCAATGCGTTCCTGGCCCAGCAAAAAGACGTGATGGGCGCGATCCAACGCATGCGCGTGAAGGCAAAGGGGACCGGGGCGTTGGCTTCGAATCAGCAACAGAAGGTCGAAACGCAGGTGGTCGAGAGCAAGGAAGTGATTGTGATCGAACAGGCCAACCCGCAAGTGGTCTATGTTCCGTCTTACAACCCGACCGTCGTTTATGGCGCACCTGTTTATCCGTATCCGCCGATTTACTACCCACCCTCCACAGGTGCGGTGATCGCGGCCAGCGCGATCTCGTTCGGCGTTGGTATGGCCATGGGCGCTGCGTGGGGCGGCGGCTGGGGTTGGGGATGCGGTTGGGGCGGCGGCGACGTCGACATCAACATGAACAACAACTTCAACCGCAATACGAACATCAGCGGCGGGAACCGCGTGAACAACATCAGCGGTAATCGCGGCGGCGGCAATAAGTGGCAACACAATCCGGCGCATCGCGGCGGCGCGCCTTACGGTGATCGCGGCACGGCGAACAGGTTTGGCGGCACGGCGCGAGGTGATTCGTTGGGTAACAGGCAGCGTGCTGCACAACGCGACCTCGGGCGTCAGGGCGGCCAGCTCGGCAGCCAGAATCGCGGTGGCATTGGTGATCGCGGCGGTGTCGGCGGCCGTGATGGTGTTGGCAATCGCGGTGGAGTTGGCGATCGCGGCGGTGTTGGCGATCGAAGTAATCGCGCCGGGGTCAGCGATCGGAGCAGCAACATCGGTGACCGCGGTGGAAGTCGCGGAGGAGTCAGCGATCGCAGCAGTAGCATCGGCGATCGCGGATCGCGCGGCGGCGCCAGTGGCGATCGCGTCGGCAATCGCAGCGTCGGCGGCGGTTCCGGAAGTCGCGGCGGTTTCGGCAGCAGCTCGGGCGGTTTCAGCGGAGCGAGCGCGCGTTCGAGCAGTAGCCGCGGCGCGTCGAGCATGGGTGGCGGCAGCCGCGGCGGCTTCGGCGGTGGCGGTAGTCGAAGTATGGGCGGCGGTGGCAGCCGTGGAGGCGGAGGTTTTGGTGGTGGCGGCGGAAGCCGTGGCGGTGGTGGCGGCGGCCGTGGCGGTGGTGGTGGCCGAAGGAGGTAATGAAATCATGAAACAAGGAAAAGCTATGAAATCGAAATCATTGCGTTCGTTGGTGCTGTTTATCGCGGTGTGTTGTGTCTTGATAGCCGGAGCAACAGCCGTCAGCGCGCAGACTGCTATCGCGGTCAAAGCTAAATCGTTCCCGACTGCTCAAGACGCAGCGAATGCGCTGATCGACGCCGCTGAAAAATACGACGAGACAGCT
>DASRIM010000500.1:0-11699 GCA_035649995.1 Pyrinomonadaceae bacterium | reverse complement strand
GGCAGGATGTCGGCGACGATCTGATGGCTGTATTCCGTTTCGGAGAGCACCATGCCGGCGATGAAGGCGCCGAGCGCGAGCGAAAGACCGAAATGTGCCGTCAGCCATGAAGTGCCCAGACACAGGAGCACGATGGAGATGATGAAGACTTCCGGACTGCGCAGCCGGACGATGTGTTGCAGCAGGTAAGGCACGAGTTTGCGCGTCGCCAGAATAATGATGCCGATGGCGAGCAGCGCCGTCGCAAACGTCGTGATGATGCGGCCCGGCGAACTTTCGTCGCGGCCGCTGAGGACCGGGATCATCAACATCATCGGCACGATGCTCAGGTCCTGCAACAGCAGTACGCCGACGCCCGCTCGGCCGTGTGGTGCGTCGATTTCGGCTCGATCGATATAAGTCTTGAGAACGATCGCGGTGCTCGAAAGTGCGATCAGAAAACCGAAGAAGATTGACTGATTGATCGAGCGCCCGCGCGCGTAAGCAATCAGCGTAGAGAACAACACCGTAAGTACAACCTGAAGCCCGCCGCCAAGCACCACCAACCGTTTCATCTCGAGGATACGGTGCAGCGAGAACTCGAGTCCGATCGTGAAAAGCAGCAGTGCGACCCCAATCTCCGCCATCAGCTCGATGGCGTGTACGTCGCTGATCAATCCCAAACCGTACGGTCCAATCACGACTCCCGTGATCATGAAGCCGGCGATCGTGGGCAGCCGTAGCCGGTGAAAAAGAAAAGCGATCGGAACTGAAGCCAGAAGCAGCGTCAGCAGGTCCTGAAACACAGGGAAAGATTCGGGCATTTATCGTCCTCGTCTAAATGAGTCTGCCGATTATGCCTCACTCACCCGTTTTCACGTTACTGGACGAGATTGAGATCTTCCATGAGGATGAGGCCCGCAGAGAAAACGAGTGACATGCGATTTTGTGCAAAGCGTCACGATTATGAGGATTTCAACTGCGGGCGTTTCGAAACTAGTTGCTGGTCTCGTACTGGTTGGTCGTTTGCATCAAGCTCATGACGAGTAACAGCCGCGCCATCACGCGCAACTCATTGCGGTCGAACCGGTCCGCCAGCGCGCGGGTGCGGCCGAAGTCCGCTTTCGCCAGTGCCAACATGCTCTTGCGATATTTGAACACCATGAAATCGATCGGCAGAACCGCCGACTGCTCCAACAGGATCTCGCCTTTTCTTAAAACGCCGCTCTTGAAAACGCGGTCGAGCAACAAGAGCGCCGCGAGCTGATCGTTCGCCTGATCGATCGTTCGCTCAGCCATCGCAAACGCCTTCGGAGGATCGACCAGGGCATAGGCGCCCAGCAAGGCAAGCAATGCCGTGGCCTGCGACTCGTCTTTCATATTAGTCTTAATCAACGTTGCCGCCTCATCGAGGAGACTGGTCGCAGCGTGGTCATCCCCCTTCTCCTTGAGCATGATCGCTAACTCAGCCATCGCCCGCGCTCGTTGTTCTTTGCGGCGGAGCTTTGGCAGCAGCTTCTGAAGGTCGTCAGCCCGTTTCTTGTAAACGGCGAGCTCGAGCTCCTGGTAGTCGAGAAACTCGAGCGCTTTATTGCGTTCACCCTCGTCTTTGATCTCTCTGCTGATGAACTCGCGAAACGAATCGGCCTGCCCGTTGCCCACTGCGATCAGCACCGCTTGTCCATACCAAACCGGACGGTTTTTTTCTGCTTCTGCCGAAGCTGCCTTGCGCACGAGCTCTTCGGCCCTGCCCTCGCGAATCAGCGTGTCGAATTCGTCGCCCGCGCGCTGATCCTTACTGAGAGTTTGGTTGAATGCCGCCAACTTCTTTTCCAACGCCTGGCGACGCTCCGGAAAGAACTGATCGATCTCCGCTGTCAGTTGCCTGATTTCATATAGCAGGCTCGAGTTTGCGGAAACCGTCAGGGCCGCGTTGGTAAGCGAATCGACGAGCTCACGTTTCTGTTCGTCGGTGAGTGCCAGCGGTGTTGGGCCACTGATGGCGGAAGAGTTCACAAGCCTCGAGCTGCGGTTGCGGCTGCTCTCCACAAGCTCCGTCGCGATCGTCGACGCGCGCTGGTCAGTCGCCAAATTCGCCGAGCGCAGTTTTGCGATGATCTCGCCGGCAAACTGTGTAGCCTTCTCCCGATCCTTGCGGTTGAGCAGATACAACAGATTCAACAATTGATACGAGAAACCTTTGGCCAAACTCTCGCGCGCGAGCTGTAACGCCTGGGCAGGGTCGCGGGCGACGACTTCGGCCGCGATCTCTTGTTCGAGCTCACGATCGTCGAGAAACTGCACTCCTCCGTCGGATTTCTGAAACTGAACCTGGCGCGTCGCTCGCAACATGTCCAGGGCGAGTTGCGCATCCCTGCGGGCCACCTTCCGCAACATGGTCTGTCGTAATTCGAAAACGATGACAAACTCCTGCTGGAGCTTTTGCAGGTCGGCCTTCGATGGGTTTTCTGTGGAACTGCGGCCGACTGACGACAGGTTGAGACTGTTCATCGCGTCCCAGTAAAGCGTGCGGGCGCGTTTCTGATCGGAGTCCCACAGCAGATCGGCCGCGGCGGCCATCACGAAGGATCTATTCTCGACCGCTTTGAGTCCCCATGACGCCGACGCAACTTCATTCAAAAGCGCGAGCGTCTTCTTTTCCAGTTCCTGGCGCTCTTTCGTCTCGCGTTGCTGTTTATCGTTGGGCTCCTGAGCAAAAGAGGGAGCGGAGCCAAGCAGCGCAAGCGCGGCGATGAGGGCAAGGATTGATTTCTTCATTAGTCACCGCCTTTCTTGGTCCACTCAGCCATCCATGCGCTGTTCTCCGTCGAGATGGCGTCTTCGCAGTCGACGATAAACGCGTGTTGGGCATCGACGCCAGTCTCCGCGATACCGAAGATCTCCCATTTTGTTTTCAAATACTTGAGCCTGTCGGCAGTCGCCTGATAACTCACGCTCAAAAACTGATTACGTTCCGCATATTGGCGGGCGGCAATCGCTGCCGTAATCGCGCCGATAACCGCGACCCACCCGGCCACCGAAGCCGACGTCGCGCTCCAAAGCCCCAACACCACCGCCAATGCACCCAAGATTAGACTCAATCTGCGGCCCATCGCCAGCTTCCGCGCGTTGCTGCGAACCTTGGGAAGATAAAACGTTTCAATCTGCTGTACCACGCGGTCTCGAATGTATTCATCGACAGACATCGGCGCGGACGGCATCCCTTCGGTCTCCTGTGCGTTGGTGAGCGCGAGCGGAGAGAGGTCTTCAACGCCGCCGCGGATCTCTCTCGCCTTTGCCAGCAGTTGATCCGGACTGGCCGCCGAGGCGTATGGCGGCGCGCCCGTGGCCATCAGGTAGGCGTTGCTTTTCAACGCTTCGGCAGCCGCGCGCGCCCGGACTGCCTTTGCTTCAGGCGCCGGGCTCAATAGCTCTTTCGTGAAGTAACCCGCGAGACCGAGTGCGATACCAGCCAGCACACCTAACGCCTCGGGCAACCACTCCGGCAACGTGCCCGTTTTCCAGGCGTCTAATTGTTTAGCGAGCGCACCGAGGATCGCGCCGACAATGCTCAACGCGAACACTGTGTCGCGCCAGCGCGAGACGCCGTTCTTCAACGCCTGCGCCGTTAGATCCCACGTTCGATATTGACCCCACATGTACTTCAGGGCCGAATTCCATGACTCCTTGTTGGTTAGGATCGGAGTTGCCAATGGTGTCGTTCTCCCTGATTCGGAGTTTAGAAAGAGATCACTGCGGCAGACCGACGCGCCGGACCAGATCGGTGAAACGTGCGTCCGAGCGGAGTGGATCCACGATCGGAAACACTTTCAGGTACACGAGGTAGTTCGAGCGTTCCTGAAACGCCTTTTCCAGCCAGACGAAAGCCTGGTCCTTGTTGCCGAGGCCGATGTAGACGTTGATGAAAGCGACCGGCGTCACGTACCGCTGCTGGTTGAGCTCGACTAGCTCGTTCAAGACTTTATTCGCGTCGTCTTTACGGCCGGCGAGAGCGTACGCCAGGCCGAGCATCCCCAACGCGCCCGGCGCTCGTTCCGACAAGTCGACCGCCTTCTGAGATGCCTCGATCGCTTGATCGTACTGCCCGTTCGCCGCGTAAGTATGGCCCAGGATCCAGTAAGCCTGGTAGTGATTCGGATCCATCACAATCACTGCTCGAAGCTGATCGATCGCTTCATCGTAGCGGCGCGCGTTCTCGAGCAGGAAACCTCGCTGTGCGCTGATCGAAAGCGAGAACGGATCCAGTTCGCGGGCGCGATTCGACGCCGCGATCGATTCGTCAATTTGGCCGCGTGCAATCAGGAAACTGGCGTAAAAGTTATGCGCGTTGGCGTAATTCGGATTGAGCTCGATGGCGCGTTTGAAATCCTGCTCCGCGCCGGCCCAATTCCAGTTGAACAGCTTCACATAGCCCAACGCGTTATAGGCTTCGGCGAGTGAGGGATCGAGCGCGAGTGCTTTCGTCGCCGCTTCTTCCGCGAGCCGCCGGGCGTCGAGCGGAGGCAACGCTCCGACCTGCACCGCGCCGAGCGCGTTATAACAGTCGGCCAAACCGACGTACGCGGGCGCGTAATTGGGATCTTCGTTTATCGCGCTGCGGAAGTGTCCGATCGCTTTGTTCAGGTTTTCTCCGGTGCGTTTATTCCAGTAGAGAAAGCGGCCCTGAAGATAGTCGTCAAACGCCTTCGGCCGCACCGCATGGCGCGCAGTCAGTCTCGACTGCTCCGCCGCCGTCATCTGGATCTGAACGGTTTGCGCGATCGTCTGCGCGATCTCGCTTTGCAGATCCAGCACATCGCGTATCGGTCGTTCGTAAGTTTGCACCCAGAGATGTCGGTCAGTCGGAGCGTGAATCAGTTGCGCGCGAATCACGACGCGATCGCCCGAACGTTGCACCGTCCCTTCGACGATGGCGTCGACTTTCATTTCAGCCGCGATCGCCGGAAGTGATTTCTTCGTCCCTTTGTAGTGCATCGACGACGTGCGCGAGATGACGTGCAGGCTCCCGATCTTCGCGAGATCGCCGATAAGCGCGTCGGTGAGGCCGTCAGCGAAATACTCCTGACTCGGATCGCCGGAAAGGTTCTCCAACGGCAAGACCATGATCGACGAAACAGCCGCGACCGGTTTTTCCCGGTTGAGCAAGGCGTAAACGACCGCCGCGAGCACGAGTGGAACAATAACCAGGAGCGCGTAACGAAGCGCGCGGGTGCGTGTCACCGGCCGGGATTCGGGAGCGGCGGCCGGAGTCTCGGTTACGCTCTCGTCGCCGTCGACCTCTTTCACGTCGGCAACAAACCTATAGCCAACGCCCGGGATCGTGGCGATGTACTGGCTCTCGTGGCGGCTGTCTCCCAGCGATTTTCTCAACGCCGTGATGCTCTGGTTGAGGTTGTTTTCCTCCACGGCCACGCCTGCCCAGACCTTGTTGAGCAGCTCGTCTTTCTCGATGGTCTTTCCGCGCTCCTGCACGAGCGCGAGCAGCGTTTCAAACGCCTTCGGCGTGAGCCGCACCACCTCGCCGTCACGCAGCAGCCGCCGTTTCACGGGGTCAAGACTGAACGGCCCGAATTGGTAGAAGTGCTTTTCCTGCACGGACATGGCGGCTTTCAGAAACTCTTTCAGAAAGATTCAGCGGATTTCTAAGTACCTCTTCATCGCTCCTGACTTAGTTTCCCATCCGAAACGCGAGTGAACTTCGTGGTGGTTTGAAAATGAAAAACCCGGCCATTCTAACGCCGGATACCTTAGGAGAAAAGGAAATGAACCAGCGACTCGGTCATTACATTCTGGCCATAGCAATCTTAATCTGCGCCCAGGCACACACGTGGGCGATAAATCACAATTCAACGAATCCGGCGGTGTTTCAAGAGGACGTCATCCTCCAATGGAACCGCGTGTTGATGGAGACGATTCTCACGCCCGGACAACAGCCGGCGACGATCATGCCCGTGCGCAGTTACGCGATTATGCACGCGGCAATGTACGACGCCGTTAACTCGATTGACGGAACGCATACGCCTTACTTGACGGACGTTCCGGGTTCGCAAAACGCGTCGCTCGAAGCGGCAGCCGCACAGGCTGCGCATGACGTTTTGGCGGCGTTTTACCCGGCACGCATCGCGATCTTCGCTGCGGAGTTGGCAACGTCACTTCAGGGCATCGAGGAATACCGCGCGCAGCAAGGCATTCGCGTCGGTGAGATCGTTGCCGAACGAATTCTGGCGGTGCGCGCAAACGACGGTTGGAACGTAACCCCGCCGTCGTACACGCTGCCGGCGACTCCCGGCAACTGGCAGCCGACTCCGCCGGGCAATGCGCCGGCGGCGTTTACGCATTATGCGTCGGTGATGCCGTTTGCGATCACTTCGGCGACTCAGTTCGCGCCGAATGCGCCGCCGGCGATGACCAGCGCGCAATACACTGCCGATTTCAACGAGGTCAAGGAAATTGGATCGGCCACCAGCGCAACGCGGACAGCGGATCAAACGCTGGTCGCGAAACTTTGGGCCAACGTGGGCACGCCGACAAACTTCCTGCTCGTCTGGAACAATGTGACGCGCACAGTTTCAACGGTGCAGAACATCACGACCGTCGAAAAGGCGCGCTTGTTCGCGTTGACGAACATCGCGATGCACGACGCCCTTCAGACGACGTTCGCAAGCAAGTTTCAGCATGGCTTGTGGCGGCCGGTCACGGCGATTCGCCGTGCCGACGAAGACGGGAACGCGGCGACGAGCCCGGATCCTGCATGGTCGTCGCTGGTCCCTGCTCCGCCATATCCATCGTACGCTGGAAACATGGCCGCGATCGGCACGTCGCAAGCGACCATCCTCGCGCTGTTTTTCGGACGCGACGATATTCGTTTCGATCACACGTGGGTTGGCGCGGGCGGTGCGACGCGTTCGTATTCAGGCTTTGGTGCGATGGCGGATGAGCAAGCTGCCGCACGCGTGTATGGCGGCATTCACTTCAGGTTCGACAACGTAGCCGGACAGTCAGCCGGAACGAACGTGGCGAATTACGTCTTCTCGAAGATCATGCGCCCACGACAATGCGTGAAGTAGATCGGTCCAGGTGCATGACTTCTTCGAGTTGGGGATTCAAGCGTCCGGCTTCGTCAGTCAAACAGGTTGGCTCGAAGTACGATGCAAATCTGGATTCGACACGAAACACAGGCTCATAAACCGGATCCAGACAATCGGTGGTGCTGACGAACGTTCGCTTGTAATTCCGGTACCTCGGCAACAACTGCGTCGCGGTGTTGCCGAGGTTCACAAACTGATTGAGCGCGTCGAGAACGTGGCGATAACGCCGAGCGAAACGATAAGTCCGCGCAACGAGCCGGCGCTTTCGGTCCTGCCAGCGAAGCACTCGCGGCCAAAAGTCGCTGAATGCTTCCAAACTCTCCAACGGTTTGAGTGACAACGTCGTACCGTCAAGGTCGCGGATGCGAGTGCGCGGGAGGATTTCATCGTTGTTCAAGTAATCGAAGAACAACGGCGTTCCCAGCAGCGGGATCGGCAGCGTGATGTAACCCGGCAATGGAATCTCATCGTTGTCGAGCACGAACTCAAATTCATCCTGCAACGATCGGATCGTGCGGCGCGTTGGGTCGAGAATGATGCCGTAGATAAAAAGGATCCCCGCGTTGAGACAACGCCGAATCATTTCCACCTGATCGGTGACGTTCTGCCGCTTCTCAAACGCCGACAGGCTGACGGCATCGAACGATTCGACGCCGCAGAACAAAGCCGTGCAGCCCGACTCGCGCGCGAGTTTAAGGTTTCGTTCCCGCATGAAGAAGTCGGCAGTCAGTTCGGCGCCCCACGAAGTCAGCTCGCCGCACTGCTTCATCTCCTTCAACATCTCCAGCTTGCTTTCAAACTGGTGAATGTTGTTGCCGTAAAAATTGTTGTCGAGAAAGAAGACGCGCTTTTGCTTCGTGCTCAGGATCTGCCGGCGAACGTGGTCCGGATCGAAGTTCGTGTAAGGCTGCCGCTTGATCGACATCGTGCAGAAACTGCAATGGAAGTTGCAGTAGCGGCTGGATTCGACGAGGCCGATGCCCTTGCTCCAGTAGGCGAGATCGTAACGCGGCATGAAAGTCTCCGCGATGTGATCGGCGCCGAAGACGTCGCGAATAACGTCGCGAATCTCTTCAACCGGCCCGGAGCAGCAGTAATCGAAAAACTTTCGCGAGAACACAGGCAGCACGTCAATCAACGAACCGCCGGCCACGACGACGACTTTCGGATTGAGTGTTCGAGCATAAGCCGTGAGGTGGAGAAAGCGATCGAAGTCGACTTGCAGACCCGAAAGGACCAACATGTCGGGCCATGCGAGAAGATCGCGATCGACGAGCGGGCCGCTGTAAAGCTCACTGTAAAGCCGCACCTGGCAGAGTCTTGGATTGAACGCGCCTGCGAGAAACGCCGGCGCCATCGCCTGCGGCACACGCCAGGGCCGCGAGCCGCCGCGGCGGTCTTCGTCAAAACGGCAGCTGACGATAAGGATCTTTTTCATCCGAGCTCGCGCTTAATTCCGGCAAGCGACTGAAACGAGAGGTCGCTCGCCGCGTACCACCGTTTGACCATGTTGCTGACCGGGAAAGGAGCGCCGAAGATCCTCTCCTCATTGATCATCAACGTGCCCGTTCCGCAACTCTCGAATCGATACGTGTGTACGGCCTTCAGTCCGAACTTCGCGCCCGTCCAGGTGATCATTCGCGGCGAGTTGAGATTGACGACATTTGCCAGCACGACTGTCGAAATACGCGCGACGCGAAAACGAATTCGCATCACGGAACCAGTGCGAAGCGCCACGCCTTCAATCAATCGGCAGTCCAGACAGATCGGGCTCCAGCGGTTCCATTGCGTGAGGTCGGAAAAGTAGGACCACACCGCGGCAGGTTTGTGGTCGACGTATAGCTGCGCATAAAAGCGCAGCGAATTGGAAGTCGCACCGTTCACGGATAATGGACCGTTACTTTCTTGTCGAGACCGAGATTGCGCCGCGCCTTTTGCTCAAACTTGCGCGCCGGGTTAGTCATGTACAGTCCGCAACAACGATTGCAGATCGGCATTCGGTTCAGCAGGATGTACTTGCGAAACCTGACGGCCACGTCCGAGTTGAACGATTCCATAAAACCGTCGCGAAACGCGTTTCCCGCGATCACGTCGGGGTGCCCCGGACAGAAGATCAGATCGCCGTTGGCGTGGATCCTGGCCCAGTAGAACGGCATGAAACAGCTCTCGTTCCCGAACGTGTTGAGATAGTCGGAAAACCACTCGTCAAAGTCTCTTCCCCGTAAATGGCTTGGGCCAGTCACCACGTACGGCGGCGTGAGCCTGCGTTTCGCCAGCAGGCGGCGCAGTCGTTCGACGGGCTCGCGGTAATCGGTCTTTTCATGACCGGGCACGACCCAGCCACGCCAGGCGCCTGACGACTTCACGCCCATCTCTTGCTGCAAGTGTTTCTCATAAGCGAGACCCGCGCTTTCGGGCATGAAGTAGCGCAGGTTGTAGTTGATGAAAAACACGCCGAGCCGCGCAGCGGTGTCGTAGGCTTTGTCGATCACGTCAGTGGTCCACTCGCAAACGACGCTGCTCATGATCACGAGCGGCAAAGGCAAGCCGAGCTCTCGCCGCAGTGCAAACAATCCTTCGAGACCTTCCGCAATGTCCTTGAACGTGCCCGCGCCGCGCACGCGATCGTGCGTCGCTTCGTCGCCGTCGATCGAAAGAATGAAAGCGAGGTTCCTGATTCGCGCGACGGACGGCAGATGAGACTTCATCAGGGTGCCGTTGGTGGTGATCAGCACGTCGAAGTCGCGTTCGGCCAGCGCCGTCAGCAAACTGTCGACGTGCTTGTAGGCGAACGGCTCGCCGCCATGGATGTTGACGAGCGAATCGCGCGGCGACAGACGCTGAATCAGCGAAGTCATCGCTTCGGCGTCCATGTTTTCGACCTTGCGCGCGCCTGCACGAAAGTAACCGTTCTCGCCCCACTGGTTGCAGAACGGGCAGCGCAGATTGCACGCCTCGGTGGGTATGAATTGGACCACGGCAGCCCATGGAAGCTTGAAACTCCCGTCACGCACGGCGTGCTCAAAGTCTCTGCTCCAGCGCTGCTGTCGCTGCCGGCCGCGCCAGTAAAACCGGGCGAAGTGCAGATAATCGCGCGCTGTGTACGGATGCTTCATTATAGGTACGTGATTGTGGCGTAGATCGCCGCGCTAAGAATTGCCGCCACCGGCAGAGTGAGCACCCACGATAGGAGGATATTCGCAACCACACGAACATTCGCTTCTCTGGTGATCAAGCCGATACCAAATAACGATCCGACTGAAACATGGGTCGTGGAAACAGGCAGCCCCAATCGGCTCGCGAGAATGACGAGGCCGGACGTCACCAGGTTTGCAGTAACGCCCTGGCCGGGATTCAGCGGCGTGATGCGCTTGCTCATCGTGATCGCCACACGCTTGGCGTTCAGCAGACCGCCAACGGCCATCGCGATCGCCACCAGCAACATCCCGAACCTCACGTCGAACGCCTGCATCACCAGCAGCAACGCGACGATCTTCGGCGTGTCGTTCAGTCCACGCGCAAAGCCGACGCTGCCGGCGCTGAGAAAGTGAACGAAGTCGAGCCCGCGTTGCACGCTGCCGCCGAAAAGCTGACCCTTGTATTGTTGCCGGCACTGCTCCACGGCGCCGAGTGATACTTCCGGCAACACGACCGGCGCGAGCGCGATCAATCCTCGCGGCTGCGGAATCGGGACCACGTGGACCACTTCGCCGACGCACACGCACCATTCTTTCTGCACGCCGAGTTTGACGCGCAGCGCGCGCGCGAAAACATAGCTCACGACGCCGGCGCCCACCGCGATAAGAGGGCTGACCAGCAACGGTAAAACGAAGAGCGTCCCGAGGGTGGCGAAGTTAAGGTTCGTACCTACGGCGATCAGCCCGGCGCCACCAAGCGCGCCGACCAATCCATGCGTTGTGGAGATCGGAAACCCGGTCAGCGTGGCCAGCATCACCGTCAGCCCGGCGCCCAACCCCACAGCCAACACGAACTGCGGCGACGCAGCTAACGCGTCAGGCACCAAACCCCGTCCGGAAAAGTTTTTGAGCAAAGTCTCCGCCAGAAACAGCGAGGTGATCGACCCGGCAAACGTCGTGACAGTGGCCCACGTGATTGCTGCTCTGTAATTGGTGGTGCCGCTGCCGAAGAGTGTCGCGACGCCTTTGAAGTTGTCGTTCGCGCCGTTGGAATAGGCGAGAAACAGCGTCGCGATGAACAGGACGGTCAGCGTGATCATGTCAGCGTCTCGGGCCAGTGGGTGGTGACGTGTTTCGGCAACGCGAGCCGCTTTCGTGCTTTCTGTTCGAACGAGCGCGCCGGGTTCGTCATGTACAGCCCGCAGCAGCGATTGCAGATCGGAAGACGGTTCGTCAGCATATGCTTGCGAAACTTTATCGCCGTCGCGGAATTGAACGACTCCATGAAGCCATCGCGAAAGACGTTGCCGGCGATGACGTCCGGATGGCCGGGGCAGAAGATCAGATCGCCGCTCGCGTGAACGCGCGCCCAGTAAAACGGCATGAAGCAACTCTCGTTGCCGAACGTGTTGAGATAGTCGGTGAAGTAGGTCTGGTAATCCGGACCGCGCAACTGGTTCGGCGTGGTGACGAC
>DASRIM010000499.1:0-3448 GCA_035649995.1 Pyrinomonadaceae bacterium | reverse complement strand
AAAAGGATGAACGATCGCCCGCGTTCATCCTTTTTCCTTCGCCTCCTTCCCTGGTCTCCAAGCTGCCACAATGCGCATCGCCATCCTGACTTCTGAAGCTGTGCCTTTTGCCAAGACGGGCGGGCTGGCTGACGTTTCCGGCGCCTTGCCCAAGGCACTTGCTCAACATGACGTCGATGCGCGTCTGATCCTGCCGCTTTACGATCTGATCGACCGCGACTTGCTGAGCGGCGGCGAAGCTGTCGAGAACGTTCGCGTTGAATGGCGCGGCCGGGTGCATCACGTTCGCTTCGTTTCGAGTGACGCGGCCGGCGCGCCGGCGTATCTCCTCGAAACGCCCGAGTTCTTCGCGCGTCCGAACATCTACGGTTATAAAGACGATCACATTCGTTTCGCGTTCTTCTCGCGCGCCGCACTCGCACTGCTGAAACATCTCGACTGGCAACCGGACGTCATACACGGGAACGATTGGCCCTGCGGCTTCGCCATCGCCGAACTGCGCGCGCGGCGGCGTCACGATACGTTCTTTCAAAACTCGCGCGGCCTGCTGTCGCTTCACAACGTCGGGTATCAGGGGCTGTTCGATCCGGGCGATTTGTGGTGGTTGGGTTTTGGCGAATCGCCCGAACGCGACGACTTCATGTTGGGCCGCACGGCCTCGGCTCTGAAAGCAGGAATCATCGCCGCCGAAGCATTGTCGACGGTCAGTCCGCGCTACGCGCGCGAGATTCAAACGCCCGAACAAGGTCACGGGCTCGACTGGCTGTTGCGCGCGCGTGCCAATCGACTGGCAGGAATCACAAACGGCGTTGACTACGGCGTCTGGAACCCGGAAACGGATCCTCATATCGCGGCAAACTTTTCCGTTGACGACTTGTCGGGCAAACGCGAGTGCAAGATCGATCTGTTACGGCGTTTCGAACTGCCGCAAGAGCCTCATCGTCCGATCATCGCGACGATCTCGCGCCTGGTCAGTCAAAAAGGGTACGACCTCATCCGTGAAATATCCGGGCCAATCCTGCAAACAGGTTCGTTTTTCATCGCGCTCGGCGCGGGAGCGAAAGAGTACGAAGACTTCTTGCAGCGCTGGCACGATGCGTCACCGCGCGAGGTCGGCATTTACAAGGGTTTCGCGGGCGAACCGCTGCCGCATCAGATCGAAGCGGGCGCGGACATCTTCCTGATGCCGTCATTGTATGAACCATGCGGGTTGAACCAGATGTACAGCATGAGGTACGGCACGGTCCCGGTGGTCCGGGCAACGGGCGGTTTAGACGACACGGTCGAGCATTTCAATCCTTCGACAGGCACGGGCAACGGCTTCAAGTTTGGTCCCTACAACGCTGGTGCGTTGCTTGAAAAAATCCGCGAGGCCCTTTACTTTTATGGCCGTCCTGACGACTGGCAAAAGATTCAACGTAACGGAATGTTGGTCGACAACTCCTGGGAAGCTGCGGCGAAGAAGTACGTCGAGCTGTACCGGGAAGTCGCGCAACTCTGAGTGACCAATGGCAAACGTTATTGCGGTGATAGGCGCCCAGTGGGGCGATGAAGGTAAAGGCAAGATCGTCGATCTGCTCGCCGAGCGGTTCGAGATCGTCGTGCGCTACCAGGGCGGACATAATGCGGGCCATTCGGTCCAGGTCGGCGACGAGTCGTTTGTGCTGCACCTGTTGCCGTCCGGCGTGGTGCATCGCGGCAAGACGTGCGTGCTGGGCAACGGCATGGTCATCGATCCGAAGGCGTTCTTTGTCGAAGCGGATCGCCTCACGCAGCAGGGCATCGAAGTTTCACCCGAGCGCGTGAAGATCAGTTCGCGCGCTCACCTGATACTTCCCTATCATCGCGCGCTGGACCACACGAGCGAAGAGCGGCTCGGAAACGAAAAGGTTGGGACCACGCTTCGCGGCATCGGGCCGGCATACGAAGACAAGGCCGGACGCCGTGGAATACGTACCGCCGATGCGCTCGTTCCTGACGTCCTTCGTTCGCGCATCGAGCGAAATCTCGAGGACGCGAACCGCATCATCGAGGCTTACGGCGGCGAACGTCTCGACGCCGATCAGATCTTCCAGGAGATGTCGGTGTTTACCGAGCGTCTGGCGCCGTTCATCGCCGACACCACTCACTTCCTGAACATCGCCGCGACCGAAGGGCGATCGATCCTTCTCGAAGGCGCGCAAGCAACGCTGCTCGACGTCGATCACGGGACTTATCCGTTCGTCACGTCGTCCACGACCGTTGCGGGCGGCGCGATTATCGGCACCGGCCTCGCGCCGCATCGGCTGGGCGGCGTGTTGGGAATCGTGCGGACGTACACGACGCGCGTCGGCGAGGGACCATTCCCGACCGAGATGCTCGAGGGTGAAGCGGAGTTGGGCCAGATGATTCGCGAGCGTGGGCGTGAGTATGGCGCATCGACAGGACGGCCGCGCCGCTGTGGCTGGTTCGATGCGTTCGCGACTCGTTATGCCGCTGAGATCAACGGCTTCTCGTCGGTAGCGCTGACGAAGCTCGACGTGCTCGATACGCTTGACGAGATCAAGGTTTGCACGGGTTACAAGTTGAACGGACGCGTGTGCGAATCGCTGCCCGCGGTGTCGCAGGATCTGCGGCGGGTCGAACCGATCTTTGCAACGCTGCCCGGATGGCAGAGCTCGACGCTGGGTATGACCGAGATGAGTTCCCTGCCCGCGAATGCGCGTCGTTACGTCGACTTTTTGTCTGAACAGATCGGCGTGCAGATCGGGCTCGTTTCGACCGGACCGGAACGCTCGCAGACGATCATCGTGCAGGACTCGGCATTAGGTCGCTGGCTCAGCGATAACGGATAAAGATATAGGCAGCCACGACCCAATCGAAGCTGAGACAGGCGACTGCGTATGTCCACGGTCCAACGTCTCTTCCCGGACCCACGTAGTGCAAGCCAAAGTCCCAAACTGGATGCAACGCCGATCCCAGCGCCAACCATCGCGCCGATCCGCGCCAGCCCATCAGTCCCATCGTGCCGAAGCCGATGCATTGCAGCAGTTCTATCAATAGCCAGATGCGCGACACCGGCGCGGTCACGGCGAAACCAAAATAGGCGCCGGCGGCGGCGAACAGCACCGTCGCGAGCAACGTCCTACCCACGATGTCCTCAGTAAACCTCGACAAAAGAAACGCGATCAGCGACAGCACCGCGCCGCCGATAGCGCCCTCGATGAGCACCGCGCGAAACAGTTCAGCATCGGTCATACCGGTGGTTCCAACCTACCACATTTGAATCCTAACGTCGTGTCCGGTAGAATGCCCTGCGAACTTTTCCTCGCTTGAAAATGAGCACGCCCACGCGTGCTCTCTGCATGTAGATGGGCCGATAGCTCAGTTGGTAGAGCAACTGGCTTTTAACCAGTGGGTCGCAGGTTCGAGTCCTGCTCGGCTCAAAACCACTATAAGCGTTAAGCCG
>DASRIM010000498.1:0-15583 GCA_035649995.1 Pyrinomonadaceae bacterium | reverse complement strand
AAGCGCAACGATTATGCTCCCTTCGGCGAAGCGCTAATCGCCGGCGGCCGCGCCTTCGATCCCGCCTACTCCGGCGGCGATCGCATCCGCCAGCAGTTCACCTCGCAGGAACGCGATTTCGAAACGGGGCTGGATTACTTCCTTGCACGCTATTAC
Organism: Pyrinomonadaceae bacterium; assembly: GCA_035649995.1. Lineage (GTDB taxonomy): Bacteria > Acidobacteriota > Blastocatellia > Pyrinomonadales > Pyrinomonadaceae > PSRF01. Next base: position 15,427 of record DASRIM010000498.1, on the reverse strand, counting down.
TCATCGACGCAGGGCCGTTTCACCAGCGTCGATCCATACAATCCGATTGTTGACAGCGAAGATGCAACAGACTTCGTTACCTATCTATCACAACCGCAGAATTGGAATCGTTATGGGTCTGTCCTCAACAACCCGCTTAAGTACGTGGATCCGTTTGGAGAGGATGTGGTCTTAACAGGCAGCGAACAAGATCAGAAGGACGGGCTTGAGAGACTGCGAAAGATGTTGGGAGACGAGCGTTTCAACCTGCTCGATTTCAATCAGCAAAACATTGAAGGTTTAGGCAACGTTACAGTCGTAAATTTTGGCAGTCAGGAGAATCAAAATAAGTTTGCCGCAATCGGAGGTGACAACGCGTATGAAGTAGAGTTCAGCCAGGGCATGGCGGATATTATCGGCAGTAGTGAGCACGTCGAGTATAGGCTTGCCGAAAGCTTCTCTTATAAATCCTGCCTGGCGTCCATTTGTGAGACTGCGACAAGCTCAACGACAAGTCCCAGGTGGGGAGGCGCAGCCACGTTAAATAAAGACGAGAGCTTGACAGGTAACGTACAGATCTTTGTTTCGCGGGAGGCGGCGAATACTGCGGCGTTTGCTTTGTACAATCGCAGAAAATACGTCTCTAGTAACGGTGACGCATTGACCTTTACTAACGAACAGGTTGACGCCCACGAATATGGCCATGCTCACAACGCGATAAAGCACGGGATGAGAACCGAATCAACATACAGGGCTAATCGTTTTGAGAACATTCTGCGCCACAGGCAGGGGTCTCCAAATACTCGAATAAGACACTAAGAGCGATGAACCGACGAGGGATAATAACGGGATTGGCGCTATGGTTGGCGGCTGCGCTCGCTGCCTTCCACATGGACGCTTGCTCTGCTTCATCTGGCGCGGTTGACAGATGGCAGGTATTGAGCGAAGCCACCGGCGGCCACCCTACCTCTTTCAACTCGCTGGTGTTTTTCGATGAGTTGAACGGGCTTGGCTTAACGGCGTTGGCACTGGTAAACACCAACGACGGCGGCAGGAATTGGACACCTGTGTTAGAGAGTGCCGGCACACGTGGTTTCTACGCGATGTGGTTCAGCGACCAACAAAGAGGATGGATCTTGGGCACAGAGCGCATGAGTGCGGCGTCGGGTGTTTCGAGCAGTACGCAGAAGTCGAAACCGCTGATGCTCAAAACCAATGACGGCGGAACAACTTGGCTGACCGTTAATCTGAACGACCTCTCGTCGTTCGCCGGCGCGAACTTCACGCTCTTCTCGAGTATGTGTGTCGACCCATCGGGTAAAGCATGGATCGTTGGCGATGCCGGCATAGTTGAGGGCACGATTGAGTCGGATAAGTTGCGGACGATATCGTTCACCGGGAGCTCGCGCGCGCTCAATTCCGTCGCCTGCGACAAGGCGCAGCAGGTGTGGGCGGTAGGCGACGGCGGGCTAATCATGCGCTACCAGGGACAGCAATGGCGGACAACACCGTATGCCGACGTGGGTAGCTACTTTTTGCGAGTAAAGATAGTTGGACCCGAGGTATGGCTTGCGGGAGGTACATCGCGGAACGGACAGGCTGGCAATCGCGGGCTCCTTCTGTCCAGCCGCAATGGGCAAGACTGGGAGGACAGGACACCATCGGCATCCGAGACACTGTACGATCTCGAATTGAAGGGAAGCGAGGGCTGGGTTGTGGGTGCTGGGGGCGGAATCTATCACACCGGTAATGGAGGCTTATCTTGGGCCAAGGTGAGGAGTCCCACCAACAATGATCTATTGGCCATCTTCTTCCGGGATGAACGGGAGGGCTGGATCGGTGGAGACAAATTGATAGTGCTCGGGTTGAACAGCAACTTGCTCGCTACTCCGCGAACAGCACGTAGTTGGCGACTGTTATAGAAAACGCCTTTTCATCGCCTCAATGGAGCCAAAGACAAAGTCTTAAACCGCTTCTGCGATGACCGCTTGGGATGCGACAATGGGCATCTTCAATCGAGGAGGGTGTGATGTCGCAGAACGATAAGGACGATTCGGTAAGGAAACACGTGCTTTACCTCCTGAGAGGCGGCGGGGCTCATCAGTCGTTTGACGATTTCGTGAATAGCTTTCCCGCGGACTTGTGCGGCCGCCAGATCGAAGGGCTGCCTTACACGCCCTGGCAGGTTCTCGAACACATGCGGCTCGCGCAGTGGGACATACTCGAGTTCAGCCGCGATCCCGACCACCTCTCACCCGACTTCCCGAAAGGTTACTGGCCACCTCCGGATGAAGCGGGCACACGCGCCCTGTGGCAAAAAACAGTCGACGCGTTTCGAAACGATCTGCAACAGATGGAAGCGCTCGTCGAGGACACGTCGACAGACTTGCACGCTGCGATACCACACGGCGACGGCCAAACGATCCTGCGTGAGGCACTCCTCATCGCCGACCACAACGCCTACCATCTCGGCGCGCTTGCAGTAATGGCACGAATTTTAAAGGCTGTTCCTTAGGCTGTTCAGTGTTCAGCCGCCGAGCATGAAGACGTTGCCGTCCGGGTCAGCGAATTGGGCCATCATCGCGCCCCACGGTTGTTTCGTCAGCGGCGCGGTGAAGTTGACGCCCTTGGCCATCAGATCGTCATACGTGGACTGAATATCGTCCGCGTCGAAACCGATGCCGGAGAACCCGCCGATCTTCGCGTCCGTCTGTCCGGCACTGGGCTTCGCGATCGCGAGGTGAGTTTCGGCGCCTGGCGGCACCACTTCCAACCAGCGAAATCCGTTCGGCATCGTCTGATCCGTTTCGACTTTGAACCCCAGCTTGTTGACGTAGAAATCGTAGGCCTTGTCTTGATCACTGACCCACACGCTGATCAGTTTTGTACGAGTGATCATTGCTTCTCCTTTGTGATGTGAAATGAGGTACGCGCATGATAACGAACGCTAAAGCGCCGCCGCAACCACTCCCGACGGCTTGAACGCCGCTGCATAGTCGCGCACGAACTCGCTGAATGTGATCGGCTCACTCCCGGTCAAACGCGCAACAACGTCAGTCACATGCGACGCGCCGCCATCCTTCATGAAGCGGTACGTCTGCGTCACAGCCGAGGCCAGCCACTCTTCCATCCCCGAGTCGATCATGTGTTGGCGCGACTCCTCAAACGAGACGCGGACGTAACGCACGACCCTGCCGAGTGCGGTCGAAAACTGATCCGCCACTTCTTCGAACGTCAAAGCCTCGGGGCCGGTGATCTCATACGTCTGACCCTCGTGTCCGTTACTTGTCAACACGACCGCCGCCACCGCCGCAATGTCACGCACGTCGACCTGACTAACACGCGCGTCCTCGATCGGCATGTAGAACACGCCTTTGTCTCGGATGGTGCGAACCCACTTGAGCGTGTTCTGCATGAAACAGTTCGGCCGCAGGAACGTGTACGAGATTCCGGAGCGAATGATCTGCTGCTCGGTCTCGTAGTGCCAACGCTTGATCGGAGTCGGCAGATCAGGTCCGGCGCAACTCGCCGACAGCTTGACGATATGCCGAACGCCCATCCCCTGCGCCGCCTTGATCATGTTGCCTTGCTGCTCCACTTGCCGGGGATCAGCACCCGAAAGCAGAAACAGTTTGTCGGCGCCCGCAAGCGCGGGATACAACGTCGCGGGCGCGTCAAAATCCCCGACGAACGTCCTGATGCCGCGCGCCCTGAACTCTCGCGCCTTGTCATGCGAGCGCGTCAACAGTTGTATGTCTTTCTCCTGCGCGATCAACTGCTCGACGAGAAAACCGCCGATCGAGCCTGTCGCGCCGGTAATCAGAATTCTCTCAAACATAATGATCCCTCTTTCGTCTTAATCTGTGTTTCCGATAGGCGCGGGAATACCTATTTTTACGCCCCTGGGCGGAACACGGATTTCCAATGGATCTCGCACGCGCGACATCAGGCTCGCTGCGATCAGGAAACAAAGCCCGCCCATCATCACCACGTAAAGCGGATTGTTGTCGAAGACGTACTTGACGAGCGGTCGGAAGGTGAGGGAAGCGGTGATGCCGGGAACGGCGATGAAGAAGCTGAACATGCCCATGTACGCGCCCATTCGATCAGGCGGCAAAGCACTCGACAAGATCGCGTACGGCATCGCGTGAATCGAAGCCCACGCAAAACCAACGGCCACCATGATCAGCAACACCAGGTATTGATTCTGAATCAGGTACAGCGAGAGCAGACCGAGCCCGCCTAGCGTGAGAGACAGCGCGTGAGCAACCCTGCGGCTCGTCAAAGCCACGATACGCGGCAACAGGACCGAAGCAATAATACTCACCACTGCATACGTGCCGAGGCAAACGCCCGCCCACTCGATGCCCTTGTTGTAAAGCAACGATCGCGGTTCGGTGGCCCCGAAAACATGACGCGCCACCGCCGGCGCAAAGAACATGAAGATGCAGAACATGCCGAACCAGGTGAACACCTGTACGACTGCAAACTGCCTCATCGTCGCCGGCATCTTGCCGACGTTTGCAAAGAACTCCTTCACCCACTTGAAGCCGCGGCTCTCTCTTTGCTTCCGGCGCAGCGCTTCGAGATCTTTCGGCGGATCTTCTTTCGTCGTGATGACGGTCCACAGCACCGTGACGAGAAAGAAGACGGCGCCAAACTGGAAAGCATACTTGACCGTGTGCGGAATGCCCGTCTCGGTCACTCCGCTCACGCCAAGGTAACGAAGAATGTAAGGTGTGACGTTGGCAAACGCAGCGCCAACGCCGATGAAGAAACTCTGGATGGCGAACCCGAGCGTCCGTTGTCGTTCGCCGAGCTTGTCGGCGATGAACGGACGAAACGGCTCCATCGTGGAGTTGATGCTCAAGTCCTGGACCCACAGGATCGTGGCCGCGACCCAGAGCACGGGCGAGGTCGGCATGAAGAACAGCGCGATGCTCGAACAGATCGCGCCGCCCAGCAGGAACGGCCGCCGCCGGCCCAAACGCGACCACGTCCGATCGCTCATGAAGCCGATGATCGGATGGGCCAACAGCGCCGAGACAGGTCCCGCCAGCCACAGTAACGGAATCAAACTCGGCGCCGCTCCCAGCTTCTCGTAGATCGCGCTCATGTTGGCGTTCTGAAGTCCCCAACCGAATTGAATGCCGAGCAGCCCGACACTCAGGTTTGCGATTTGTCGTTTGGTTAACGGCGGCTTTTCCATGATGCTCCTCCGGGTAGTACTAACGACGTTCGAGCCGGCCACGCTCAAAACGTGAGCTTCAATCCAAACTGCACCTGGCGCGAGGGCGTAATCGTGTTCTTGATCTGCCCTGCGCTGGCGATGCGCTTCCCCTGCGTGTCAAACAAGACACGAAGCGGTATGCCGAAGTTCGCGCGGTTGAAGATATTGAAGACTTCGGATCGAAACTGAAGCAGACGTCCCTCGCCGAAGTTGATCGACTTGACCAGCGAGAAATCGGTGTTGGCCAGACCAGGACCGATAATCGAATTACGCGGCGCGTTACCGGTGAATCCAGCCGGCTGCGGTTCGAAGACCGTCGGATCGAAATACAGATCCGGACCACCCAAAACCGGGTTCCCATTCGCGCCCGCGCGCAGGTTCGGGCGGCTGCGAGTCGAGCCCGGATATGTCCGTCCTCGATTGCCGCTCCAAACAACTGTGAATGGTTGGCCGGAAGAGAGAGTCGTGATGCCGTTGATCTGCCAACCGTCGAGAACGTTTCTGGTAAAGCCGGTGAAGCGTGCGGCGACGGGAATGTCGTAAGTGAAGTTGAACGTTACTACGTGCCGGGCGTCGAAGCCTGACAGCGCGTAGTCGGCATTCGCGTCGAGTGGGTCTTCAACAAACGACTCCTGGTTTCTGATGTCCGTGCCCCATGCGCCGGAGTTGTTGTCTGTACTCTTCGACAACGTGTACGACGCCTGGAACTGAAGCCCGCCCTGAAACCGGCGCAGAACGCCGGCGTACAGACCGTTGTAGTATGAGTTGACGTCGGTAGTCGCCATGCGGATCGAATTGAAGTTCGGATTGATCTTCGGCGCGCCGGCCGGATAGAACCTCGTGCCGTCCGGCAGGATCGTCGGAATGAAATGATCGGCTTCGCGATGTCTCAGCAAGTGATATCCGCGCGAGCCGACATATCCGAAACTCACCACCGTTCCCGATTGAATCTCGCGTTGGACCGACAAGTTGTACTGAAGCTTGGTAGGCGTGCTCAGGTTCTTATCGAACGTGACGAGAGATCGGGCGCTCGGCGTGAACAGTCCATCGAGCGCGTTCGGGAATGGCGGATTTGCGACTGTGCCGGTGAAGTGGAACGGGAACGTGCGGCTGCCCTGGATGCTGTAGAAGTAGGAGATCGGCAGGTCGTAGTAGATGCCGAAACCGCCTCGCACGGAAGTCTTGCCGTTGCCGGAGACGTCCCACGCAAATCCGACGCGCGGAGCGAAGTCCATCAGGCTTGGATTGCGTTGCCAGAGTGGTCCAACCGTCGGGTCCTTGTCCGTGAGGTTGACCAGCGTGCTCGACTTCCCGTGAATCTCGTGGGGAATGGTTACGAACTCGTAACGCAAACCGAGGTTCAACCGCAGCCGGCTGCTGACGGCCCAGTCGTCCTGCACGTAGAAACCGAAGATGTTTTGCCGCCACGCGCGCTGCGTGTCCGAGCCCGGAGCTTCAGCGCGGAACAGGAACGGTTGTGCTCGCAGAAAAGTTTCCATCGTGCGGAAGCTGTAGGTGCCGCGCGGGATGAACGCGAGCTCTTTCGCGTTGAGCTGATTACGCGAAAAGCTGCCGCCGAACTTCAAGAAGTGCCTGCCGCGTGTGTAAGTCAGATCGTCGCTGTACTGGAACAGGTTGTAAGCGAACGTTCGCGGCAACGCGGACACTGGACCATAACCGCCGTCGAAAGCAGAGGTGGCGGTCGATTCGATCACCCAATTGCCGACCATTGTCTGCCCCGGCACGAACGCGAGTTCGGGAGTCTCACCGATCGTTTGGAACGACTTACTATCGGAGTACGAGCGATTAAACCCGAAGCGCAACACGTTCACCATGTTCGGCGAGATCACTCGCTGTTCAGAGAGCGTCAAGTACTGGTAACGGCTCTTGAAGTTCTGGCCGAAGGTTGGTATCGCGTCAGGCAGCGTCACCTGCGCGTCGTCGTAGGTGTAGCGCGCGAAGAACGAGTCTCGCTTGTTGAACTCGTAGTCCACTCGGACGGTGAAGTTGTCTTCCTTCGTGTCCTTGACGGGGTTGCTGAAGAAATCGGCAGTGCCGTCGCCGTGATCCGCACCATTCGGAAGCGGCAGGAGATCGAGATACGGTTGGATCTTCGGATTGACTCCGATGCAGCGCAAACCGTTCGGTGCAGACGCATCGGGCAGACAACCTTTGTGAACGGAGGCGCTCGGAACCACAGTCACGGCTGACAGCCCAAGCACTTCACGCAGGCCTTCGTAGCCGCTGAAGATGAACGCCTTGTTCCTGATAATTGGCGCACCGAACGTGCCGCCAAACTGGTTACGCTTGAACTCCGGCCTCTTTTTATCGAAGAAGTTGCGCGCGTCCAGGTTGTCGTTGCGCAGGAAGTGAAACACGTCGCCGTGAATGTCGTTCGTGCCTGATTGAGTGACGGCGACTACCACGGCGCCCGACTTTCGTCCGTACTCAGCACCGTAAGAGCTGCTCAGCACTTTGAATTCGCGCAGCGTTTCGACTCCCAACGTGAGGCCAGCGGCGCTGCCGGGCGTGAAGTCTGCTTGATCGTTGATGTCCGTGCCGTCGATCAGAAACAGGTTCGCCTGCGGACGAGCGCCGAAGGCGGTGAACTTCGCGCCCGCGCCGAATTGCAGATCGTTAGCGGCATTCGGGTAGAAAGAGATTCCCGGTTGCAGCAGGACCAGTTGATCGTAGCTGCGTCCGTTCAGCGGCAGGTCGCGGATCTTCTTGTCATCCACGAGCGCGCCGATGCTCGGATCCGTAGTTTCAACTAACGACGCTTCACCTGCGACCAGCACTCTCGCCGACACCTCGCCCACGCTGAGCGTGAAATCGACGTGTGCCTCGCGGCCGATCGTCAGTTCGATGCCGGTGCGGATCGCGGTCTGAAATCCGTTCGCGGCTGCCTGCACTTCGTACTGTGCCGGCGTGAGGAGCGCAATGCGATAGCGTCCCTCGGAATCCGTCGCGGCAACGCGAACGATCCCCGTGTCGAGGTTCTTGACGCTGATGCTGACACCAGCTAACAGCGCCTTCGTTTCATCGTTGACAGTGCCGGAAATGGTGGCGGTTGTGGTTTGTGCTGAACCGGGTTCAGCGAACGCAAGGCAGAGTAGTATCAACAGCGAACCGACGGTTCGCCGGAGGCAGTAGTCTTTCATACGGTCCTTCCCTTTTAGGTGACTCGATTCGTAACGAGAGTCTCGGTACAACCGGTTTAGAAAGTTAAATTGTTTTTATCCCGTGTTCCGTGTGAGTGCTGCGTGATGTTGCGCACACAGCAGGAACACGGATTAACTAGTTAGGCTTCGGTAATCCTGCTGGCTTGCTTGAGCGACTCGATCCAGAGCTCGCAGAAGCGTTTGCGCTGCTTCAGTTGTTCGCTCCTGTCGTCGCTGATGTACTCCCAGCCGTTGTGGCTGACATAGACCAGCGTGTCGTCGTTGCGAGCGGTCAGCTCGATACGGCACGTGGTCGGTTTCTTCCACTTGTCGCTGCGCACCTGGAACTCAGCGCGTTGCGCAGGCTGCCAGGTAACTTGATCGAAACAGATCGTGTCAGGCGTTGCGCCGTCGACGACTGCCGCGCACGCGCCCCATTCGATTGACGACTTGAACGGCAGCCACTGCGTTTGCGCGTCCGGCGCGAAGAGAGAAACCCAGACCTGTTCAGCGCTGCCTTTGATCGGTAGCCCGACGTCGAGGTCGTGGCGCCAGTCGTAGCGCGCGTTCTGTCCGGTTGCGTGAAAGGCAACCAGGCGGGCAGTGAAGTCGAGCCATCCCTCGCGCAGCGACAGCGCCGCTTCGCGCGTGCGGCCCGGCTGCACGTCTTCAACGGTCACGCGACAGCCGGCTTCGTTCGGTTCGATCTGCCAGGTGATCGAGTCGGTTGGTCCTATGCCGAGGAACTTCCAGTCGTACTCGATCACGTTCGGCGGCGAGAGCGCGATGGAATCGAGATCGAAGAAGTCGCCGTCGCCGAAATCCAGACGAGCGCTGCCGCCGGATTTCAGGTCGCCGCTCAAATCTCCGAACCACTGCGCGACGACGTCTGCGTCCGTCAACGACTGCCAGACTTTGTCGAATGGCGCACTGACCTGAACGGTGACGTTGACGACGCCGGCCATCGTCGTTGCCGGATCAATGGCGAGTTTCTGTTCAGTAATCATGATCTTTTACTCCACGTCGATGTCGCCCATCTGCGGCGCGCCGAGCTGCTCGCGCAGACTCAAGCGATCGACCACCTGATAGGTCTCGACGATCTTGTTGCCTTCAATGCGGTGGATTGCGGCGCCGCCGATCGTGACTCGCTTGCCGGTCGCCGGCAGTCCGTGCAGCTCGCCTTCGTGCGTGCCACGTCCGACCAGGTGAATCGCGACTTTGTCGTCTTCGGCCACCATGTGCTCGATGGTGAAGATCATGTCGGGGAAAGCGCCGCGAAACATCTGCACGAAACGCTTCATGACGTCGGGGCCATGCGGTTCCTCTTTCTTCGCGTCGTTGGGCGTCGAAGGATGTTCGATGTAGTTCGCGGCGAGTACTTCATCGGCGACGTCCAGTCTTCCTTCGTTCCACACTTCCTTGACGAAACGTCGCACGATCTCCTTGTTGTTCTCGGTTTGGTTGCTCGTTGCTTTTATGGCTTGCATTTGTCGCCTCCTTAATTACTCAGACAGATCACTTGACGGCATATGCATTTCAGGCTCGCTCACGAAGGTCGGCTCTTGCGGCGACTCGTGTTGACTGAGCACCCAGGGAGACGCCTTGGCCGGCACGCCCGCGCCAGTACACAACTGGCTGGCACGCCGGAACGCTTCGGCCCAAAAACCGACGATCACGCGGCGTTCGTGTAGCTGCAAAGCCGGGCCAAGGTTCTCCCAACCGATTTGGAACATCTGGAGGATCGTTTCGCCCCATCCCGCCGGCTCGAGAAAGATCCGGCCGGGCACTTCCTTAGGCCAGAAAGGACGTTTGCAGGAGAAGGCGATGAACGGATACGTGTTGTACGCAGGCGGCATCACTTCGTGGATCGTCATCTCGACGGTGCCGGTCGCGTCGCCCATGTGAATCGTGACTGTTTGGCCCTTCGCGATCTGTCCTTCGAAGACGTGCAGCCACCACTTGAGCGCGTTCGGATTGAAGAGCCGGTCCCACGCGCCGTAGATCGTGGTCGGGACGTTCGCGAGAACGTACGACTGGCTGCGGCAGGGCCAGCGGTAATCCGTTTCGGTCCTGATGAAAGCCGTGAGGATGTCGAGGATCTCGGGCCAACCTTCGCCGCGATAGTGGCCGGTGCGTGCAGGCGGGTTGAATGCCTCGTCGATCACGGTGACGCGAGTGCCGCCTTCAACCGGTTCGAGAGCCCATTTCACGCCCCACGCCGGACCGATGCCGAGCCAGCGCCAGACCCATTCCAGTTGGAACGGTGGATTGACGATCTGCGGGCGAGTCAGGAAAAAATCTCCGTCCTCGAAGTCGAGGATGCAATCCCGGCCCACGTCCTCGAGTGAGCCATGACAGGAGATAAGCCACAGTTTCAACTTGTGTGGATCTGTCAGTGCCCGCCAGATCTCTTCGGGGCGGGCCGGGATAACCGTGCTGGTCACGATGCGTTCCCAACGATCGCGCGCGATCGTCCGCGCTCCCTGGGCGTAGAGACGCGGCAGATCGGTTTCGAGGCGCGGGAGCTCCTGCGGCAGGTTGCGGCCGATCCAATCGAGCGCGCTCGTGGGATGCGTCTGTTGACTCACTTCTGATGGGTAGAGCAGTTGTTTAGACACGGTACATTTCTCCTTTTGAGATCTCAGATCTCAGATCAACGGCTGGTCTGGAGACGCGCGAGCTTGTTTGAGAACATCGCCGTGTACCAGACACTTCCGTCACGGCCGAAGACGATCCCGCCCGGTCCTCCCGTCGGCGCCAGCGCTTGTGTGTTTGCGACGTTGGCGTCACGCCAGGCCGCCGAGGCGCTATTGTTGGCTCTCGGAGCCGCCGCGGCTTGCAGTTTGACCGCGCTTGGCGCTGAAAATTCCTGAATCTCTTTCGTTGTCGGATTGAGCCGCCCGATCTGGTTGCCGTACATCTCGGTGAACCAGATGTTGCCATCCGGACCATTCACGAGAATGCCCGGACCTGATCGTGGACCATTCTTGCGCGAGTTAATCGGAACTTCTTCAGTAAAGGCTTTTCTATTGACGTCGAACCGCGCGATCTTGTCGACGTTGAGCTCGCTCACCCAGATCGCGCCGTCTGAGCCGACCACGAGTGACGTTGGACCAGACTTCGGAGTCTTCGTCGGAAACTCGGTGATCTGACCAGTGCCGGGATCGATGCGACCGAGCTTGTGGCCCAGCACCTCGACGAACCAGAGTGCCCGATCCGGGCCGGCCGCGATGTAGATCGGTGCGGAGTTGGCGGTCGGGATACTGAACTCTTGGATCGTGTCCGGACTGTTAGGGTCGAGCCTGCCGATCTTGTTGGCTTCTGCTTCGGTAAACCAGATGTTGTTATCGGGACCGACGGTGATGCCGACTGGACCACTGTTCGCCGTCGGCGTCTTGAACTCATTGATCTTTCCGGTCTTCGGATCGAGTCGTCCAATCTGGTGGCCGGTCTTTTCGGTGAACCAAACGTTGCCGTCCGGTCCGACTACAACCGCCTGCGGAAAACTGTTCGCGGTGGGAACAGGAAAGTCGCGTACCTTCAATTTCCCGCCTTCGAACGCCGCTGCCGGAACGTGGCCGATCTTGTTGGCTTTGCCTTGTGCGTAGTAGATCGAGCCGTCCGGAGCTGTTGTCATGAGCTGGGGAAAAGCATCTTGCGGGAGTGAAAACTCCGAGAATTTTCCCGTAAGAGGTCTGGATGGGGCGGCAGCCGCCATCCTGCTGCTGATGGTTGTCGCTACCTCCTCCTTTTCAATTCCTTCCAGCGTGATCTCCTGAAACTGGGCCTGCGGCGTAGGAGTGGCGGTGCTGACGTTTGGACCAGCGTTTGAACCGGTGTTTGGACCAGTTGTTGTTTGGCCGCAGCCCGTGAACAGCGCCACAGCCAAAATGAGTGCGGCGTTGAGGATTTTAAGAGAAGTAGTGGGAGAGGTTTTCATTATCGTCACCTTTCGTGGGAGTCGAGCACAGGCTTCGCTTTGCCGGAGCGAAGCCTGTGCTGCGAGCGGTCAGATCGGGAAGTTACCTTGCCAGGTGCAGCAGGAGACGCCTGGATGATCGGCAATACCATCCATGTTGGTATCCAGTTCACCTTCGGTGGTGGAGTAGACGTTTCGGGAATTGAGATCGATCAGCCCATCGCCGTCCCAGTCATTGAGCTTGCCCTTGAAAGTGCCGGCGATGAAGGTGTTCGTGAGCGGGCCCGCAACTTCGTCGTGCAGGGTTGAGAGCACGGCGTTGCCGGGTTGCAGTATCTGGTCCAACGACTTGCCGAACATCTGCTGGACGTCGATGTAGCCCCAGCCCTGGAATCGGCCGCGGACGTAACGAATCGCGTCGGCGTTTCCGATCTTGAACTGGTTGTCGAGATACCAGCAGCCTTCGCGCATGAAACCGATGAAGGCATCCTGCACGCCTTTGGACGGATCGTCCGCGCGGCCGGCGACGTAGAAGGGCCGCTTCACGTGCGACTCGAAGTAGAACGCGCCGCGATCGTCGCGAGTGCGTTCCGTGAAGCCGCGGAAGAGGTAGTTGTCGATGTGCGGACTGCCATCCGGATGCAGACCGGAGATGGTCTTGGCGATGACCAGTTGCCGTTCTCTCGTCGCGACGTTTGGACAGGCATGGGCCTGACCATAGACGCGAGCCAACCCTTGCGGCGCGAGCGAGAGCTTGCCCCAGCGCTGGTTGGTGTTGTCGAGCCGGATGTAGAGGTCGCAGTGAATGAGGAGAAAGATGGTCTCGTCGAACGTGCGTCCCGGCGTGTAGCGGCAGGCGCGCGCGTCGAACGTGGGTTGGCCGGTTTGCAGTTCGCTGATGAAGAGGCCGGCCCATTCGGCGATCTCCGGATTGGAGTCCTTCTGAAACTCGCGCAGCGCCTGAATCGCTTCAATGCCGCCGAGCTTCTCGATGGCCCACAGAGTGTCCCAGCGGACCTGCGGATCAGGATCCTGGCGGACAACTTGAGAGAGCAGCTCGAGCGCGTCTTTCTCGTTGCGGTCGGCGTACTCATAAATGGCCTGCTCGCGCATCACCGGGTCGGGATGATTGAGCGCCTGCTGGCGCAGTTCACTGCTGGGCCGCGGGTCGAGACGCACGGCGACGCGATCCAGGACGTGAGAGAAGTTGCTCTCCCAGGCGGCCGGGTCGCCCACGACGTGGGCCAGTGGATTGGGATGTGTAAGAGCCGAGCGATAAGCGAGCTCGACTACTTCGCGCTGTTGCGGGGAGAGTGCATCCAGGGAAACGGAAATGCTTTCCAGGGTGTCGCCAAACTGAGGGGCCAGAATCTCTTGATCGTCGGCGACCTGCACGTGCTCCATGGTCTTGCAGAGGTCGATAGCCATGATCTTCTTCCTTTTTCTAGTAGGGTTGTTTGTTGGTACCTGCCGAAGTCATTTACCGGCTTCCTCAGGCGTTACTTCAGTCTCAGTCGCGAGACCTGATTGGCGAATATCGCGGAGTACCAGATGCTTCCGTCAGAGTTGAAAGCAAGTCCGCCAGGGCCCGCGGTAGCCCCGAGTTTCTGGTCGGCGCCGAGCGCAGATTGCGCTTCGATCAACGCCTCCGAGGCTGTGTCCGCCGGGCCAATCTCGCCCGCGAGGGTCGCGGTAGGTACCGAGAATTCAAAGATCTCTCTTGTTGTTGGATTGAGCCGTGCGATCTGGTTGCCGAGCATCTCGGTGAACCAGATGTTGCCGTCCGGACCGTTGACGAGAATGCCCGGGCCGGCTCGTGGGCCGTTCTTCTGGGAGTTGACTGGGATGTCGTCGGTGAATCTCCTGGCGCGGACGTCGAAGCGGGCGATCTTGTCGGCGTTGAGCTGGCTGATCCACAGCGCGCCGTCTGGTCCAGTGATGACCGAAGTCGGACCGGCTTTAGACGTCGGAGTGGAATACTCGACGAACGCATGCGTGCCCGGATCGAGGCGGCCGAGTTTGTGACTGCGGACGCCGACGTACCAGAGAGCGCCGTCCGGGCCGGTCGTGATGTAAAGCGGAGCTGATGCCGGCGTCGGGATCGTGAACTCTTCGATGTTGTCCGGCTTTTCCGGATCGAGCCGGCCGATCTTGCCGGCGAAAGCTTCGGTGAACCAGATGGCGCCATCAGGGCCTACGGTGATTCCGACTGGTCCACTGTTTTCGGTCGGAGTCTTGTATTCGGTGATCTCTCCACTCTTTGGATCGAGGCGTCCGATCTGGTGAGCATTCTGCTCGGCAAACCAGACAACTCCATCAGCCGCGACTGCGACGCCGACAGGAAAACTGTTGGCGGTCGGAATGGAGAACTGTTTGACGCTAACACTGTTGGTGGCAGCGCTGGCACTGATTTGCGCGATCTTGTTCGCGCCGCCCAGGGCCTGATAAATGGTTCCGTCGGAAGCGCTCGCCATGAGCTGCGGAACCGTGCCTTTGGGCATGGAGAATTCGGTGAACGTTGCGGTGACCACTGTTAAAGATCCTGAAGTGGTGGTAGCCGTCACCTCCCTATCGGATCCCGACAGCGTCACTTGCTGAACTGTTGGGCTGGTGCTTCCGCCGCTTGTGTTTAGATTGTTGGTAGTCCTCTGTCCGATGGCCGGAACAGCAGTGACGAGAACAAGCAGCAAGACTGGAAACAGCCCAGACGCGAGAGCATTCTGAACAGACGAACGAGCGATTTTCATAACGTCTCCTTTTGCAAAGCGAAGGGCAAGAGTTGCTAACTCATGGGTGATGTTGAAACGCGCACATTCTTACGCTGATCGATCGCGGCGTCTTCTCATGGATTGCTAAGTTTTGAACCACAAAAAAGGGACCACAAAAGGCACAAAAGACACAAAAGGCACAAAACAAAGAACCAAGTACAAAGCACCAAGGACAAGCACGAAGTACAAACCACTCAGTTCAAGAGTTGCTCTCTGGTGATATTTGTTCTTTGTGCTTAGTCCTTTTTGTGCCTTTTGTGGTTAAGGGTTGGTCTTCTCGTCGCCGGTGTCGTCGATCTCGCCGAGGACCATCATGGAGTGATCTTCATGGAGGATGTTGTGGCAGTGCAGTGGGAACTTGCCCGTGAAG
>DASRIM010000497.1:0-3189 GCA_035649995.1 Pyrinomonadaceae bacterium | reverse complement strand
AACGTGCGCTCCCAACCGGACGGAATCGCGTGCGCCATATTCACATTGAACGCAGCCGGTGCAACAAACCGCGCGACTAATTGAACGATCAAGTACCAGCCAAACGCGTAACGCCACGAAATCCGATCCATTCGGTATCGCTTCAACGCGATCAGCGACACCACGAGCCCGCCGATGTGATCCAGCGCGGATGTCAGAAACAGGCCCCACGGCAGCACGACATAGACAAACCAGATGATCAATCCCGGGATCATCCAGATCGCCGAGAGACGTATCAACACCGGCTTATCAAGAAACAAACCGAGCGCGAGCACGAGACTGCCGACGTTGCACATCCACAGCATGTGCCCGAGTTCGTTAATGCGCCAGTAATGAATCGCCTGACCCAGGAAAAAAATCAACGGCAGGACGCCGAGTGTTCGGTAAGGGATACGCGCGATCAGCGTTTTCACGGATAAGCAGCATAACATCACGCGCAAAAAAACAAACCCTTATCTTGACAACGGCGGATCTCAAATCCAGACTAAGCGCATTCGATCATGAGTTCTCTGGAAGACCTCCTCGCAAAATCGATCCCCGAACTCAACAAGCTCTTCGTCGAGCGCCGCCGTCCTGTACCTAAAGGATTACTTGAAGCTTTGGACGTCGACCACCGTCAGGGAGCTCAACAATTAGCTAAACGAATTCGCGGCCGCTATCGCGAGAACCGCTCCGAAGGTCAACGTCTTCACTTCCTGCTGCGATTCGAGATCGAGTTGTGGGCACAGGGCTACGGGTTCGTTGCCGGCGTGGATGAAGCAGGTATGGCGCCGCTGGCGGGACCCGTCGTCGCGGGCGCCGTGATCCTGCCGCAAAACTACAAGCTCCGCGGCCTTAACGACTCCAAGAAGATCCTCGACCCTGAGAAACGAGATGAGCTCGCCATCCAGATCAAACAGGACGCGATCTGCTGGTCTGTCGGCTTCGCCGAAGTTGAAGAGATCGACAAGATCAACATCTATCACGCGGGACTGCTGGCGATGCAGCGCGCAGTTCAGGGCCTGACGTCGCTGCCTGACTTCATCCTCGTCGACGCGCGGAAGATTCCGAACTGCCACGTGCCGCAGCGCGGCATCATTCGCGGCGACGCGCTGTCGGCGAGCATCGCAGCCGCGTCGATCATCGCCAAAACGACACGCGACGCCCACATGCTCGAAATGGATCGGCTCTATTCTGGTTACGGTCTCGCCTCCCACAAAGGTTATCCAACCCCCGAACATTGCGAGGCGCTGAAATCGTTAGGCGCCTTACCGATTCATCGCCGCAGCTTTGCTCGTGTGCGTGAAGCATTGGGTCTCGACCCAATCCAAGCAGAATTGTTTTGATCCGTGGCTTTAACCGAATACAAAAAGAAGCGCAGTTTCGACAAGACGCCCGAGCCTGGTCCAAAGAAGAAGCGCACGCGCACCGGACGCATGTTCGTCATACAGAAACATCGCGCGACACAACTGCACTACGACTTTCGACTCGAAGTCGACGGCGTGTTGAAGTCGTGGGCCGTGCCGAAAGGCCCATCACTCGATCCGAGTGTCAAACGTTTGGCGATGCAGGTCGAGGATCATCCGGTCGACTACGCGAAGTTTGAAGGCGTGATACCGGAGGGCGAGTACGGCGGCGGAACGGTGATGGTCTGGGATCATGGAACGTACAAACCGGAAGGCGATGAAGATCCTGAGGCGGCGCTCCGGAAGGGCGACTTTAAGTTCACGCTTGACGGCGGGAAGTTAAAAGGCTCGTGGGTGCTCGTGCGCACGCGCAATCGACAATGGCTGCTCATCAAGCATCGCGATTACTACACCACCACGGAAGACGTGACCGAGCTCGCGCCGGTCTCGATCCTCACGCGGCGATCGCTCGCGGAGATCGCGGAAGACGAAGGCGGCGACGTGAAGAAAGCCGCGACCGGCGATCCGAAGAAGATCCCGCGCCGCACCGGAGTGAAGCGACGCAAGAAGGGCGCGAAGGCGAAAGTCTGGCACAGCAACCGTACCAGTTAAAACAATCCTCCGTACGATAGTTTCCCTTCCACAATTGACGCGGCTGCCGTAAAGGGGTGCTCTTCCGTTTTCTTCGCATCCATGATGTGGATGACTGTGTGCCCCTCGGCTTTTAAGTAATCCGCGATCAAGCTTCGATGGCAACGCCACCAGACTGCTTCCGCACACATGACGGTCGTTCGAGATCGTTCAGCGACTTCAAGTAGTACTTTAATCCCGTCCTGGAACTCGTCCGTCTCCATGTGATCCGCGTAACCACGAAATTGAGCGTTGCGCCACGCCGTGTTGTGCGAGTCTTTATGCGGCGCTCGGCGGCCGCCCAGTCGAGGTTCGTGTTTGTAGTTGACGCCGATACTGTCCAGGAATTCAGCTAACGCGGATTTGTTGAATTGGGGATAGCGGCGTGAGCCGGGATAGGTACGCACGTCGACGAGCGTGTTGATTTGATGAGCGAGAAGTATCTGCCCAAACTCCTGATCGCTTCGCGTTGAATGTCCGACTGTCCAAATCTTCATCGTTAACGTGAACTGTAGGCTTGCCGACCGTTAAAGATACGCTTCAAGTTTGAATCGCCCTTTCGGCGACAGCATCGGCTTCCACAAGTCGCCGAGGCGCTTCACTCGCGCCGGCACGTTGTCTATACGAAAGTCTTCGATCCTGATGCCGCGCTCGAGTTCTTTCCACGTCACGGGCGTGGAGACTGAAGGTACTTCTTTAGGTCTCACTGAATAGACCGACGCCAGTGTGCGGCCCCACGCGTTCTGGTTGTAATCGACGAGCACCCTTCCCTTCGGCCGCTTCGAGACCTGGTAGATCGCGGTCAATACCTTCGGCGAATGCGACGCGAGCGCGTAAGCGAATTCTTTCGCGAACGTCCACACCTGCTTCTGCGTCGGGCCGCGCTGGATCGGGATGTAGACGTGAATGCCCTTCGAGCCGGTCGTCTTCGCGTAGCTCGGGATATTCAGCGCGTCGAGACCAAGCTTCACGAGCAACGCGGCCTCGCAGACTTTTTCAAACGACGCGCCTGGAACCGGATCGAGATCGAAGTGCAAATAGTCAGGACGATCGACGTCGTCACAGCGCGCGTACCACTCGTTCAGATCGATGCAACCGAGATTGATCACCCACAACAGCGACGCGAGATCCTGGA
>DASRIM010000496.1:0-7517 GCA_035649995.1 Pyrinomonadaceae bacterium | reverse complement strand
GGTTGGTTTCTCACCCACCCGTTGTGGGGGCTCGGATTCTTCGTCATCGTGAACCGGCTGGTGCTCGCCGAGCAGAGCTGGATACGTCAAGCTAAGCTGCCGTCGACGGTGTCGATCTTCGCGACGCTCGGAATCTTTTCCTATTCGATCTACCTGACGCACGAGCTCATTATCATGCAGTCGTGGCGCTGGACGAACCCGGCGTGGTTGCAGATGACCAACGTGTTCCTCATCGTGTTGCCCGCGACGATTCTGTTCGCGTGGGTCTTCTTTTGGTTCTGCGAGAAGCCGTTCATGGCGCGGCGCAAACCAAAGCCGGTAGAGCAAACACCAACTCTTGATCCACAGACGGATTGGCGGCCGAAGTGGACGGCGATGCCCGAGTCGCAACCCAGCGCCGTTTCTGATTAAATGTTGACGACTTTCCCGATACACATTCACGAAGGGAACCTCTACACGTGCGCCATTTACACTTGCTGGCACTCGTATTCACGTTAATTGTTCTTCCGCTCGTCACGCCGCAAGATCCGGCTACACCGCCGCCAGCGCGGCCGCAAGCATCGCCATCGCCGTCGCCGCTTCCGCCGGCCACCGTTTCCATCGACAACTATCGCGCGCCTGCCGGACGGATTATCGGCGCGGCGCTCGTGAGTAATCGGGCGTGGGAGCGGCTGGCCCATTTGACGGACCACATCGGCCACCGGCTCAGCGGTTCGAAGAGCCTCGAGCGCGCGATTGAGTGGGCGCTCGCGGAGATGAAGCGCGACGGGCTCGACAACGTGCGTGGAGAAAAGGTGATGGTCCCTCACTGGGTGCGCGGCGAAGAGAGTTTGGAGTTGACCGCGCCGCGTCCGATGCGGCTCGCTATGCTCGGTCTCGGCAACAGTGTCGGAACGCCTGCTGACGGCATCAGGGCGGAGGCCGTCGTAGTGCGAAACTTCGCGGAGCTCGACGCGCTTGGGGAACGCGTGCGTGGAAAGATCGTTGTTTACAACGCGCCGTTCACGAATTACGGCGCCACGGTCCAGTATCGCGGCTCTGGAGCGTCACGCGCCGCACGATACGGCGCGGCGGCCGTGCTTGTGCGATCGATCACGCCCGTGAGCTTGCAGTCGCCGCACACTGGCGGGCTGAACTACGACCAGCGCCAGCCGAAGATTCCCGCAGCGGCGATCTCGATCGAGGCTGCCGAGTTGTTGCAGCGGATGCATGATCGCGGCGACCGCCCGACGTTGCGGCTCAAGATGGAAGCGAAGTTTTTGCCGGATGCGGAGTCGGCGAACGTCATCGCGGAGTTGCGCGGATCGCAGAAGCCGGATGAAGTGGTGCTGATCGCCGGTCACTACGACTCATGGGACGTGGGCCAGGGCGCGCATGACGACGGCGGCGGCTGCATCATCGCGTGGGAAGCCGTGCGGCTGTTGAAAGAGCTCGGATTGCGGCCGCGACGCACGATTCGCGTCGTGCTCTACACGAACGAAGAGAACGGATTGCGCGGCGGTAACGCGTATCGCGACGCGCACCGCAGTGAGCTGGCGAAACACATCTTTGCGATCGAGTCTGATTCCGGAACGTATCGGCCCGAAGGTCTCGGGCTTGCTGCTACCGCGCCGCCGCAGGTGAGATCCAATCTTCTCGAGATCGCCAAATTACTGGCGGGGATTGGCGCGGATGGAATCGCGCCGAGCGGCGGCGGCGCGGATATTGGTCCAATCATGCGCGAAGGTGTGTTGGGCGCGAGTCTCGACGTCGACGGATCGCATTACTTCGACATCCATCACACCGAATCCGACACGCTCGACAAGATCAACCCGCGCGATCTCCAGCTCTGTGTCGCGACGATGGCGGTCTTTGCCTACACGCTCGCCGACCTGCCGGAGCCGTTCAAAGGATCGGAAGGCACTGGTAAGTAGCCTGGTCCGATCTTTTAATCCGTGTGCTTGAAATTCGTTTAATCCGTGGTTCCCGTGTGAGGTACGCAGGCAGCTAGTCTAGCTGGTAAGTGGCAACGCTCGTAGGCGTTTCAAAACAGCGGACTTTGTAGATCTGCACGCGGTCGTCGCCGACGCGTCTGGCGACGCGCTCTAAAACGTACTTAGCCAGGTTCTCAGCGGAAGGCTGTAACTCATCAAATGGCGGCAACTCGTTGATGTTTCGGTGATCCAGATACGTGACCACCTCGTCCGCCGCCGCCTTCAACTCCACGAAATCGACCAGTAGCCCGACGTTGTCCAACTCGCGGCCGCGCGCGTAGATCTCGATCTTGTAGTTGTGCCCGTGCAGGTTCTCACACTTCCCCTTGTAACCGCGCAGTTGGTGAGCGCTGGAGAAGTTGCGCTCGATCATGACTTCAAATTGTCCCGGCATAATTCGCTTCTGAAGATAAGATACCCGCGAGGTCGGCGATCTGTGAAGTGACCCTGCACGACGGCAGGCTTTGCAGAAACGTGCGGCCGTAACCCTTCGTTCGCAACCGCGGATCGAGCACGGCCAGGACGCCGCGATCCGTCGTGCTGCGGATCAGTCGTCCGAGTCCCTGCTTCAGCGCAATGATGGCCTGCGGCACGCTGTACTGATAAAAACTCGACCCGCCGCAGTCTTCAATGTATCGCTGACGCGCCGCCACCAGCGGATCCGTCGGCACCGCGAACGGCAGCTTGTCGATAATCACGCACGACAACTGATCGCCACGCACGTCCACGCCCTGCCAGAAACTCGACGTCGCAAACAACACCGCGTTCGGCGTCTCGCGAAAACGCTTGAGCAGTTGTCCCTTCGCCATACTGCCCTGGACGAAACACGGATAGTCGATCTCGGTCCAAACGTTTTCGTACAGCGAGTGCATTCCGGCGAGGCTCGTCGACAAAACGAACGCGCGTCCCTCGGTCGCGTTGACGATCTTGATGACCTCCTCGACGGCCGCTGACTGCCACTCGCGCGAACGTGGATCGGGCATCGCCGCCGGCAGATACAGAATCGCCTGGCGTTGATAGTCGAACGTCGATTCGGCGATCAGATCTTCAGCCGCGTCGAGCCCGAGGCGGTCGCGAATAAACGAAAAGTTTCCGCCGCTCGACAGCGTCGCCGACGTCAGAACGACGGTCGGAACTTCGTCAAACAACTTGTCTTGCAACAGTCCGGCGACATCGATCGGCGAGGCGCGGAGAAACACGCCGCGGCCGCGACGCTCGAGCCAGTAAACAAACTTCTTGTCCGGACCGGTGACGATGAACTCGAGGTCGAAGCGGATCTGGCGGAGCCGCCGGATCAGGCTTTCAATCTCCGGCGGTTTCTCCTGGACCATGTCGAGGGTCGTCTCGACGCGGGCGATCGCGTTCTCGAGCACGGAATACAGTTCGCCGAGACGCGTCGCTTCAAACTCGCCGCTCGAGTTTCGCCGCGCAAACGTTCCGGGAATGATCGGGTAACGTCCTTCCTCGCCGCGCCCGTCGCGAAAACCCATCCAGAAGTCGTCGGCAAAGCGCGACATTCGCGCAGTGCTCTTCGTCAGCTCCTGATCGAGTTGCACGTCGTCGATCGGGATCATGCCGATGTCCCGCACGAGCTCTTCGATTTGATAGTTTGAAACCTGCGAGCCGAAGTATTCAGAGGCGACGTCTTCGATCAGGTGCGCTTCGTCGAGAATCACCGCGGTGTAGTCAGGCAGGACCGAACCGTAATTGCCGTTGCGCAGGCTGAGATCGGCGAAGAAGAGATGATGATTGACGACGACGATGTCCGCCTCCTGCGCGCGGTTGCGCATGCGCGTGATAAAGCAGGGATCGAAGTCGGGGCACTTCTGGCCCAGGCACGTGTCTGAGCGCGCGTCGATGTGACGCCAGAAGGAGAGCGACTCGGGAAGGTTCGCGAGCTCGGCGCGATCGCCAGTCTCGCTGTGCCTGGACCACTCGGTTACTTCCTCGAAGTAGTCGACTTCGTCCAGACCTTCGAGCACGGGCGCCGACTGCGCACGGGCGAGACGGTTCAGGCAAACGTAGTTGCCGCGGCCCTTCATGTACGTCGCCGCGAAGCGTTTCGGAAGCACCTCCTGGAGAAACGGAATGTCTTTCTCCATCAACTGTTCCTGTAGGTTTTTCGTGCCGGTGGAAACGATGACGCGCCCGTTTCCGCCCAGTGCGGCCGCGATCGCGGGAACGAGGTAGGCAAGTGTCTTGCCCGTGCCTGTGCCGGCCTCGACGATGAGATGGCGCTTCTCCTCAAACGCGCGCATCACCGCGTCAGCCATCTGGATTTGGCCCGGACGGTACTCGTATTCAGGATGGGCCTTTGAGATCAATCCCTCAGGCCCAAAGATCTCTTGCATACAGATCAGTGACGATTAAGACGTTTGGGATATAAAGGAAATCTCTCAGTCAGACCGAGAACGTCGCGTTTCACTTTCGCGATCACGCTTTCCGATTGTGGATCGTGGATAACTTCGGCAATCAGCCGCCCGATCTCGCGCATCTCGGTTTCTTTCATGCCGCGAGTCGTGACCGCCGGCGTGCCGATGCGCAGGCCCGAAGCGACGAACGGTTTGTTTTGATCGAACGGGATCGTGTTCTTGTTGACGGTGATAGACGCGGCTTCGAGTGCCTTCTCGGCGTCTTTCCCGGTGATGCCTTTGCCGTCCATCCAGACGTCGACCAGCATCAGGTGATTGTCAGTGCCGCCTGAGACGAGGCGAAGGCCCTGTTCCTGCAACTCGCTCGCGAGTGCTTTCGCGTTCTTCAACACCTGGCGCTGATATTCCTTGAAGTCTTCGCGCAGCGCCTCGCCGAGCGCAACAGCTTTCGCGGCGATGATATGGACCAGCGGGCCGCCCTGCACGCCGGGAAACAGTTTCCGGTCGATCTCTTTCGCGTGTTCTGCTTTGCAGAGTATCAGGCCGCCGCGCGGGCCGCGCAGTGTTTTGTGTGTGGTGGTCGTAACGTAGTCGGCGTGCGGAACGGGTGACGGGTGCAGCCCAGCGGCAATCGGGCCGGCGATGTGTGCGATGTCGGCAAACATGCGGGCGCCGACGCTGCGAGCGATCTCGCCGATGCGCGCGAAGTCGATCGTTCGCGGATAAGCAGAGGCGCCGCAGACGAGCAGCTTCGGCTTGTGCTCTTCGGCGATCTTTTGCAACTCGTCGTAATCGATCTGTTCCGTCTCTTTCGAAACGCCGTAGTCGGCAACTTTGTAACTGAACCCCGAAAAGTTCATCGGATGGCCGTGCGTGAGGTGACCGCCATGCGAGAGGTTCATGCCCAGGATTTGATCGCCGTACTGAATCGCCGCCAGATACACCGACATGTTCGCCTGCGCGCCGCTGTGTGGTTGCACGTTCGCGTGGTCCGCGGCAAACAACTCCTTCGCGCGATCGATCGCTGTCTGCTCGACGACGTCAGTCCATTCACAGCCGCCGTAGTAACGCTTGCCCGGATAACCCTCGGCGTACTTGTTTGTGAAAACGGATCCGGCGGCTTCGAGGACCGCTTCGCTGACGAAATTTTCCGACGCGATCAACTCCAGCCCATGCGCCTGACGCGCGACTTCACGATCGATGGCGCCGGCGATAACGGGATCGACCTGGCTAAGGGATGCATTTCGAGAATCGGTCATTGGTTTCCTTTGTTCTGTTGCCGTTCTACTTCATTGATCTTTTCCACTCGCGCTGCGTGACGTCCGCCTTCGAAGCCGGTGGCGAACCACGCGCGCACGATCTTGGGAATGTCGTCGGGCGGCGTCGTGCGAGCGCCGATCGCGAGGACGTTCGCGTTGTTGTGTTGTCGCGCGAGCCGCGCGATCTCTTCCGACCACGCGACCGCGGCGCGCACGCCTGCGACTTTGTTCGCGGTGATCGCCATGCCGGTGCCGGAGCCGCACACGAGCACTCCCTGTTCAACTTCGCCGCGCGCGACCTGCTCGGCAACTTTGCGCGCGAAGTCAGGATAGTCAACCGACTCTTCAGACGCCGGTCCCAGATCTTCGAAATCAACGCCGAGATCCGTCAACACGGATTTCAACCGTTCCTTCTCCGCGTAACCAGCGTGATCGCTTGCGAGTGCAATTCTCATCTTTTTAGAACCTTTGAAGTGATGAAAGAAGCGCCATGTTATCTCAAGGCATCTGCCTCTTCAAATCGGTGTTTCTAACGCGCGTTTGCGTTAGCCGCGTGGGCTAAGCGAGAATGCCCGGATTATGCGCTGGTCAAACTACTTCATACCAACCCTTCGCGAAGATCCGGCCGATGCCGAAGTCATCTCGCACAAACTTCTTTTGCGCGCCGGCGCCATCCGGCAACTGTCCGCTGGAATCTATTCGCTGCTGCCGCTGGGCCAACGCATCGCGGTCAAAGTCATGCAGATCCTGCGCGAGGAGATGAACGCAATCGGCGGCCAGGAGTTTTACCTGCCTGCGCTGCACCCGGCCGAGATCTGGCAAGAGTCGGGACGCTGGCAGGCAATCGGCGAAGAGATGTTTCGCCTCAAAGACCGCAAGAACGCCGACATGTGCCTCGGCATGACTCACGAGGAGGTCTTCACGTCCATCGCGCGCAACGAGATCCGCTCGTACAAACAACTGCCGCAGGTCTGGTACCAGATCCAGATCAAGTTTCGCGACGAGGCGCGTCCGAAATCGGGTTTAGTGCGAATACGCTCCTTCATCATGAAAGACGCCTACTCGTTCGATATCGACCGCGCGGGGCTCGACAAGTCGTTCATCGATCAACGTGAGGCGTATAAAAAGATCTTCTCGCGCTGCGGGATACAGTTTTCGATCGTCGAAGCATCGTCGGGCGCGATGGGTGGCACGGAGTCGAACGAGTTCATGGCGCGGACGCCCGCCGGTGAAGACTTCATCGTCCATTGCACGAACTGCGATTACGCGGCGAACCTCGAAAAAGCGACTTCACGTCTTGCGCCGATTCACGACGAAGCGGGACTGCCCGCGCCGCAAGAGTTTCCCACGCCCGGCGTGCGCACGATCGAAGACCTGACGACGTTTCCGGGCGGCGCTGAAGCGTCGCGGCAGATCAAGACACTCGTTTACATGGGAAACATGACTGGCGCTTTACAGCCAATACTGATTCTCATGAGAGGCGATCACCAGTTACATGAAACCAAACTGGCCGATCTCGGTATCAAAGACGCACGTCCTGCGCACGCGGAAGAGATTCGCGACCTGCTCGGCGCAAGTGCCGGAAGTTTGGGCGCCGTGGGCGCGCGCGAGAAGAATCCGGGGCTTGTCATCCTTGCAGACAACGCTCTGAAAAATCGGCGCAACATGACTACCGGCGCCAACAAAGACGATTGGCACATTCGCGGCGTCGAGGTGGAAAGAGATTTCTCAGTCGATCGTTGGGTTGATCTGCGAACGGTACAGTCAGGCGAGGGATGTCCGAGATGTGAAACGGGCGTGCTCGAAGTGTTCAAGGGAATGGAGATCGGTCACATTTTCAAACTCGGAACCAAATATTCGGAGTCGATGGGCGCGACGGTGCTGACCGAGGACGGTCAAAGGACGCCGATCGT
>DASRIM010000495.1:0-9910 GCA_035649995.1 Pyrinomonadaceae bacterium | reverse complement strand
AACGAAACCCGATCGATGTCGAAGATCCCAGTGCTTGGTGACATTCCGATTCTCGGCAACCTGTTCAAGTCGTCGTCCTTCCAGCGACAGGAATCCGAACTGATGTTCATCATCACTGCCGACCTGGTGAAACCTTTGAATCGCGACGAAGTTCCGCAGTTGAAGGGCATTGACGGTCTCAAGACCGGCTCGCCGCTCGGCGTGGAACCGCCGGGAGGAGACGGGATCTCCGGCAACACCGGTTTCTCGACGGGAACGGCCACGGACGGCACTGCCGTGAAGCCCAAGACGATGGTGCCCGCGGTTCCGCTGGCTGCTCCAGCGCCTGCGCCTGTTCCGGCAAAGACCGAAGCACAACCGGCAGCAGCCACGAAGGGTTCGTCGCCCGGGAACTGACGTTGTACTCGCGAGAGGAATAAGCGAGTGACAAGGGTGGTGGTCGTCGGTGCGATCACCACCCGAAGCTTCAAGGAATGATGCGTTTGGGAATCCAAGGAGGTAATTCGAGTAATGAAAACATCTCCCATTGATTTAACTCGGCGAAAAAACGAACGCGGTGGCGTTGTCGCTTACACCGTAATGTCGGCCCTCTTTCTTTTCCTGGCGGTCGGTCTCGGAGTTGATCTCAGCCATCTTTATACAGTCAAAGCCGAACTTCAGAACGCCGCCGACGCCGCTGCCCTCGCGGGATGCACGCCGCTCGATGAACCTGACGCCGAGAAGATTGAGGAAGCAGTAGATCGCGCGATCGTAGTGCTGAACAGTAATAAATATAACTTTAACAACAAGCAATTCATCGAAGGTGACGATCTCGCCGTTGAGGATCTCGCCAGCTTGCGACAGTACGTAAGGTTCGCCGTAAATCTCGCCGATTTCGACACTGGCAATGGTCTCAGCGAAGCGGCTGCAGCAGCGAATCCGGCGAATATTCGTTTCGTGCGCGTAGTGACTCCGGAAGTGCCGGTCAACATCTTCTTTTCAGTGCCTATCCTGGGACCGTGGAGAAATATGACGGCGCGAGCAGTGGCGGGGTATTCCGTTCCCGGTAATACGAGCTTTTGCATCCTTCCGCTGACAGCGGTCTCGTGCAATCCCGGAGACCCAAACTGTAAGCTCGGTTGCGATAAAACGAAGGACCCCACCTGCTCCGACCCGACATTCTGGGGCGAGTGTCCCGGCACTGATCCTTACGCCTTGCAAACAGTAGAGGAAGGTGAGCCGGACCCGGATGAGAACGGTACGTGCGATCCAAAACGTGAATTTTGCAAGCGCTGCAAGTACACCATCCGTGCTGGTCCATCCGGTGGTCCATCAGCAGGAAATTACAATGCGTTAGTCTGTGCCGGCAGGGGTGGATGCGCACTGCGAATGGCGTTAGCGTCTGCTGACGATTGTCAGTGTACGGCAAGTCCTGGTGAGGACCTGGAAGTGGATTCGGAGCCCGGCGTGAAAGCTGGTCCTGTAAAGCAGGGCTTGAACGTTCGCTTCGACCAGTACACCTGCGATCCGTTGGAAGATCCGACTTGTACGGGCTGCACACCTAATCCAACCGATCACCCGCCGGATACAAATATCCATCAGGGAACGGAGGGAGGAAAGCCTCCGGTCTGGTCCGGAATTAACTGGTCCCAATATTCCGCGAACTCTCCCACGCTGGCGCCGTCGCATACAGGACAGGCGAACCGTCGCGTACTGATCCTTCCGATAACGCCAATCGGACAGTTTGGCGATCCTAAAGACGGCCGCGAACTAGTTAAGCCGGATTTCTTCGGTGGTTTTTTCATGACACGCGCAGTCGGTAAAGGCAACGATGGAGACATCAGAGTCGAATACATCGCCGACGATATCGTCGACATCATCGGGTTTGATCCAAACGGCCCGAGTACGACGAACATCGTGACGCCGGTGCTTTATCGATAAGGGGAAGACTCAATGCGAAAACTACTCGACACATTTCGCAGATGCGGCATCGTGAAGGACGACAGCGGCGGCACTCTCGCCGAGATGGCGCTGACTCTGCCGCTGCTTATCGTCCTGTTGGCTGGCGTGTCGGAGATCGGACGTTACTTCCAGGCCTATACGACGATGGCCAAGTCGACTCGCGCGGCGGCCCGTTATCTTTCGAATCACCAATACAACAGCCTCGAAGTAGCGCGAGCAAAGAACCTGGCGGTTTGCGGACGACTGACCGCTTGCACCGCCGATGAACGTTTAGTCAAAGGCGCAAGTACTGACAACGTCTGCATTCAGACGACCAAGGTCGACGGCACCGAGCAGATCGAATTTGTCACGGTCAGCATCCCGCGAGACCCAACGATGACGTGCGATGCTGATGCTGTAGCAGTAAAGCTTGGCTACCAGCCGATTTTCGATCTCGGCGGGCTTCTCGGTGATCCCGCGTTTTCTCTGACTTATCCGATAGCGCCGAGCACCACGATGCGTTACATCCCTTGATCAAGCTGGAGGTGAAAAGATTGACGAATAGAGTGTTCAAAAAAAGTGAAAGAGGTGCGGCGGTAGCCGAGTTCGCGGTAGCGTGTCTCTTCTTCTTCACCATGCTTATCGGGATCATCGAATTTGGCCGGCTGCTCTACACACACAATGCGCTGACCGATGCCGCGCGGCGAGGCGCGCGATATGCGTCGCTGCACTCGGAAAACCCGGCGTGCGTGCGCAACATCGTCATCTATGGCGAGAAACACGTGAACGACAAATGTCAACCTACCGGTCCGCCGCTCGTCAACGGTTTGAACGATCCGAGCGTGACCATCGAGGTCGCCTATGCAGGAGCCGACCTTGATAACGATCCGGAAGACGAAACACCGCTCGACACCGACTTCGGGACTAATCTCGGTACCGCTACGGTGGCGATCCAGAACTTCACTTTTAATCTCGGAATTCCCCTATTGAACATAAACATCACGATGCCGAACTACCGGACGACCATGTCCGCCGAAAGTGCCGGTCAGGAACCAGAAGTACTTTAGAAGTTTTCAACTCAAGAGAACCAAGGGACATGAAACGCAATCTGACATTTATTCTTCTCTCAAAGGATCCGGCGGACTCGAAAGAGATCAGCCGGGCCCTCAACAATTATCCGGGCGCCAGTTTGCTGATGGTGACTGACGACCCGCAACAGGCTTTCATCGAAACAGCTCGTCTGCGTCCAACAGCATTAGTAATCAACTTCGCTCAGATTGGCGATCCCGGGCTGAAGCTGGTCCAAAGCGTGACCGCGGAATGTCCGAAATCAGCCGTGATTTGCGCCTCGCGAGATGCGTCGCCGGATCTCATTCTGCGCAGCCTGCGCGTGGGCGCGCGAGATTTTATCCGCCTGCCCATCATCGAAGAAGATCTCGCGACAGTATTCGACCGAACTACCCAGTTTTCGATCGAGAACGCTGATGTGGAAACACACAAGCGAGGACGCGCGATCGCTGTTTTTTCGAGCAAAGGCGGCTGCGGCTGTTCCCTGATCGCGGCCAACCTCGCGATGCTCCAAAACACGCCTACCGCACTCGTCGACCTGAACCTGCAATCGGGCGACCTCGAATTGCTGCTGGGGGTGAAACCAAAGTTCTCCCTCGCCGACGTCGTCGAGAACCGCGACCGCCTGGACGACGCGCTGCTGGCTAGCTACCTGACTCAACGTTCGAAGAACGTGTCGCTACTCGCAGCTCCAATCACTGCGGAAAGCGCTGAGGACATCGAACCGCGACACATCTACGAAGTCATGGAACTGCTGCGGCAGCGTTTCGATTCCGTCATCATCGATACACCGCATAGTTTCGACGCGGTGACAATCTCCGCATTGGACCACGCCGATCAGATCTTGATGGTCCTGACATTGGAGATCCACGCCATCCGCAGCACTCGCCGCGCGCTCGAGATTTTCGATCGTCTCGGCTACCCGCGAAAGAAGATCCGTCTAGTGGTCAATCGTTGGAGCAAGAACATAGAACTGGACCAGAAACAAGTGGAAGGCTTTCTGGGCGAGCGGGTCGTCGGTTTTATCCAGAGCGACTATCGCGCGGCGGTGAATTCGATCAACCTGGGCCAGCCGCTGGTGGAGTCAGCGCCGGCTTCGCGTGTAACGGCAGACCTGCGCGCCATTGCGGCAAAACTGTTTGAAGGTAACGTCGACCAGCCTGCGCAGCCCGTCGTTGAAGCTAAACGCGGCTTTAATTCGCTGTTTAAGCGGCAGCAGCAGGTGGTGGATACCGAAGATCTCGGCCTGCGGGCCGCGTTAGACAGAGCAATCTAGCCAAGGCTGAGTAACCGAAGGTAATTACAGGGAACACCAATATGGCACTACGCGAAAGACTGGTAAGAGAATCCGGACTAACCGGACCACTCACTGACGATACGATCAGCAATCAGCAGGGCTTTCAGGACATGAAGGCGCGTCTCCACCGGATGCTCATAAACCGGATGGATCTGACGAAGCTGGGCCAGCTCGAGCCGGAGCAACTTCATGACGAAGTCGCGCGACTGGCGGCGAGTCTGCTGGCCCAGGAAGACACTCCTCTTTCCAGCGTTGAACGAGAACGGCTGATTCACGAAGTGCGGCACGAACTGTTTGGTCTCGGACCACTGGAACAGTTGCTTGCCGACACGTCGATTTCCGACATCCTGGTTAACTCACCTTATAACGTCTACATCGAGCGCCGCGGCAAGCTCGAACGCACCAATATCGAGTTCAAGGACAACGAGCACCTGATGCGGGTGATCGAGCGAATCGTTTCGTCGGTCGGCCGCCGCATCGATGAGTCGTCGCCGATGGTGGATGCGCGCCTGAAGGACGGCTCGCGCGTAAATGCGATCATCCCGCCACTGTCGCTTGATGGTCCGGTGTTGTCGATTCGCCGCTTCGGCGCTGAGCCGCTGCGCATGAACCGCCTTTTGGAAAATCAGGCTTTGACTGCCGACATGGCATCAATGTTCGAGATGTGCGTCAACGCCAGATTGAACGTTCTTATCTCCGGAGGTACCGGCGCCGGCAAAACGACCCTGCTGAACGCGTTATCAGCTTACATTCCATCCGACGAGCGCATCGTCACCATCGAAGACTCGGCCGAATTGCAACTGCAACAGCCGCACGTGGTCCGCCTCGAAACGCGTCCGCCGAACATCGAGGGTAAAGGCGAGGTCAATCAGCGTGACCTCGTAAGAAACGCTCTCCGTATGCGGCCTGACCGTATCGTGATCGGCGAGGTCCGCGGCGGCGAAGCCATCGACATGCTCCAGGCGATGAACACTGGTCACGACGGCTCGCTCACCACGATCCACGCGAACACCTCGCGCGACGCTCTCGCTCGTTTGGAAACAATGATTCAGATGACCGGCATGCGTTTGTCAGACCGCGCCATGCGACAACAGATTGCTTCGGCAATCAACATGGTCATCCAGGTTGCGCGCTTGAGTGACGGTACGCGCCGGATCATCTCGATTTCCGAAATCACCGGCATGGAAGGCGAAACGATCACGATGCAGGACGTCTTCATGTATGAGCGCAAAGGCGTGGATAAGGATGGCCGGGTGATCGGCCGGTTCCGGCCTACTGGCGTGCGGCCGCGGTTTGCGGAACGACTCAAGCTTTACGGCATGCAGTTGCCGAGATCATTCTTCGAGGAGGTTGCATAATGCTTCTCGTTCCATTTTTCGTCTTCATTGCCTGTCTCTTTCTGACGTACGCGCTTTACCTGATCACTTCGCGCTCTTCCGACGCGAAGCGGGCGTTGTTGAATCAGCGTCTCGCCGAGGCGATTCGCTCGTCCGTCAATTCATCGGACGTGGACGTGCAACTTGCGCGCGAAGAGTTACTGAGCGAAATACCGTGGCTCAATCGTTCGTTGCTGAAACTCGCGATTCCGACCCGAATCAAACGGACCATCGATCAAGCTGACCTCAACATCACGGTTGTCCGCCTGGTGCTGTTCTCGCTGACGGCAGGCGTCCTGGCCTTTTTGGCCGTTTCGATGGTCAGCACTTCTTACCTGTTGATGACACTCTGCGGCGTGATTGCAGCCATGTTGCCGTTCTCGCACGTCCTTGCGAAGAGAAAGAAACGGCTGAACAAGTTTCTTCAACTCCTGCCCGACGCGCTCGATCTCATGAGCCGCGGCCTCAGCGCCGGACACGCGTTCACCGAATCGCTGCACATGGTGGCTACAGAGATGCCGGAGCCGATTGCAACGGAGTTCCGAAAAACTTATGAGGAGCAGAACCTCGGACTCTCGTTGAAGCTCGCGCTCGAAAACCTCGTACAACGCATGCCGCTGCTCGATCTGCGCATGTGCGTGACGGCGATTCTGATCCAACGTGAGACGGGCGGCAATTTATCGGAGCTGCTGGAGAAGGTTGCCTACACGATTCGTGAACGGTTCCGCATTCTGGAAGATCTGAAAACGTTGACGCTCAGTTCGCGCTGGTCCGCCTGGCTGCTTTGCGCCCTGCCGATTTTCCTGGCCATCTACATCTCCGTGATGAACCCCGGTTACATGGATGTGCTGTGGCGCGATCCGCGCGGGCATAAATTGATTGCTCTTGCGGTAACTATGCAGATCCTGGGCATGTTGATGGTCCAGCGGATCATGAAGATCAAGATCTAACGCATGCGGGCGTCGATATAAACGAGGTGGTGAAATTATGACAATAATCGCGGTTTCCACTTTTATCTGCATCGCTTTCGGTGTGATGGCGATTTACTGGGTGGTGTTCCGTCCCGTCAGCGCAACCGCAACCCGGCTGAAAGAACTCGGCGACGCGCAGGGAAGCGTCGCGGCCAGCATTGAGCCGAACGGCGTCGTGTCATTCGCTGAGCGGCTTGCGGAACCAATCAACCGTTTTGTGCCACCGTCCGCGGCAAACGCCAAAAAACTGCAAAAAGATCTGATGCAGGCCGGCTATCGCTCGCCGCACGCACCGTCGGTCTATCGCGCCTGTCAGTTCCTATCGATGATCGTGTGCCCAACCCTGATCGTGCTCTTCTACACGTTCATGGTGTGGCCGCTGAGCGGTGCGCTGATGCCGGCATTGTTTGCATTCGCCGCCGGCTTCGTTCTGCCGCGCCTGGTTCTCAACCGCCTCATCGCCTCGCGCAAACTACGAATCACCTGGGGCCTCGCCGACGCGCTCGACCTGATGGTCATCACGATGGAAGCCGGTCTCGGTCTCAACGCGGCGATGCTGAAAATCTGCGAGGAGCTGAAAGACGTTCATCCCGACATCAGCAAAGAGTTCGAGCTCGCTAACCTCGAGATTCGCGTCGGCCGCGAGCGTAGTGAAGCGCTTCGTAACCTCGCTGACCGCACTGGAGTGGAAGACCTCAACAGCCTCGTCGGCATGTTGATTCAGGCAGATCGCTTCGGTACCTCGATCGCTCGAGCGGTGCGCGTTTATTCGGACAGCCTCCGCACCAAGCGCCGCCAGCGGGCCGAGCAGGCCGCGCAAAAAGCTGCCTTCAAGCTCCTGCTTCCTCTTGGCGCGCTGCTGTTTCCCACTATGTTCATCGTGATTCTTGGTCCAGCACTGTTGAATATTTCCGACATGTTGGGAGGCGGTCTCTCATTCGGTAAATAAGGAGTAACGAAATGCTCAAACGCGTTGCAGTTGTCCTGTCGCTCATAGCCATAGTCGTAGTCGTCTCCGAGCCACGCAATACGGTCCACAGCACTATCATGACCGACGCAGAGCTCGCGATGGTGAATGAAGCCGCGAATAACGACGATCTTCAGGGCGGCGAGAAGAAAGACGGAAACCGCCTGGTTCGCGCAATCACCTACCCTTTCCGCGCCATCGGCCGTCTCTTCGGCAGAGGAAAGAAAGACGACAACAAGTTTCACCGCCTTTCGGAAAAAGACGTCAAAAAATTTGAGACCACAAAATTAGCTCGCGTCATCGACGCTCGTACTCCCACCGCAGCCCCGACGAATGACGAGGCAGCGCCTGCATCCGCAGCGGCCGATTCAAACTCGACGCTCGATCCCGATCAGGCGCTGGCCCGCATTTACCTTGAAGACGGTCGCAAGGCGTTCAACAACAACGACCTGAACGGCGCCGTCGCGGCCCTCACCCGAGCCGTATCACTCGACGCAAAACTCTACGACGCTCACAACCTGCTCGGCATCGCCTACGAGACGAAAGGCCTGCGCACGATGGCCCTCGAGTCGCTCGAAGCCAGTCTTAAAGGTGATAAGGATCAGCCCGAGCACCTCAACGACTACGGCTACCTGTTGATGAAAAACGGCGACTACCTCCGCGCCATCAAATATATGAAACGCGCGGTCAAGGCGAAGCCTGACCAACGCTTTCTCAACAACCTCGCGCTCGCGCAGGTCCAGGTCGGTAAGTTTGACGAAGCGTACAAGAGCTTTGAGCGTGCGGTAGGCGAGTTTCAAGCTCGCTTGAACCTTGCCACGCGCCTTCAACGCCTGGGACAGGACAAAGAAGCCATCAAACATTTGGAAATAGCCAGATCACTCCAGCCAACCAGCACGGCTGTGCTCGCCGAGCTGGTGTCGCTGTATCAACGTACGGGTAAAGCAGAGGAAGCCGCGGAAGCAAACAAGGTGCTCATCACCTTGCGCACGACGGCGGCGTCGCCCACGCAACCGTAGACGTTCGTTAGTTGGTCGACCACGGGTTCCACGGAGAAAATAAAAGAGGGAGTGTCACTCAGATGGGACATCTCAGCATTCTAAGTCGAGCAGAAATCGAAAGTCTCGGTCCACCAACTCCGGAAGAGATAGCTGATACCGGAGTACATGAAGCTTTCCTTTGCGACCTCGCGCTCAAACACGTCTCAATGCTTCCGGAACCGACAACCGTTTCGGTAGCCGATCGACTTCACTTACCGCGCGCCCTCACGGAGGAGATCCTTTATCAACTCTATCGTGAGAAGTTGATCGAAATGCGGCTGCAAAGCGCAGTCGGATCGACGCGCTACGCGATGCTGGACCACGGTTGGGAACGCGTTACTCGTCTCTACTCGCAGAGCGCGTACGTGGGACCAGCGCCCGTGTCCCTCGACGACTACGGCCACATGATGCGGCTGCAGGCCGTGCCCTCGCGTTCGGCTTCCATCGAGAACGTGCGCGCGGCGTTTCAGGATCTGGTCCTGCCCGATTCTTTACTGCAAACGTTGGGATGCGTCATCAACTCGCGCTCTTCACTGTTTCTGACCGGCCTTCCCGGAACAGGCAAAACTGCCGTCTCCGAGCGGATGAACGCGGCGCTCTTCGGAACGATCTGGATCCCATACGCGATCGAAGTCGACGGTCAGATCATCCGCATCTTCGACGCTCACAATCACAGGGCCGTGGAACGACGCGACTCGGCGATTGAACACGATCGGCGCTGGATCGAAATTCAACGCCCGCTGATCATCGTCGGCGGTGAATTAACGCTCGACAACACGGATCTCACGTGGTCGGAATCAGCCAAATTCTACGAAGCCCCATTCCAGATGAAATCCAATGGCGGCACGCTCGTAATCGACGACTTCGGCCGGCAGCGAGTCGCACCGCAGGATCTCCTGAATCGCTGGATCCTTCCCTTGGAACGGCGAGTAGACTTTCTTACCCTCCACAGCGGTAAAAAGATCGAGGTCCCGTTCGAACAACTCGTAGTATTCTCCACGAACCTCGATGAACGCGATCTGGTCGACGAGGCGTTCCTGCGACGCATGGGTTACAGGGCCCGCGTGGAGCCACCTACGCCTGCGGCGTTTGCGGAGATCTTCAAGCGGACGGCGAAAGCGCGCGGCGTGGCGATCGACGACGAGTGTTTGAAACACATCATCCAGCGCTACGGTCAAGAAAAGCGCATCATGAAAGGCTGCGAACCGCGCGACCTGTTGAGGAAGGTAAACGACATCTGCTTGTTCGAAGGACGACAACTTAAGTTGACC
>DASRIM010000494.1:0-4877 GCA_035649995.1 Pyrinomonadaceae bacterium | reverse complement strand
CCTTCGTTTCCATGCCGAAGAAGAGAAGAACGACGACGGTTTCGCGAAACAGTTGGCGTCGTTGTGCGACCTTTACGTGAACGACGCATTTGGGACCGCGCACCGCGCGCACGCTTCGACTGTGGGGATCACGCGTCACGTTTCGAAAGCAGCGGCCGGCTTTTTGATGGAGAAGGAGTTGGAGTATCTCGGCAGGGTTGTAAACAATCCGGAACATCCGTTTGTCTCGATACTCGGCGGCGCGAAAGTCTCGGACAAGATTCCGGTTATCAACGCGTTGATCGATCGCGGCGTCGATAAGGTTTTGATCGGCGGCGCAATGGCCTACACGTTTCTGAAAGCGGAGGGATTCACGGTCGGCAAGTCGCTGGTCGAAGACGCGATGCTCCAGACGGCGCTCGAGATCAAGAAGCGAGCGGAAGAGAAGGGAATCGTGTTTCTGCTGCCGACGGACCATCAGGTCGTCGACAGTTACGAGCCGATCAAGGGCGAGAAGATCGTTGCCAAAACGATACCGATCGAGTTTACGAACATCGGTTTGGTGGGAATGGATATCGGCGTGGAGACGGTTTCGCATTTTTCCGCGGCGCTCGAGGATGCGCGCATGGTGATTTGGAACGGGCCGATGGGCGTGTTTGAAGAGCCGCCTTTCGACGAGGGAACGATCGGAGTGGCGAAGGCTGTCGCAGAGGCTGCGGAGCGAGGAGCGACCGTGGTTGTCGGCGGCGGCGATTCGGTTTCGGCGGTGACGCGCGCTGGAGTCGCTGATCGGATCACGCACATTTCGACTGGCGGTGGTGCGACGTTGGAGTTTATTTCGGGAGACACATTGCCCGGTGTCGAGGCTTTGAGTGCCGCCTAATCCGTGTTATCCGTGTTCAAATGAGAAAACCTGTCATAGCCGGAAACTGGAAGATGTACAAAACCGTGGGCGCCTCTGTCGAAACGGTGCTCGCGCTCAAACCTTTGGTGGCTAATGCGAATCACTGTGAAGTCGTCGTGGCTCCGGTGTTTACATCGATCAAGACCGTGGCGGACAGGCTCGAAGGGTCGAATATCCACGTCGCCGGCCAGGATTGCTCGACGGAAATTGAAGAAGGCGCGCATACGGGTGAAGTGGCGGCGTTTATGCTGCGAGATGCGGGCGCACGCTACGTGATTGTTGGCCACTCGGAGCGGCGTCAGTTTTATGCAGAGAGCGACCCGGTGGTGAATCGGAAGGTGCGCGCGGGTCTGGCGGGTGGTTTGAGCGTGATCATGTGCGTTGGCGAGACGCTCGATCAACGAGAGCAGGGAATCGCGGAAGACGTTGTGGCAGGGCAGTTAACGGGGGGTCTTAGCGGGTTGACAGCCTCAGATCTCGACCGTATTATCGTCGCCTACGAGCCCGTTTGGGCCATCGGCACGGGACGCACAGCGACGCCGGAGCAAGCGCAGGAAATGCATGCGTTTATCCGGCGCGTTTTCGCGGATAGGCACTCTGTGGCGGCTGCCGATGCGTTGCGCGTTCTTTACGGCGGCTCCGTGAAGCCCGACAACATAGTAGGTTTAATGGACCAGGCGGACATTGATGGCGCGCTCGTGGGCGGCGCGAGTTTGAAAGCCGAGAGTTTCGCGCAGATCGTTAATT
Source organism: Pyrinomonadaceae bacterium (assembly GCA_035649995.1). Classification (GTDB taxonomy): domain Bacteria; phylum Acidobacteriota; class Blastocatellia; order Pyrinomonadales; family Pyrinomonadaceae; genus PSRF01. The sequence continues at coordinate 3,247 of DASRIM010000494.1, read as the reverse complement.
ATCGGCGTTAATCTTGGCTTTGGTTTTTGGTTTTAATTCGTGTTACGGAGTTTCATTTGTTAACTTACATTCTTTACGGTCTTTTTATTCTGGCGTGCTTCGTGTTGGTAGTGGTGATCCTGCTGCAACCGGGCAAAGCGGACGCCGGCGCGCTCTTCTCGAGCTCGCTTTCGAGCACCGCCTTCGGCCCGCGCGGCACGGCAAGCCTGTTGGCGAAGATCACGATCGGCGCCGCCGCAGCGTTCATGCTGATCGCCTTGACGCTCGGCCTGCCCATCCTGACCGGCTCGCGCTCAGTGCTCGAATCGACACCGGACACGGCACCAGTCGCCAGCCCGAGCCCAACGCCGGCAGCCGAAGCCTCTCCGGCAGCATCACAAGCAGCGCCAGCGACATCGCCGGCCGCACCCGCCGCATCACCGGCAGCGACCAAGTAGCGGCGTAGCGTTGTTCTTGATGGCGTTTCGGTTCGCGCCGGCGATCATCGGCTTGTTAGTTGGCATTCTGTTCTGAGTGGAACTTGCGGCTATAATAGCCCGCGACCTTTGAAAACTTCTCACCCTTTAGCCGAAGTGGCGGAACTGGCAGACGCGCACGTTTGAGGGGCGTGTGAGGCAACTCGTGGGGGTTCGAGTCCCCCCTTCGGCACCATTCAAAAATTTAAGCGTTGGAAATAAAGAGCTTTAGCCAGACGACCACCCCAAGCCTGTCACAACTAAGACACACCAAAATCTCCGATACTGAGAGTTTTCGGTCAGCAGGAGGCTAGCTGTGGGTAATTCAGACGTGGATCATTCTTCTTGAAGTTCGCGTCTTTGTGAAGGGCGGGGTCTTCCGCGAGAGATCGGGTTTTAAGGACCTCCTTGTAGTGTTCAAACATCTTCTGAGCTTCATCGTGGCTAATGGCAGCGAGTTTGAATCGTCCCATTTCTTCTCCAATATCTTCGAGGAGGGCTCGAAACGTATCACTGTCTACATCTAGCTTATGATCTTGATGGGCCGGTGTCCTACCCAGTACGTACTTAAACGTTTCTGCGTCTTCTTGCTCCTGGAATACATAAGTTAACTCCTCCATGTCATCGACAAAAGGATTGGCTATAACAATCGTGGGGTCTACGCTTAAATCACGTGGGGTTGCGCCAAAGCAGTTTTGGAACTCTAGATTCAAACCTCTCGCGTATGACGAAGGTACGTTACCTCAAATGCCGCCTCACGCTTTTGTTATTAACAAAGCTTTCATCGTATTGTTTGGAAATCACGTCACTTGAGTCAACGTTATATAAGCGCTGGAGGTAACTCCCGAAGCCTCAGCTTGATTGAAACTCACTGATTGAAAAGTAATAGATCCTACATAAATACCTGTTGACTTTTCACTCAAGCAGGCATACATATACGTCATCGATTCAAGGCATGGCTGGTTCTGCCTCTGCTTCCTCGAACACTCGCTCCTCCAGCCCGGATGGCCTAAGTGTTTCCTCAACCTGAAACGAGATCTCCTCGTGTGTTGACAGATCCCGACTCCGTTGTTCCTGAGCTAACCAATGAAGCCGATATCTTTTATCGCCATCGGGTTCCAAGCCCGGATGAAGACTGCTCAATAGTCGTTAACGAAACCGGAGGTACTTAGCAATGGACGTGGTAAAGGTAAAGGTGTGGGTACCCGATCAAAAGGCACTGAAAGAGGTCTTGTCCGTCGGCAGGTTTTCTCTCGATTGTGCCAGCCCGAAGCGAGACGCAAACGGTGAGTTTCTGATCACTCTGTATGCGCCTAAAGCAGAAGCCGACAAGCTGAAGCAGCTCAAGTTTCGACAAGAAGTCGACGAAAAATACGGAGACGTGCTCGAACAGCGCCAAAAGGAAGTATCGAAAACCGATCGGTTTGAAGGTGGCAAAATAAAACCTGAAGGCCTCGGTATCAAGAATTAGCACGATCTCGCGAAGGACGCATGTCCGAGATCACCTGGACCACTCACATCCACTCGAAGGATATTGTCATGCCGTACATGAATGTCATTGAAGTTGAGTCGGCGCTGATCGCGCTGGCAAACGCTCATCCTACCTTCTGCGAACTCATCACGCTTCCGAACCTGACTCTCGGTAACCGCACGACTCACGCCGTTCGTCTCGGCACTCAGGCCGCCAACACCGTCGACGCTTTTTATCTGACCGGTGGAGTTCACGCGCGTGAATGGGGGAGCTGCGAGATCCTGGTTAACCTCGCAGTCGATCTCTGTGATGCTTACGATGGCAGCACCGGATTGACTTACGGTGGAAAGTCGTTCTCTGCCGCCGAGATCAAGGCGATCATGGAGCAGATGAACATCATCATCTTTCCCTGCGTCAACCCGGATGGTCGAGACTTTTCGCAGAATACAGTTGCGCTCTGGCGCAAGAATCGCAACCCGGCGTCGAGCGGCGGCGACCCCGACTTGATCGGCGTCGACATCAACCGCAACCAGGACTTTCTCTGGGACTTTCAAACCGCGTTTGATCCCGATGCGGTAAACGACTTCCTCGCATCAGTTGACCCTGCGGACGATACATTCCACGGCACCGCTCCCAACAGCGAACGTGAAACGCAGAACATCAACTTCATTCACGACACCTTCACGCGCATCAAGTGGTACATGGACGTACACAGCTATTCGGAAGACATTCTGTTCGTGTGGGGCGATGACGAGGCGCAATTCAGCGAGTCGAACAAGAATTTTCAGAACGCCTCGTTCGACGGTCAGCGCGGAGTGTTGGGCGACAGTTACAGAGAATTCATTCCTGACGGGGACCTTTCGGTTGTCCAAGGCTTGGCCGCCGCGTTCACGCGGTCGCTCGGTCAAGTCCGCGGAAAACTGTACGTCGCCAAGCCTGCTTTTTCGCTTTATCCGACGTCGGGAACGAATGAGGATTACGCCTACAGCCGGCACTTTGTAGATCCTTCCAAATCAAACGCGCTCTCGTTCACGCTCGAATGGGGAACGGAGTTCCAACCGCCGTTTACCGAGATGGAAAATATCATCAAGGACGTCTCGGCCGGTCTGATTGGACTTTCCTTGAAAGCGCTTGGAATTGAGAGCTTCATCGTCAGCAATCGCGATACTTTCTCGTCACTTGAAGTGGAAACCACTAGCTCGTTTCCGGAATCGTTTTATGTAGTCTACGACGGCTTGACACCCGCCTCACTTAGCGTTCCCGGCGCGTCGCCGACGATGCAGTTTCAGAGTACGATTAGCGGTGGACCACCGATCAACAC
>DASRIM010000493.1:0-6042 GCA_035649995.1 Pyrinomonadaceae bacterium | reverse complement strand
ATCGCACCGCCGATCGGCTCGATAAGTCAGTGGACCAGATCAATGGCATGATCGCGGAAATCAACGCCGGCCGCGGCACACTCGGCAAACTCATCCGAGACGAACAGATCTACAACGACGCCCGCGCGGCCATCGCTCGCTTCAACACCACCGCCGAACGCATCGACAGTTTGGTCGCCGCCGCCCAACGCGGCGAAGGGACAGTCGGCAAGCTTTTGAACGACGACTCGCTGTACAGCAACGTCAACCAGCTCTCCTCCGAAGGCGTGAAGATGCTCTACGACTTCCGCCAGAACCCGAAGAAATACCTGACGATCAAGTTCGAGCTGTTCTAACAATCTACCGCGGTGAAGTGGAGCGGGAGGCGCCGAGTTGTTTCAGCAGCTCGCGCACCGCGACGTCGAGTTGCGAGTCTTTGTTGGTCAAGGTCTCGCCGATTGGACGGATTACTTCGATGTCCACTGGACGCGGGTTGCGCTCCATGACCGTGCCGTCGTTTGCAGTGACTTTCATGCGCGGCAGGCGAAAGAGCGTGCCGTCGATCAGCGCCTGGTTCCACGTGTAGATGATCCATCCCGCGGTCGGTTCGCCGACGACCTGGCCCAGACGCAGAGTGCGATAACCTTCGGCGAAGTCTTCCGCGTCGGACAAGGAGTGCTGGTTGGTGACGAGGATCGTCGGGCGATTGAGCGCCCGTTGGCCCAGCACTGTGCGCGCCGGCGTGCCGGTCAATCCGCGCAGCGACATGGTCAGATACCCACGGCGCGCAAGCACGTCGATCGCGTAAACGTTGACGAACCCGCCGCTGTTGTTGCGAATGTCGATCACTACGCCTTCTTTCTCATAATTCTCCGCATCCAGATCGACGTACAACTGGGCGAGTGACGCCGAGCTCATGTCGAACATGTGCGCGTAACCGAGACGGCCGTTGCTTGCGCGAGCGACGTATTCGCGGTTCCGCTCGACCCATTGCCGGTAAAGCAGTCCGCGCTCTGTCGCTCCGTTCACCGGACGGACCACGACTTCGTGTTTTTGCGCGCCGGCAGCGTCAGAAGCAACGGTGACACTGATGCGCCGCGCGATCTTGTAGTTCAACAGCTCATCAAGATTGGTGTTGCCATCGATCGCGCGCCCGTCAACGGCGATCAGGTACTCGCCGGCTTTAATCGAGCCCGTGATCGCGGCGGGGCTCAGCGCGATCACTTCGGTAATACGCAAACGTCCGCTCGTCTCATGCTCGCGTCTGTCAAACCGCAACCCCAGGCGGCCCGTCGTTGGCTGGTTCCCGCCCGGCGGGTTCGAAGCGCCAAGATGCGACGCATTCAGTTCGCCGACCATCAACTGCAAAAGACGGCGCATCTCGTCCGCCGTCCGAGCGCCTGCGATCAACGGCTCATACTCCGCGCGCACCTGGTCCCAGTTTGCGCCGTGATAACCGCTATCGTAGAAGTTGTCGCGCAGATAGGACCAACCTTGCCTGAACACCTCCATCTTCTCTCGCGAGAAGTCGACGTCCATTTCGGCGGTAACGGCGAGCGAACGCGCGCGTCCCTCGAGATTGACGACGCCGATGCGGCCGTTCTCGAGATAGAAGATCTCTTTGTTGTCCGGCGTAAACTGCGCCCAGTTCTTCGTGCCCGACGTCGAAGTCAGTTGCTTCGCTACGATCGGCTCGCGCGAGAGCTCGTCGAGTGAGTAGAGATAGAGGTTCGCCTGGTTGACGGAGTTCGCAATCATAGCGATCCATTTACCGTCAGGACTGATCGTCTGGTAACTCACGTCCACGCCGACCGGCAACAGACTCAGCCGGCGACGCACATCTTCGAAAACAACCTGCACGGGCTTCGCCGGCGGACGCCGCTCGTCGGCAGGACTCGGCGAAGCAGCGGGTGTCTCCGCGGGAGACGGCCGCGGCTCTGGTCGTGTGGGAGGCGTCGTATTGCGCGGCGGCTCTTCTTTGAACAGATCGCGAAACTGATCTTCACGAAATCGCGGCGTGCGCGGCACTAAATCCACGCGCGCCAGTTGTGTGCTCTCCGTCCGCTGCCCGGAGTCGAACAGCAGGAACGCGCCGTCAGGGCTCCACGAGACCGTGTTGCTGAAAACGTTCGCCAGAAAACTCACCGGACGACCTGGCCCACCGTCAACCGAAACGACGTGCAGGTTCTTGAACTGGTTCTCGCCCACCGGAGCATATGCCAACCACTTGTTGTCGGGAGACCAGACAAACGGACGATCGGAGATGATTGGCGGGCGTTCGAAGAACGCCGTGACGACCACGCGTTCTTTCCTGTCAGACATGTCCATCACGCGCAACTCCTTCCCGCCGCGGATGAACGCCAGCAGTTTGCCATCGGGCGAGAAGCGCGGCGTCGAGTCGTCGGCGGCATCGCGCGTCAGTTGTGTCTCGGTGTTGGTGTTGAAGTCGTAGAGGAAAAGGTGCGGCGTGCCGTCACGATCGGAGACGTACGCGAGCCGGCGACTGTCAGGCGCCCACGCGACTTGATACTCTTCGGCGGGACTGTTTGAAACGCGCGCCGCATCGCCGCCGTCGGCAGCGGACGCGGCAAACACTTCACCGCGCACTACAAAAGCAATTTTCTTCCCGTCAGGCGACAACTGCACCTCGCCGATCTGATCCGTGAGGCGAAGCCGTTCAATGCCTGGTCCAGCGGACGCGCCGCGCCGCGTGATTGCGACTTCACTTGCCTTCCCGCTCTCGGTGTCCAACTTCCAGATGCTGAAGTTGTGTTCGAATACGACCTCGCGTCCGTCGTACGAGATGCTGGGCCACAGCACGCGGCCGTCAGTGAAGTTCGAGAGACGGCGAAAATCGGTTCGCCCCGGCGTCGCGGTCCAGATATTTTGCGCGCCGTTCTTGTTGCCCGAGTCGACGCGATCGGAAACGTAGTAAAGACGATGGCCATCGGCGCTCCACATGGGCCACATCTCTTTCGCGCCGCCTTCTGCGGTAACGCGCTCGTAAGTTCCAGCTCCGGTGCCCCCTTCGAAGCCGCGCAACAACCAGATCTCCGCCTCGTCGATGTGACTATGACCTTTACGCCACCATTGGCCCGCCGCGATTCCGCGCGCGCTAAATGCAATCGTTGCGCCGTCGGGCGAAGGCGCGCCGAAAAACTCGGCCGTGTAACGATCCGCGCTGACCTGCATTGGCGTGCCGCCGTTGACGCCGACGCGAAACAGATCATTCAAGCCGCCTATGTCGCGGCTGGTCGAAGAGAAGTAGATCCAGCGGCCGTCACGCGACCAGCCGTCGAGTTGATCGAGGCCGTCGTCGAAAGTGAGACGTTTGATATCGCCGGTCGCAAACGTCAGCAGATAGATGTCGCCATTGCCGGTGCGCGAGGAGATAAATGCCAACTGCTTGCCGTCAGGCGAATACAGCGGACGCGCTTCGTTTGCGGAGTGCGAAACGAGCAGCGCGGCGACGCCGCCAGTCGAAGGTACGGTCCAGATGTCGCCGCCGGAGACGAACGCGATCTCCTTGCGATCGGGAGACAACGAAGGCTCTGTAAAATAGGGCCGCTGATTCGTTCCTTGTTGAGCGCTGATAGTTGTAAGGCCGACGATCAGGAGGAGTATTAATCTGTACATAGCGGCTCCAATCCGTGGTTCAGACTATGGCAAACGCTCGCACGGGAAACGTTCCGAAGTTGCGCACCTTCACCGGCACCGCGAAAAACTTGAAACCCGAGTCGGGCAGTTCGCCGAGACCGCACAGATGCTCGACGACAGGAATGTCATGGCCCAGCAGGATCGAATGCACCGGACGTTTTCCTTCGGTGGTCGAGTCGATGTTGTAAGAGTCGATGCCGACGATAGCTGCGCCGCCTTTGGCGAGATGGTTCGCGGCGCTCTCTGTGAGAAACGGGTGTTGGCCGTTCCAATAAGTTTCGGTGCGCCAGTGCTGGTCCCAGCCGGTGTGAAATAGCACCGCCTTGTCTTTCACGTCTATGCCGGCGAGCACTTGTTCGGAGATGGCGAGCTCCGAAGAACGAATGACAATCCCGTCCACGTTGGCGATTGAAGAGAGTTCCAGTTGCGCGAGGTCCTTGCCGCGCGCGTAGCGATGAAACGGGCTGTCGAGATACGTTCCGGTATTCGCCACCATATCGATCTTGCCGATGTGAAACTCCGTGCCCTCGTCGTAGTGGCTGCGCGAGTTTTCGCGGCTCAGAAAATCGGAGATCACCGGCGCGGGCAAACCTTTGTAGGTGATCATGCCGTGCTCGACAGTGTGCGAAATGTCTACAAACACGATTAACCTCGCTTCTGCACAAGTACTTGAAAGCTCGACGCCATGCCGCCGGGAAGAATCATGTCGCGCGCGCCGGCGGTCAACGACATTTTGTCGGCAGTCGTTGGGGCTTGAGTCAACTCACGTTCCAGCTCCTCGACGAGACCTGCATCCAACAGAAACTTGTCTTGCGGCGCGAAGACGACGGTGGTGAAACCGAGACGCTCGCCGGCGGCCTGCACCTGCGTCCAGTTGACGCTCGCGGTGATATCGTAATCTCCGGGTTGGGCCAACACGTCGTCCACGAAATTGTGACGCGAGAAACCTCGCAACGTTCCCTGCGGCCGCAGCGCAGCATCGTAAAGATCGCAACTCTCCGCGCCGTAATCGACCGTGATCATGAAACCCTGCTGCAACTTCGCCGCTACCTTCGCGAGCCACGAGTCGATCTCGAGATTGATCTCGATGATCTGAGTATTCTCGAGCTCGACTGAATATTCCCGGCAAAACTCTTGCAACCGTGCAGTCGACAACGGTCCCTTGCTCCAAACGAACTTTCCCTCGACGTCCACGTCGACGTAAAACTCAGCGAGACCACCTGCATCCTGTGTCAAACGATGAACCGGAAACGCGTCAAGTAGCTCATTCGAAAAGAAAACGCCGGGATTGATGGGAGGTAGTTTCTCGAGCTCTTCGGTCGTTTCAATCGGAACATAACGCGTCGCGGCGAAGACGTGCGGAAACCGCTCCTGCAAACTTTGCAACACGCCGGCCGCAAAATCACCGCGTCCGCCTCCTGCTTCGACGATGGTCCACTGCGGAGGCTTTTGCAGCTCGTCGTAGAGCTTCGCAAGATAACGAGCAAACGTGGAAGCGAAGAGACGGCTGCGTTCAGGGCTCGTGCGATAGTCGCCTTCCCTGCCCCAGCGTTTGAGGTCCGATCTCTTGTAGTAACCTCCGGCCGGGTCGTAAAGGGCCGCTTTCATCCACTCGTGAAAAGTGATGGGCCCCTCAAGACGAATACGTTCCCTCAGCCGGTCAGCCAGCGCGCTAATGATCGCCGCGGTCCTCTTTCTCCAGTAATCGCGTGGTGTTTTCGGTGACGCTTGGCGGGCCTGCGAGTTCGGCGGTGTTCGGCCGCGGCCTCCATGCACCTGTCGGACGGGCTGGAGGCGGCGGCAGCGCGTGGTGCTGCGGGTGTGGTGCGAATTGCGGTCTCGGCGACGCGCCCATCGGCGGCGGCGCGTAGGACAGTACGGGCTTGGGAGCGGGCTCCTCAAAGACCGCCGCGTAAAGCATCCGCAGTGGTCCACCGATAAAACAGATGATCGCCGCAAAAGCCGCGAGGACTTCCAGGAAGGTCGAGTTACTAAAGCTCGCCATTACGGCGACCAGCGGAACGATGACCGCGCCCGACAGAAGCAGCATACCGCCTTGCTTGACGCCTTTGCGTCGCGCGGAGATCGGAACGGGCTCGTCCGGAGTTCGATAGACGGGAACCATTCCGCCGCTGCCGAGCAGTTGAATGACGCCGTCAAGCGGGAAACCACACCGCGAGCAGAACCTGATGATTCCTGAAGCTTGTTGCTGACCGCATTGCGGACAAAACATGGGGGTTGTTCCTCGCCAAGAGACTCTTACGACGCGCTAGATAATAAACCTTGATCCACAAAAAGGCACAAAAATGATCACATTTTCAGTGTGGCTACTGCCCGGCCGCGATAATCACACGCTCGGACGAGCGTCTCTATTAACAATTTCACCAGCACTTTCGGTTCGCCGGA
>DASRIM010000492.1:0-7861 GCA_035649995.1 Pyrinomonadaceae bacterium | reverse complement strand
GCCACTTGCCACCAGACTTTTTGCGTCAGGATGATCGTGAAGGTGAAGAAGGCGTTGATGCCCATGCCGGGCGCGACTGCGAACGGGAGTTTCGCGTAGAGGCCCATCAGAAGGGTCATCGTGAAACAGATCAGGACCGTTGCGGTTAGTGCGCCGCTGAAGGCGATGCCGGTGCCGGGTGTGGACAGGATCGCCGGGTTCACGACCACGATGTAGGCCATCGTGAAGAAGGTGGTGATGCCGGCAATCGCTTCGGTGCGAACGCTGGTCGCAGTGGTCATCGGCGTGAGAGCTTAACAGAAGAGAGGTGGGTAGATGGATCAAAAAGCAACGGCCCGGAGCGATGGGAGTCGCCGGGCCATTGCTCGTTCAGCCTGCAAGGAGTTCCCCAACTTCTGCCGGCTGATTCGTTAGTTAACGTGACCTCCGCCGGAGGGCCTTACCGGGTTCACGCGAACCGTCGATTCTTAATTCATGTGACTCTCGCCGGAGGTCCTAACCGGGTTCAAGCGAACCGTCGATGCTTAATTCATGTGAGCTCCGCCGGAGGTCCTTACCGGGTTCAAGCGAACCGTGAATTCTTTTGACGCCAATGTGCGGCGGGTGGACCGTTCGGCTCGCGACCGCGCCGCAACGAGCGTCGTCGCATCGGCGCCAGTCTCGATTTGCGCGAAGAAGTATCGATCTTCGTAACGGCGAAACACGAGCGTTGCCTCGTCCGCGTATTTCCCGCGACTCATGCTCGTCTGCGTGATCGCACTGAAGCGGCCATCGACGCTGCGAATGCGCAACGCCTTGCGATCCGAAGCGGGATTGATGACCGTAAGCGTGTAGACACCCGCCGGCAGCATTTTCTCGCCGACGTTAAAGGCGAACGGAATGTCGGCGCGCATCGTTTGCGGCGCGGATGTTTGTGCATCTGCGTTGACGGCGAAGACCGCACCGACGATGATGATGGCGATTGTTAAGCTGAGTTGTCGTTTCATTGTGTAATCTCCTTATTAACTTACGCGCACGCTTCTGGCGGATCCCCTCACAAAATTATTTGTTGTAGAATTTCGGCTCGTTTTGGGCGCAAATATGCAACCTCCGGACGGCATAACGCAGCTCTTGATTGACTGGGGCAAAGGCGATCAGGCAGCACTCGAAAAACTGATGCCGCTGGTTTACAGCGAACTACGGCGACTCGCTAACAACTACCTGCGCCGGGAACGCACCGGCCACACGTTGCAGCCGACCGCACTCGTTAACGAGGCTTATCTCAAACTGGTAAGTCAAAAGAACGCGAAATGGCAGAACCGGGCCCAGTTTTTTGCCATTTCCGCCCAGTTGATGCGCCGCATCCTGGTGGACCACGCGCGACGGCATCAGGCGCTCAAACGCGGCGGCTCCGAGCAGCAACGCCTGTCGATCACCACCGCTGAGAAACTGGTTGCACAGCCGGAAATCGATCTACTCGCCCTGAACGAAGCCCTCGACGAGCTCGCCAAAATGGATCTTCAGCAAAGTCGAATCGTCGAGCTCAAGTTCTTCGGCGGGCTTTCAATCGAGGAGACGGCGGAGGTACTTGGTATCGGCCACGCAACCGTCGAACGCGAGTGGAAATCGGCGCGCGCCTGGCTGCGCCGGCAACTCGAATGAGGGAATCCGCCGAGGTGTGCCGCGTACCAAAATAGAGGCAGAATGGGCCAGGTAAACGAATGACTCCAGAACGCTGGCAACAAGTCAAGGAAATCTTCAATTCGGCCATAAAGTACGCGCCGGAACAGCGCGGCCTGTTTCTGTCACAGGTCTGTTCCGGCGACGAAGATTTGCGTTCGGAAGTCGAGTCGTTGATTACTTCTCACGAAAAGGAAGGCAGCTTCATCGACGAGCCGGCTTACCAGGTCGCCGCCGGATTACTCGTCAACGAAAAATCGGAGCTGCCGTCTGGCTATTCCATCGGTTCGTACGAAGTGCTTTCGTTCATCAGTCGCGGCGGCATGGGCGAGGTCTACCTGGCCCAGGACAAACGTCTGAGCCGTAAAGTCGCACTCAAACTCCTGCCCGAAGCCTACACGAAAGACAATGATCGTCTTCGTCGCTTCGAACAGGAAGCGCGCGCCGCCTCCGCGCTCAATCATCCTAACATCATCACGATCTACGAAATCTTCGAGACAGACGCGACGCACGTCATCGCGACCGAGTTCGTGGAAGGCGAAACACTGCGCCAGCGCCTCGCGCGCTCTTCGCTGACGATCAACGAAGCGCTCAACATCGCGATTCAGATTGCCGACGCGCTCGCCGCCGCACACAAAGCCGGCATCGTCCATCGCGACATCAAACCCGAGAACGTCATGCTGCGTCCGGATGGTTACGTGAAGGTTTTGGACTTCGGACTCGCGAAGTTGAGCGAACAGACGTCGCCAGCAGTCTCCGCCGAAGCACCGACGATTCACGTCCGTACCGGTTCGGGTTTTGTACTCGGCACGGCCGGTTACATGTCTCCGGAACAGGCGCGCGGTCTCGCCGTCGACAATCGTTCCGACATCTTCAGTCTCGGCGCGGTGCTTTACGAAATGATCGCCCGCCGCAAACCGTTTGAAGGCGAAACGCCGAGCGACACGCTCGCCGCGATACTCAAGACGGAGCCTCCGCCGCTTTCGCATGTCGCTCCGCAAGCGCCGGCCGAACTCGTGCGGATCGTCACGAAGGCGCTGCGCAAAGATCGCGAAGAGCGTTACCAGGTCGTGAAGGAATTGTGGCTCGATCTCAAGGCGCTGAAACAGGAGATGGAATTCCAGGCCAAGCTCGATCGCTCGGTCCCGTCCGATAACGGCGACGAACTGACAAGCGCGTTACCTCAAACGTCCCCAACGGCGGCGGAAGCGTCTCTTCACGCGACCGAAACGCGCAGCGCGAGGCACGCAATCACCGAGTCGCTGACTGTCGAGATCAAGCGGCACAAGCTCGGAACTATCGTCGTGCTCGCGGCGGTGTGGGTGTTGATCGCCCTCGCGAGTTTCGGAATCTACAAGCTGGTCACTCGCGAGCCGGAAGTTCGCGCATTTCAGAATATCCATCTCGCGCGCCTGACAAACTCCGGAGACGTCATCGACGCGACTATCTCGCCGGACGGCAAGTGGGTCGTTTACGTGCGCAGCGACAGAAGCGTTCAGGGACTGTGGATTCGTCAGGTAAGCACAGCGAACGACAAGCAGATCGTTCCAGCAGCGCCCGTCGGATATTTCGGTATGACGTTTTCGCCTGACGGCACCGAGATTTACTACGCGATAAAATCCAACCTCGATAGCGGCACGCTCTATCGCATTCCTACGTTGGGCGGACCGCCCGTAAAAATTCTCGAGAGGATCGATGGTCCAGTCAGCTTTTCACCCGACGGAAAACGTTTCGTGCTGGTGCGCGGTAACTTTCCCAACGCCGGCGAGAGCGCGCTGGTGATCGCGAACGTCGACGGCAGCAACGAACAAGTGCTGGCCGTGAAGAAGCGTCCCGATGTTTTCTCACCGATTTTCTTTACAGGGCCTTCCTGGTCGCCTGACGGCAAACTGATCGCTGCCAGCGTCATCACGTCTGCGCGACGGGCCAACGTTCACACGTTTTCAGTTGCGGACGGCAAGGAAGAAGTGTTGACACGCGAACCCTGGAACTTTGCGGCTCGCGTTCAATGGCTGACGGACATGAGCGGGGTGCTGGTGGTGGCGGGCGAAGGGCCCGGCGTGGCCCAACAGTGGTTTCTCAGTTACCCGGACGGCGAGAAACGGCGAATCACGAACGACTTGAGCTCCTATCGAGCAATCGCCTTGACTGCCGATGGCCAAAAACTCGCAACGATCGGCAGCGAGGGGCTGGTCAATGTTTGGGTAGCGACAGAGGGCGACGTCGAACAGGCGGTCAGGCTGCCGATAGGCAACGTGGGTTTTTATGCTTCGGTCGGTAACAACATTGCCTGGACACCAGACAGGCGTATCGTCTATACGTCGAACGAGGGTGGGAATACAGACATCTGGATCGCCAACACGGACGGTAGCGACCGCAAGCAACTGACGACGAACACGGGAACGAGTCCGGTTGTTGACTCCCAGGGCCGTTACATAGTTTTTGTCTCGGCGCGCGAAACCGGCAGGGCCGTGTGGCGAATGAACCTCGATGGCCGTAATCCCACTCCGCTTACCAAGGGTCCGTCGGACTCGTACCCGTCGCTGACTCCGGACGGAAAATGGGTGCTCTTCATATCGACCAACGGTCCGAAACCTACTTTATGGAAAGTCTCGATCGATGGCGGAAGTCCCGTGCAGGTCATGGACCAGCCGGCAATTTTCGCCGCTATTTCTCCTGATGGGAAGCTGCTGGCTTATACGCATACTGCGTCGCCCGATCCGTATGCGCCGCCGAATCGAGTGACGATCGTGAATACAGCCGATAATAGTCGACTGGCGGAGTTTGAGTTTGCTACAAGCGGCACGGCGCCGACGCTGATCCAATGGAGCAGTGACGGAAAGTCGCTCGTGTACTCGGTGAACAGGAACAACGTGTCAAACGTGTGGAGTCAGCCGCTTACGGGTGGCCCACCGAAGCAGATCACGTTTTTCAAAGACGGTTTGATGACCGGGTTTGCGTGGTCCAGTGACGGTAAAATGTTCGCCGCGACTCGTGGTTCGCTCTTGCGCGACGCGGTGCTTATCACGGATTTAAGATAGTTCGGAGACAAAATGGATCTTCGTGTAATGCTGACGACCTTGGGCATCATCTTCCTCGCGGAGATGGGCGATAAAACTCAACTGGCGGCGATGACGATGTCGGCACAGACGAAGAAGCCGTGGGCCGTCTTCATCGGTGCGAGTGTGGCGCTGGCGGCGGTGTCGGCGATCGGTGTGTTGGTCGGCGGAGTTATCGGCCAGTACGTGCCGTTGGAATGGGTGAAGCGCGTGGCCGCGCTTGCGTTTATCGTGATTGGTGTTCTTATGCTGATGGGCAAATTCTGAACCGCGGATATAACGAATAACCCGTGCCCCAAACTCCCCATATTGAACGTCACTTCACCGCGAGTGACGTCGTCCGCGACATTGTTATCGGAATGGCTGATGGTCTCACGGTCCCGTTTGCGCTCGCCGCGGGCTTGAGCGGAGCAATCGATCACACAGGCATCATCGTCACTGCCGGATTGGCGGAGATCGCCGCCGGCTCGATCGCCATGGGTTTGGGCGGCTACATGGCCGCCAAAAGCGATGCGGAGCACTACGCCAAAGAGCGCGAACGGGAGAAGCGTGAAGTCGCGGAGATCCCGCACGAGGAAATGCGCGAGGTCGCCGATGTTTTTCGGGAGTACGGCTTAACTGAAGACCAGGTATGGCCGATCGTCCAGGCTTTGAAACGACAACCAGGCAACTGGATCGACTTCATGATGCGTTTCGAGCTGGGGCTCGAGAAACCCAATCCGCGCCGCGCCCTGACCAGCGCCCTGACCATCGCCGGTGCGTACATCGCGGGCGGGCTCGTTCCGCTTGCGCCTTACATCTTCGCGGACGACACCTTCACCGCGTTGTTGTATTCGATCGTCATGACCCTCATCGCCTTACTGGTTTTCGGCTTCGTAAAAGGACGTTTCACGGGTATGCGGCCGGTGAGAAGCGCTCTCCAAACGGCGTTGATCGGGAGCCTCGCGGCAGGCGCGGCGTTTGCCATTGCCCGGATCATTGGCGGCTAATATAATTTCGGCATCTTATTCATTACCAGGCAATCAAATCACCGCCGTCAGCACCAGGAGGAACCCCATGGCAACGGAACTTCAACGCTCAGCTTCAGTCGACCGAATCGCGGAGCTTCTCGGACAGGACGCATCGAAACTACTCGATCACACCTCGCAAACGATCTCGAAAGATGACATTCAACTGCCGGGACCTGACTTCGTCGATCGCGTATGGGGAATCTCGGATCGTCCCGCCGGTGTCCTCCGTTCACTACAAACGCTTTTCGATAACGGACGGCTCGCGGGCACGGGTTATCTTTCAATTCTTCCGGTCGACCAGGGCATCGAACACTCCGCAGGCGCTTCGTTCGCGCCGAACCCGCAGTACTTCGATCCGGAAAACATCGTGAAACTCGCGATCGAGGGCGGGTGCAACGCAGTCGCCTCGACGTTCGGCGTGCTCGGCGTCGTCGGCCGCAAATACGCGCACAAGATTCCGTTCATCGTAAAGATCAATCACAACGAGCTGCTGACGCTGCCGAACAAGTTCGATCAGGTGTTGTTTGGAACCGTCAAGGAAGCGCACAACCTTGGCGCGGTCGCACTCGGCGCGACGATATATTTTGGCTCCGACGAGTCGACGCGCCAGATAACCGAAATCAGCGAAGCGTTTGCGCAGGCGCACGAGCTGGGCATGGCCTGCATCCTCTGGTGCTACCTGCGCAATTCGAAGTTCAAAACCGCGGAAGGCGACATGCACGCGTCGGCTGATCTCACCGGCCAGGCGAACCACCTCGGCGTCACGATTCAGGCCGACATCATCAAGCAGAAACTTCCCGAACGCAGCGGCGGTTACAAAGCTGTCGAAGCGGCGCTCGGGAGTTCCTACGGCAAGACCCACAAGCTGGTTTCCGAGAAACTCACCAGCGATAACCCGATCGATCTCGTTCGCTACCAGGTGGCCAACTGCTACATGGGCCGGTGCGGTTTGATCAATTCGGGCGGCGAGTCGAAAGGCGCGAGCGACCTCGCGGAAGCCGTGCGCACGGCTGTTATCAACAAGCGCGGCGGCGGAATGGGCTTAATTTCCGGCCGCAAAGCGTTCCAGCGCCCAATGAAGGAAGGCGTCGAACTACTGAACGCCATCCAGGACGTCTACCTGGCCGACGAAATCACCGTCGCCTAAATCCGTTTTGATCCGTGTACCCGTATATATCGGGTACACGGATACACCTGTCTTGCGACTCGAACAATCCCACGAAAACGACGTCGAGCTGCTGAAGGCGATCGCGGCGAAGGACGACGACGCCCTGGCGCAGCTCTACGATCGTTATCGCCTAATCCTGTTCGGGGTGCTGATGCGTATATTGAATAGCCGCGAGGAGGCGGAAGACGTTCTCCAGGAGGTGTTTCTACAGGTCTGGCGGCGCGCGGCTGACTTCGACGAGAATCGTGGGCGTCCGTTTACGTGGCTGGTGACTCTGGCCCGCAGCCGCGGCATCGATCGACTGCGGAGCCTGGCGTCGCGCGAGCGCACGGCGGTGGCGGGCGCCAATGAGACGGCTGAAGAGGTTTCAGACGCAGCCAGCGACACGATCAGGTCGGAACGAGCCGGCGTGGTGAACAGCGCTCTTGCGGATCTCCCCGAAGAACAAAAGCGGCCGTTGATGCTCGCCTATTTCGACGGGCTTACCCAGTCGGAAATCGCGACGAAACTGGGAGTGCCGTTAGGAACAGTGAAAACGCGCATGCGGACCGGGATGATGAAGCTGCGCGAGGCTTTTGGGAAAAGTAGTTATTTTGGTACTGGTTCAGGGTTGTAACTGACGAATGATGGCGCACGCAGATTACAAAGAGATGCTACCGGCGCACGCGCTTTCCGCGCTCGACGCGAGCGAGGCGCAGGCGCTGAACGAGCATCTTGCCGGGTGTCCCGAGTGCCGGAAGGAATTGGCGGATTGGGAGAAGACTGCTTCGGCGCTGGCGTTGGATGCGGCGCCGACGGAGCCGTCCGCGGATGTTCGTCAGCGGATCATGAATGCCGTTCGCGAGGAGAAAGACGGCGATGCGCGCGTGATTCCGTTTGCTTCCGCGCGGCGTAATGTTTGGACGTCGTTCGGTTCGTTGGGCGCGATTGCAGCGGTCGTTCTTTTTGCGGCGCTCATCGTTGCG
>DASRIM010000491.1:0-3880 GCA_035649995.1 Pyrinomonadaceae bacterium | reverse complement strand
TAAGGAACCGTTCTTCGGCAAGACTGTTCCACCGGAGCGAAACATCTTTCGCTACGTGACCGGCGACGAGCCCGAATCGCTCGATCCCGCCATCAGCAACGGCCAACCCGAAGCGCGCATTTACATGGCGCTCTACGATGGGCTCGTCGAGTACGACGCGAAGACACTCGAACCCCGGCCGGCGCTCGCCGAACGCTGGCAGGGAAACAACGACTCCTCTGAATTCAAGTTTTTTCTCAGGCACAACGGCCGCTTCTCGAACGGCGATCCCATCGACGCAAGAGACTTCGTCTACAGCTTCAGGCGCGCACTTGCGAAGGAAACTGCTTCGCGCAACGCCTACCTGGCTTATTACATAAAATACGCACAGGCTTTCAACGAGCAGAGAGTCTTTGTTCGCGATTCGCAGACGGGCCAGTTTCTTATCGCAAAAGACTTCGACGACCAAACGCCACCCGAACCACTAGCCGGCACGCCGCTCGAGCCCTTTAAGGAAGAATACCCGGCCGCCGCCGATCAAGCGGGCGTCGGTCACTACGCAAACGAGCACAACACTGAATTCCACAAGCAAATGCACACGCCGCTTCGTCTGACGCTGCCGGGCGACGCTAAGGCCCGCAACAAAGCGCTCGACGCAAATCCAAAACTGAAGGCGGCCGTCGAAGGCAAAGAGCTCGTACCCGTAAAAGCAGAAGACATCGGCATCGAAGCAATTGACGAGTACACGCTACGGATCTCGCTGGTCCAAGCGGCGCCATTCTTCACCGGCTTGCTGGCCCATCAGGTGTTCCGCGTAGTGCCGCGCAAGGTCGTCGAGAAGTACGGCTCGCAATGGACGCAGCCGCAGAACATCGTCACGTCCGGTCCGTTCAAAGTAAAGACGTGGCGGCCTTACGACAAGCTCGTCGTCGAACGCGACCCGATGAACTGGGACGTCGCTTCAGTCAAACTCGACGAGATCCATTTCTACCCGATGTCGGACAATCCGACGATCATGAATCTCTACAAAGTCGGCGAGATCGACGCGGTGCTCAATCACACCGTCCCGAACGCCTGGCTCGAAGTAGTCAGAACAAAGCAGGACTACATGGACGGGCCGGAGGCAGCTATTAACTACCTGCTCATCAACACTCTCCATCCGCCGATGAACGACGTGCGCGTGCGGAAGGCGTTCAACTACGCGATCGACAAACCCGCGTGGTCCAAGTGGCGCAAGGTCACAAAGCCGTTAACGGCGTTCACGCCGGAGGGAATTTTCCCCGGCTACCCGCAGCCCAAGGGTGATCAGTTCAATCCCGAAGAGGGGCGACGGCTGCTCGGCGAGGCTGGTTATCCGGTAATTCAGAAACCGGACGGCAGTTTTTCATGTCCGAAGTTTCCGGTGGACCAGGTTGAGTTCATCTACAACACGCAGGAATCAACCAAGGCAATGGCCGAGTTTATGCAGGCACAGTGGAAGCAGAACCTCGGCATAACCGTCACTCTGCGAAACATGGAGTGGAGGACGTTTCTGAACGTCAGGTCCAGGATGGAATATAAAGGTTTCGCGCGTGGCGCATGGGGCGCTGACTACATGGATCCGTTCACTTTTCTCAGCCTCTTCTACACCGGCGGAGAAAACGGCACAGGCTGGCTCGATCCAAAATACGTCGCCATGCTCGACGATGCGAACCGCATGCTCGACCCGAAGAAGCGCTATGAACTGTTGGCCCAGGCCGAAAAGTACCTAATCGATGCGCAACCGATGATTCCAATCGATACCGCGGCCGTAAACTTCGTGAAGAAACCGTACGTGAAGGGCATGTACCCGAATGCCGGTTCGCTGTATCCCTGGAAATACGTCTATATCGAACGCGACCCTTCCAAGTGGGATTATGGCACCCCGAGTATGACCGCCGATTAGGATCTCGCAAGCGACACGATGCTGCGCTTCATTGTCAGACGTCTCCTGGTCACGATTCCTACGATTCTCATCGTGATTACCATCACGTGGGGCCTCATCAAGCTTGCTCCCGGCAACTTCTACTCCGGCGAGAAACGACTTCCACCCGCAATCGAAAAAGCCATCCGCGAGAAGTACGGTCTCGACAAACCCTGGTATCAGCAGTACGGCAAAACGCTGTGGGGCATCATTCGTCACGGCGACTTCGGCACGTCGCTGCGATATGAAGGTCAATCCGTAAACGCGATTATTCGCCGTTCGCTGCCCGTTTCTGCGGCCATCGGAATTCTCGCCTACCTGCTCGCGCTGATCGGCGGCATCACTGCCGGATCGATAGCCGCGCTGAAACAGAACTCGCGCTGGGACTACATGTCGATGACGCTCGCGATGCTCGGCATCTCGGTGCCGAACTTCGTGCTTGGTCCAATACTGGTGCTCGTGTTTTCACTCAGTTTGTACTGGCTGCCGCCTTCTCGTTGGGGCGGCTTCCCGAGCCGCAACTTGATTCTTCCGGTCATCACGCTGTCGGCGATCTACATGGCCTACATCGCGCGGCTCGCGCGCGCCGGCATGCTGGAAGTACTGCGCTCGGATTACATTCGCACGGCGCGCGCAAAAGGACTCAGCGAAAAGGACGTCCTGATCAAACATGCGCTGCGCGGAGGTCTGATGCCGGTCGTTTCATACACGGGTCCGGCGCTCGCGTTTCTGCTGACCGGAACGGTCGTAGTCGAAAGGATCTTCGCGCTGCCGGGCTTGGGCAACTACTTCATCCAGGCTTCGTTGAATCGCGACGAGCCGCTCATCATCGGCATCGTCGCGTTTATCGCGATCACGTTGTTGTTGATGAACTTGTTGGTTGATATTGCATACGCGTATCTCGATCCGCGGGTGAGGTATCACTAAACACAAATGAACACGGATGTAATCGCCGAAACCGAATACGTTCGCGGCACGTCGCTGTGGCGCGATGCGTGGCGCCGTCTGTTGAAGAACAAGCTCGCCGTGTTTGGTCTAATCGTGGTCATCCTCATTACTCTCGCGTCGCTGCTTGGGCCGGCGGTGATCAAGAGGACGATGGGATTCACCCCCGATTTCATCCCCACGCACGACACTCGTCTGATCGGATCGTTTCCACCGTTCACTGGTCCGGATGGCGAGTTTTCGTGGACGCATCCGATGGGCACCGACAACGCCGGGCGCGATCAACTCGCGCGCGTGCTTCAGGGCGGACAGATCTCGCTCTTCGTCGGCATCATCTCGACGCTCGTGTCGTTGCTGATCGGCGTCAGTTACGGCGCGATCGCCGGCTACGTCGGCGGACGTCTCGACAACGTCATGATGCGCATTGTCGACGTGCTCTACTCGCTGCCGTACGTCATTGTCGTGATCGTCTTGCTGTCGATGTTTCGCAGTCAGACGCCGCGCGGGCAGCTCGTCCTGCTCTTCATCGCGCTCGGGTCGGTGTCGTGGCTGACCATGGCGCGGATCGTTCGCGGGCAGGTTTTGTCGCTGAAGAACCAGGAGTTTGTGATGGCCGCGCGGGCCACGGGAGTCTCGGCGCCGCGGATTATCTTTCGTCATGTCGTTCCGAACACGCTGGGGCCGGTGATTGTCTATGCCACGCTGACGATCCCGCAGATCATGTTGACGGAAGCGTTTCTGTCCTTTCTCGGGTTCGGCGTGCAGGCGCCGCTGGCGTCGTGGGGCAGCCTGGCGTCGGACGGGATTCAGAACATCGCGATCTTCCCGTGGCAGTTGATCTTTCCCGGCGTCACGATGGCCCTGACTCTCTTCTCGCTCAACTTCCTGGGTGACGGTTTGCGAGACGCGTTAGACCCACAGATGAGGACCGTGTGATTTTTCATTTGTCGTTTTCCATTTTTCATTTCTCATTTGAAGGCGGACCTTCGTTGCTCGGTCCAATGACAATGAAAA
>DASRIM010000490.1:0-3817 GCA_035649995.1 Pyrinomonadaceae bacterium | reverse complement strand
TTCACAATGCGACCGCGCGGCCCGACGTGAGCGCCGTTTGAGTTGCTTCCAATACTGCTACGACGTCGCGCGCGTGTTTTGGTCCAGTCAAGGGGGATTGACCGTTGCGCAGGCACTCGAGAAAGTGTCCGGATTCTGTTTTAAGGGGCTCCTGAAAAGAGATCTTCGGCAACAGGATGTCGCCGGTCCGGTGAATCAACTGATAGTCGCCGGATTGATCGTAGTCCATTCGTTCGCCGATCTTCGGAACACGATCGACGCCCTTGTCGAAGATCTTGATCTTGTCGTCGCTGACGTCGTCGTAAACGACCATCTTGCGGCTGCCGACCAGCGTCATCTTCCGGATCTTTCCGGGGTCGAGCCAACTCACGTGAATGTGGCCCGTCGCGCCGCCGGCCCACTTCAACGTCGCGAACACCACGTCTTCGATGCCCGGCTGAATGTAACTCACGCCCGTTGCCGATACCGACGCCGGAAGCTCGTCGTTCATCAGGTACATCATGATGCTGACGTCGTGCGGCGCGAGGTTCCACCAGGCGTTCACGTCCGATCGCACCTGGCCCAGGTTCAAACGCTGGCTGTAGATGTAGTAAAGCTGGCCCAGGCTCTCCTCGCTCAGCAACTTTTTCGCGTAGCGGACGGCGGCGTTGTACAGAAACGTATGACCGACCATCAATGTCTTGCCTGTTTTCGACGCGAGGCTTACGAGCTCATCGGCTTGTTCAGTGCTCGTCGCCAACGGCTTCTCGACGAACACGTGCTTGCCGCTTTCGAGCACTTGTTTGGCGAGCGCGTGATGCGATGCGGCTGGCGTGGCGACGACGATGGCGTCGATCTCCGAATCGTTGAGCAGAGCGTCGACGTCAGAGACGACTTCGGAACGCGGGAAGTTGGCGCGGACGTACGCCTGGCGCTCGGGATTGATCTCGGCAACGTATTTGACACGACAGCCGGGCTGCGCTGAAAAATTTCGCAGCACGTTCGGGCCCCAGTAGCCGCAGCCGATCTGCCCGATGGTGATGGTCTTCAGATCAGTCATTTTCGCGAGATAACTGCATAATTGGTTTGGCCGTCTTCGATCAGGCCCGTTTTGATAGCGTGACCTTCACATGTCTGCCCGAGGAATACCTGCCAACTTTCAGGGCTCCAGAAGTTGATGTGGCCGTCGAACGTGTCGACGCGTCCATTCGGCACCGTAACCAGCGCGACTCCCGATTCCGCGAGCATTCCGACCATGTTGCGCAGCGCCTTGTCCGGATGGAGCAGGTGCTCGATGACTTCTATGCAAAAGATCACGTCGAACCGGCGAGTGCTGCCTTCATAAACATCAAAATAGCAAAACTCCACGCCAGGCACTTCCGCGCGCGCGATGTCCAGCGCCTTTTCAGAATACTCAAAACCCGTGAGCGACTGCGGATGAAAACGTCTCTGCAACGTTTTGAGCAAGCCTCCGATTCCGCAACCGACGTCCGCGACGTGTTTCTGATCGTAATCGACTCCGTGACTGCGCAGTAAATCTATCAAACGATCGTAAAACGCCGGATCGAGATACGACTTGACGGTCTCCTCGTCGGAATAAAACTCGTTCAAGCCTTCCTTCGAGTTGTGATGCAGCGGCGACGAGACAATCGGCTTCTTCGGCGCGTTCGAGTTTGACGAATCCAGTCGATAAACCCCAAGCCCGACCATCGAGAACGCCTTCTTGATCAAAGCCTTCATTCGGTAGTGTCTTGATTCGGAGTTATCCGTGTTATCCGTGGTTTCATTTCGAACCGTTGTTCAGGCCCCACTCCTGTTCCAGCAGCACGCCTGAATGCGATGCGGGCGGCATGCGGCCGGTGCCGTAAAAATCGCCGGGCTCGACTACGAGCGTCACGGCCTGTTGAATCCAGTCGAGGATCACGTCGTTGGCCCGTACGATCAGACCCGCGGTGTAATTTCCCGGCATCAGCGGCAGCTTCTTGATCTTGCACGTAAAGTATCCATCGCGCGCGATCGTCTCAAACGTCTCACCCGCAACCTGATTGCTGAGCATACTCACGAACGATCCGGAATTGGAACTGATGCCGATCGCCACCGCAACGTTTTGTAGATTCGTTTCGTTGCTCGAATAGTAGATGCGGAAGTCGACTTCTTGTCCCGTGGCAAGGTACTCGAGCTCGTTGCCCTGTTTGTCAAACGCCACGAAGTCTTTGATTCGCACCTTGCCGTTGCCCTGTCGATCCGTGCGATCCGCGAGCTTGGTCTTCGTGACATTGTGGACCTGCGTCAGGTACTGCTGAATCGCAGCCTCGACACTGCCCAGCGGATACTCGACCTTTCCTTCCCACAACACCATAGCCTTCGAACAGAGCGACGACACGGCCGCCATGTTGTGACTCACGAAGAGCACGGTCCGCCCGGTGTTCGCAACGTCGCGCATTCTTCCGAGGCACTTCTTCTGAAACGCCGCGTCGCCAACAGCCAACACCTCGTCGACGATCAGAATCTCCGGCTCGAGGTGCGCGGCGACGGCGAAAGCCAGCCGCACGTACATTCCGCTGCTGTAGCGCTTCACCGGCGTTTCGATGAACTTCTCGACCTCGGCGAATGCGACGATCTCGTCAAACTTCGTTTCGATCTCCCGGCGCGTCATGCCGAGAATCGATCCGTTGAGAAAAATGTTCTCTCGTCCGGTGAGCTCCGGATGGAAACCCGTGCCGACTTCAAGCAGACTCGCGACGCGGCCGTAGAGTTCCACGCGTCCCGTCGTCGGTTCAGCAATGCGCGACAGCACTTTCAACAGCGTCGACTTTCCCGCGCCGTTACGCCCGATGATCCCGACGACGTCGCCGGGCGCGACTTCAAAGCTCACGTCCTTGAGCGCCCACAGTATCTCTGTGTTGCTGGTGCCGCGCAGGTAACGAAGCGGGCGGCGCGCGACGTCCATAACGGTCTCGCGCAGCGTGGAGTAAGCTGCGCCCGATCCACCGAGGTAGTACAGCTTGCTCAAATCTTCCACTTTGATGATCGGTCGCATGTTCGTTGTGAGATCTCAGATCTGAGATCTCAAATAATGTCGGCAAACGTTCTTTCCGCCTTGCCAAAAGAATAGACCGAATAGAACAACATCAGGATCGTCAGGGCGGCGGCGATGCCGAGGGTGGGCCAGTCAAATGGAAGTCCGAACAGAGCGGAGCGATAGCCTTCGATGATTCCCGACATGGGATTGAACATCAGTATCCAGCGCCATTTTTCCGGGATCGCGGACGATGGCAGGATCACCGAGGAAACGAACAGCCACAGTTGAATGACAAACGGCATCGCGAAGCGCACGTCGCGATATTTCACGTTCAATGCCGACATCCATGTTCCGACGCCGAGCCCGAACAGCGCCGTCAGCAAAACCAGAACCGGTAAAAACACTACGTGCGACGTCACTGGTACGCGGTAGTAGATCATCAACACGACGAGCAGGAGGAACGCGAGCACGAAGTCAACGAGACCGGCCATCATCGCCGCGGCCGGGACGATCAAGCGTGGAAAGTAGACCTTTGTGATCAGATGGGCGCTGCCGACGAGGCTGTTTCCGCTGGCTGTGATCGTGTTCGAAAAAAACGTCCACGGTACGAGACCGGCGAGAGCGAATATCGGATACGGGAGGCCGGCTGATTCGACGCCCGCGAGGCGCCCGAAGAAGATGGTGAAGATGATCATCATGAACAGCGGTTGGAGTATGGCCCACGCTGCTCCGAGCACCGTTTGTTTGTAACGCACCTTCACGTCGCGCCAGGTAAGAAAGAAAAGCAACTCCCGGTAGGCCCAGATATCTTTCAGA
>DASRIM010000489.1:0-2843 GCA_035649995.1 Pyrinomonadaceae bacterium | reverse complement strand
TTCGCGTTTCTCAGGCGAGACGCGCGGCACGATGGACCACGCGTATCTCGGGCCATCTTTCACGGACGAAGAGATACAGCAGGAGCTCGACTCGGCGGGCCTCGTTTACGAGCGCGAGCCGCAGATCGAGAAGGTGGCGGCGGAGTTGTTGAGTCAGGGGAACATCGTCGGCTGGTTTCAGGGCGCGATGGAGTTTGGGCCACGCGCGCTCGGCAATCGATCGCTGCTCGCCGATCCACGCAATCCCGACATGCGGCACATTCTCAATCTTCGCGTGAAGCACCGGGAATCGTTCCGCCCGTTTGCGGCCAGCGCGCTTTACGAAGAGGCCGACAAGTGGTTTGACTTACAGAGTCCGACGACGGCGTCGGAGTTCATGCTGCTGACGTACAACGCGCACGAAACGAACGGGAGAATGATTCCCGCCGTCCTGCACGTGGACAACACCAGCCGGCTCCAGGTCGTTAGAAAAGAGTCGAATCCGCGCTATCACGCGTTGATTAAGGAGTTTTACCGTCTGACCGGCGTTCCGCTGGTGCTGAACACGTCGTTCAACGACGACGAGCCGATCGTCTGCACCGTGCGCGACGCGATCAGTACTTTCTGCGAGACGCGGATTGATTACCTCGCCATCGGGAATTTTCTTCTCGACCAAAAACGCCAACCTAAATTGAAGTCGGTCGAGTCGACGATTGAAGAATCCGCGGTAGTGACAAGCTAAACACGATGGTGACGATCTCAAACCTGGTCGAGTTGCTGCGTCTTCGTGCGACAGTTCAGCCGGAGCGGCGCGCGTTCACATTCCTCGGGGACGGCGAAACGCAAACAGCAGCGTCGACCTACGCTGAGTTGGACCAACAGGGGCGTTCGATCGGGGCCGCGATTCAGCAAAAGACACAGCCGGGAGACCGAGTGCTGTTGCTCTACCCGCAGGGGCTCGAGTATATCGCCGCGTTTTTCGGTTGCCTGTACGCCGGGACGATTGCGGTCCCTGCCTATCCGCCGCGCCGCAAACGCGCGTCGTCACGTCTTCAGGCGATCGTCGCGGATTGTGAAGCGAGTTTAGTGCTGACTTCGTCCGCAATCGCTCAAGCACTCCAGCAGACGGGCGACCTGGCGCAGGTACCGTGGGTGATAACTGAAGAGCTTCCGCTGGGTGGCGAAGACGATTGGCGTGAGCCTGAAGTTACGAGTGAGTCGCTGGCGTTTATTCAGTACACCTCGGGTTCGACCGGGCTTCCGAAAGGCGTGATGCTCAGTCACGGCAACCTGATCCACAACGAGCGCATGATTCAGGCGGCGTTTGAGCAGACTGCCGAGTCGATCGTCGCCGGTTGGCTGCCGATGTATCACGACATGGGGCTGATCGGAAACGTGCTGCAACCCGTCTACTCGGGATCGCATTGCGTTCTGATGTCGCCGGTGCATTTCTTGCAGCGGCCGTTGCGTTGGCTGCAAGCGATCTCGCAGTACAAAGCGACGACGAGCGGTGGTCCAAATTTCGCCTACGACCTTTGCGTGAGAAAGATCAGTGCAGAACAGGCTGCGCAACTCGATCTGAGCACGTGGAGCGTCGCGTTCAACGGCGCGGAGCCGATTCGCCACGGCACGCTCGAACGCTTTGCGTCGCATTTTGAATCGAGCGGTTTTCGTTCCGACGCATTTCGCCCGTGTTACGGACTTGCCGAAGCGACGCTGCTCGTGAGCATGGCCGGCGGGCCGCGAGTGATCGACGACGGCGACACGAGAAGTCTCGTCAGCTCGGGTCAAACGATACTAGATCAGAAGATCGCCATCGTCGATCCGGAGACGTTGACCGAATGCGCGCCCGGAGAAACGGGCGAGATCTGGATTTCGAGCAGGAGCGTGGCGCAGGGTTACTGGAACCAGCCTGAGGAGACGGAGCGTGTGTTTCGTGCTCATCTGGCTAACGGCGATGGTCCATTCCTGCGCACGGAAGATCTCGGATTGATGCGTGATGGCGAGCTTTACGTTACCGGGCGTCTGAAGGACCTGATCATCATTCGCGGCCGCAACCATTATCCGCAGGATATCGAACAGGCTGTCGAAGAGAGTCATCCAGCGTTGCGGCCGGGTTGCGGCGCAGCGTTCTCCGTCGATGCGAACGATGAGGAACGGCTGGTAGTCGTGCAGGAGATCGATCGCCATCGCGATTCAGAGGCCGCTGCCGCAATTGCCGCGATTCGAGACGCGGTTACGGAGCGCCACGACTTGCAAGTCTATGCCGTCGTGCTGATCGGCGCCGGCACGCTGCCGAAGACGACCAGCGGCAAGGTGCAGCGCCGCGCGTGCAAGCAGTTGTTTGTTGAGGACCGATTGGATGTTCGTGCGAAATCCGTGTTTGAAATTGATCTCACGGAAATCGATCTCAACCAGCCGTTGACCAACTACGGCATCGACTCGCTCACGTCGCTGCAAATCCAGCACGAGATCGAGATGCGCACCGGCCGGCGGATTCCGCTGAGCACGCTTTATGAGCTTTCGCGCAGTGAATATGCACTGTCATACGGTCAGCGGGCGATCTGGTTTCTCCAGCGGATGGATCCGGAGAGCTGTGTTTACAACATCGCGCGCGCGATTGAGATCTTCGAAGACATCGACGTGAATGCGCTGCGACGATCGTTGCAACAACTGGTCAATCGTCATCCAGTGCTGCGGACGACGTTCCGCGAGTCAGGCGATCAGGTTGTGCAGCAGATTACCGACGGCGTCGAGGTGGCGTTCACGTACGAGCCGGCTCCGGCGGATCTGACAGAGCGGCTGGCGAGTGAAGCTCAGCGGCCGTTCGATCTACAGGAAGGGCCGCTGCTTCGTGTCTTCGT
>DASRIM010000488.1:0-2517 GCA_035649995.1 Pyrinomonadaceae bacterium | reverse complement strand
TTCATACATCGTCACTCCCGCATACTCACCTTTCGCATTGAGTATGTAGAAGCTGATCCCAAAGTTCGGCAAGCCACGACTATTCAACAGCCGCTTCTCAACCGTGTTGTTCTTGATTCTCGTCAACACTTCCATGCCCGCATCTTTCGGATTCACGCCGCGACGCATCTCTTCGACGATCACAAACGAACACAGGTTGAAAAGATTCGCTTCACCACGACCTGTCGAGCCGGCGGCGCCGATCGCACCGTCAAGATAAAGTCCGGCGCCGAGGATCGGAGAGTCGCCGATTCGTCCCGGGATCTTCCACGCGAGTCCGCTTGTCGTCGTCACACCGCAGATTTCGCCTTTCGAGTTGATAGCGTCGCAATTGATCGTTCCGTGGAGGTTCTCTTCACGTAACAAACCTTCGGCCAACATCTCCTGTGCCGCTCGTTGTCCAGCTTCTGCTCGCTTCGCGGGATCGAGATAGTGAGTCGGAACTGTTCTTCGTTTCCACTCGAGCCACTTCTTGCGCGAGTTCTCGGTGTTGAGATCGTCTTCGATCTTGAATCCCATGTTGCGTGCGAAGTCCTGCGCGCCCTTGCCAACGATGAGATGGTGGTCAGTGATGTCCATGACGGCTTTCGCGACGAGCGAAGGCGTGCGCACACCTTCGAGCGCTCCAACAGCGCCCGCACGCTTCTTCGGACCATGCATGACAGAAGAGTCGAGTTGGACCACGCCATCGGCATTCGGCAATCCACCGTAACCGACGCTGTCGTCGAGCGGGTCTAGCTCGACGATATTCACGCCCGCGATCACCGCGTCGAGCACGTCGGAGCCACCGGTCATCATCGTGAACGCCTTCTGCACCGCCGTCACGTTGCCACCGTTCTTGAACCTATTCCCGTTGGCGGAAGCGACCACGAGCGGCTTAACGACGCTCTGTTTGAGGATCATCGGAAAACCGATTCCAGCGACCGCGCCACTGGCCATGAAGTCACGGCGTTTGATTTTTGTCATGTTGTCCTCGTCGTGTAAGAGTTTGGGCCCACAGATTACCGCGAATAACACCGATCAGGAAAGCGCTTCTTTAATCTTCTCGGCTGTCTTGGGGCCAATGCCGTCAACCATGTCGAGACCGCCCGACGCGGCGAACAATTTCAAATCAGCCAAAGACGATACCTTGAAACGTTGATGGAGCAGGGCAGCGGTCTTTGGACCAATGCCCGGGATTTCTGTCAGATCAAGAACGCTCTCGGGCGTTTCCGCCGTCAGTCGCTCCCACGCCGCGAAAGTACCCTTCTCCAGCAGTTCTATAACTTTTCCCGCGATTGCTTTGCCGACTCCCGGAATTTCCTGCAAGCCCGCCAAACCTTCTTTCTCCGCAATCTCTTTCAATGGCGTGGGCCAGACTTCTATCGCTTCCGCCGCGTTGCGATATGAGCGCAGCCGGAACGGATCGTCACCGCGAATCTCCATTAGCGCGGCGAGGCGATAGAATCGTCGAGCGATTGCTTCGTTATCCATCGGGTCCCGAATTCGGAGTTGGAATTTTGCTTAGTCTAACGTCGCGAGCGGAGTAATATCAAAGGGCTCGAAGATTTACGCTGAGGAGATTTCATTTGGACGAAAAACGACGACAGCTATTGACCGGCATTTCAGTCGCCGGCGCCGGCGTTCTGCTCAACGCTTGCCGCTCAAATCCAGGTGGTGCGACCAATAATGACAATCGAACCGAACCGGCGCCAGGTGAGGTCGCGCCGGTCGAAGTCAGCGCCGCTGAAGATCTGATGCGCGAGCACGGGATTCTTCGCCGCGCGTTGCTTGTCTATCAGGAGTCGGCGACGCGACTGCGTCAGGATCCTGCTTCAGTTCCGCCAGATACACTGGAAAAAGCGGCGAACCTGTTTCGAGTTTTTGGTGAAGACTATCACGAGAGAAAAATCGAAGAGGTGTTTGTGTTTCCGATCGTGAAGAAGTCACCTGGTGCGCCGGCGTCATACGTCGATGTGTTGCTGGGCCAACATGAGCGAGGCCGCGCGATCACTGATTACGTGTTGTCACTCACGAGAGCAGACCGAATTCCGTCGAATAGTCTGGAACCGCTCGCGCGGGCGTTAGAGTCGTTCGTGCGGATGTACGAGCATCATGCTGCGATTGAGGATACAGTTGTGTTTCCAGTGTGGAAGGCGGCAGTGGGTGAATCTGAGCTCGACGCGCTGGCAGCGAAGTTTGAAGAGATCGAAGCCGACCACTTTGGCGGCGATGGCTTCGACACGGCGCTGAAAAGAATGGAAGAGATCGAGACGAGTCTTGGGCTCTCGAATCTCGAGATGTTCACCGCACCTGAACCACCGAAGTAGAGTAAACAAGAAGCACAAAAGCATTTAATGTTTTTTGTGGCTTTTTGTGGCACAATGCGGCCTCATTCGGACGGAGGGCCTCACGCCTCCAAGGGCACCTCAAACCTTAACCTCTAACCTTAAGGAGCCAAACATGACTTTCATACAATTCGCCGACGAACCAGATCAG
>DASRIM010000487.1:0-12549 GCA_035649995.1 Pyrinomonadaceae bacterium | reverse complement strand
CTTCCTGAAACCGCTTCTGGTCTTCTCGGCAGCGTTCGTTGTTCGCGCCGAGATCGTCTCGGCAGTCCTTTATTAATTCGCTACGCAGTTCTTCACACTGAGAACGGCAGGAACCTTGAAAGCCGAGGGCGAAAAACAGTAGCGGCGCCGCAAGTATGAATGCCAATCGTTTCTTCATCTTCTTCTCCTCGTTTATGACTACCCAGAAGAGAAGTTGTCGACGGCGGCGCGATATTACTATTGGACCAGAATTTTTTTATTCCTCGCGCATGCTGCGGAACGTGATTGAGTAGCGAAGCGTGTCGACACGCGAGATGCTGTGTTGCCACTCGGAGCGCGCTGGACCGTTCAAGTGGTATGTGGAACGCGGTTCGGTGAGGAGGTTTGCGCGCTCCCAGGTGTCGCCAATCTTCCGTCTGAAGCGCAGTGTGCACGGAGCGAGAAGCGACACGCCGACGACCTGTCCGAAAATAGCCTTGTCACGATGCCACCCGATTCCCGCGCCGGGCGCATATTCCGTCACAAGCACCTGCTGCAACGCGTGCCTGTCCAAACCGGCAAAGTCAGCGGCGAGCTCGCGCAATCCAGCCAGGTAGTCGGGAATGTCCTCGGCTTTCTGAAGTCGCTGCGAGGAAAAGTCGTATTTCCAACCGAATGAGACCACGCGACGCTTTCCGAGATACCCGTGAAACTCAAACTCGCGGAACGGCAACTCGCTTACACGTGCGACCAGCGTCTTCTCGTCAGCGACGCTGATCAGCGATGACTTGTATCGCAGTCCTTCGGGCATTTCGTTATTGAAGAAAGCAAGTTGCACTGTGTTTCCCGCCTGCGGGAGGTTAGTAGAGAAAGGATTTTTAAAATCTCCTTACCATATGTTTCCCGCTTGCGGGAGGTTAGTAGAAAATTTTCGAACCTAAGAACATAAAGAGCGGGACCGAAGTCCCGCCC
The DNA here is from genome assembly GCA_035649995.1 of Pyrinomonadaceae bacterium. Lineage (GTDB taxonomy): Bacteria > Acidobacteriota > Blastocatellia > Pyrinomonadales > Pyrinomonadaceae > PSRF01. The sequence goes on along the minus strand of DASRIM010000487.1, from coordinate 11,598 downwards.
TTTGCCGTACGTTCGTTTACGTTCAGGTAGATAGGAGTCGATTAGTAGCCCCGATATCCATCGGTGTAGCCATTAACGAATCCCTGCCGGAAGTACTGCCGATACAGTTCCCGATTACCGAACCGCGATTGGTAGTCGGTATTCGCGTTCCGATAGTCTTCCTCGTCACGATAGTCGAACCGATCGTTCCGGTCGCGATCCTTGCGGCCTTCCTTGATGCCCTCGTTGTAGCCTGCGTTCAGAGCAGTCTGCCGAAGGTCGAACGAACCACCGTAGCGCCAGTCGTCGCGGTTACGCCAGTCACCATTGCGCTGCCGGCGTCGCTGCTCACGTTCCCACTCACGTTGCCGGCGAATCTGTTCACGCTGCCAGTCGCGATCTTGCCATTGCGCCTGGGCCACTGAACTCGCCGACGTCAATCCGATGCCAAGAAGGAGAGATAAACCCAAGACACTTGCGAACAATTTTTTCTTTAGCAACATAGTTTTCATGACAGTCTCCTTTGCCCCGGAATCAGTGCAATCATGGTGCCACTGGCCCACGAATATCCCTGCGTCGATTTTTCGCCGTATTCGTGAAGACGCGATGACAACGCTGTAACAACTCACCACCCCGCGCGCCGAAAATCAACTATTTCGGTTATCAACACACGAAATCGAGAGTCGAAAATGCGAACGTTATGAATGCAATGTTAGCGAACGCCCGTTGCCATTTGAGCAGGTTGTCAATAGTATCTGCGCCGATGTGGAGACGATACGCAGCTTCAGTCGTCGGGTTTGCAGCCGGTGCGCTACTAGCGTGGCTCGTTGGATTTGAAAACAAACTCGTCGCTATCGTGGGATTGATTGTCGCGGCTGTGGTGATGACGTTTGGCGAGCGATGGGGGCTCGTGCCGCCGTCTGACGAAGTCGGCAAGCCCCAGACTCTGTTCTCAAACGAGCGAGAGAAAACACTGCCTCGCGATACAAGCGGTTACCTTGACTCGCTCGAGTTCAAGGACGAATTCAAGGACGACCTTTGGGAGCGTGTCGGTTCGTTGACTTACGACAGAAAACGCAAGCAGCCGAAGCACGGCTCCGAAGAAGATAAGTAAATTCTCACGCTCGACCCAGCATCTCTTTTCCTACGTCGAATGCTTCCGCAAGAATTCGCGTCCAAACCTGGACGCCGTTGTCGCCGTTCGTAAACACGACCAGCCCGCGCTGCGACTTGGGAAATAGGATCACGACCGTGTTCACGCCGGGGTCGCTGCCCGTGTGAAGCAACGCGTACTCGCCGTTACTCAAGTCAGGCATCAGCATCCAACCCAAACCGAAGAACAGGTTCTTCCCACTCGGGTACGCAACCTGAGGCCGAACCATCTCGTCGAAAACTGACGGTGAAAGCCCTCTGCGCTGCATCACGTTGATACCGAAACGCGCGTAGTCTGTGACGGTCGTCAACATCAGGTCCGCTGCATTCGCGGACGTGTGCTTGTCGATCGCGTAAGGCTTGCCTTCCTTGTTGTGAGCGACGGCGAACTTCGACTCGTCGATCGATCCATCCCAGAAGAAACGCGTGCTCTTCATTCCGTACGGCTGGAAGAGTCGTTTCTTTGCGAGTTGGTCCAGCGGTTGATTGAACCTTTTCTCCAGCGCGCGGCGCAGATATTCGAGACCTTCTCCGGAATAGTTCACCTTCGTGCCGGGATCGGCAATGAACTCCAGTTTGTGGGCGGCATTGAGCGAGCGCCAGTTCTGAAAGCCTGACTGGTGCGTCAGCACGTGCCGCGTGGTGAGTTTCAGGTGACGCGGATCGTCCTTGACGTCAGGGTCGACCCAGTAGTTGGCGAGCGGTTCGTCGAGGTTCCATTCGGACCTGCTCACGAGGATCAAAGTGAGAACTTCGACAACGGGTTTGGTCAACGAAGCGACCTGGAAGATCGTTTCCGAAGGTGAAACTGTGGCCGCGGTCGGCGGCACGCCCTTCTTCAGCTCGCCGAACACTTTCGCGTATTTCAGTTTGCCGTTTTCGATAATGCCGACGCCGGCGGCGGGAACGTTCGTCTCTTTCAACCACTCAGGAACCTTCTGTTCGAATCCGAGATTGATTGTCTGGGCCGGGGCTTGATTGCCCGCGCCAAGAATCGCGATCAGGAGTACGAACACACGGATTTTGTTCTTTAGCATACGCGGTGTTAGACGTCAGGCCAGGCCGCAGTGTTAACAAGATCAGCGCGGATAACCCAGGGCGTTCAGGTTTGTTTCGATCTCGTCAATAACTGCGGAGTCTTCGATCGTGGGTGGAATTGTGTAGGGGACGCCGTCGGCCATCTTTTTGATCGTGCCTCGCACGATCTTGCCCGAGCGGGTTTTGGGAAGCCGGTTCACCACCGTCGCGATCTTGAATGAAGCGACCGCTCCGATCTTCTCGCGGACCAATTGAATCAACTCAGCGACGATCTCGTGTTCCGCTCTCTCTACTCCTCGTTTCAACACGACCAACCCGAGCGGGACCTCGCCTTTGAGTTCGTCTGCAACCCCGATCACCGCGCACTCGGCTACGTCCGCGTGCGCGGCGAGTACTTCCTCCAACGCGCCAGTCGATAGACGATGCCCGGCGACATTAATGATGTCGTCCGTGCGGCTCATGATCCACAGATACCCGTCTTCGTCGATGTAACCAGCGTCGGCGGTCTTGTAATAACCCGGATAAGAATCCAGGTACGATTCAACAAACGCGGCGTCGTTGTTCCACAACGTCGGCAAACATCCGGGCGGCAACGGCAGCTTGACCGCGATGTTGCCGATGCGGTTATCGAGTATCTCTGAACCTTCGTCGTCAAGTACGCGGACGTCATAACCCGGCACCGGTTTGCCGCACGAGCCGGGTTTCACGGGCAGCAACTCCAGCCCGGCGCAGTTTGCGCCGATGGGCCAACCGGTTTCCGTTTGCCACCAGTGATCGATCACTGGCACGCCCAATTGTCTTTCGGCCCACGCCAGCGTATCCGGATCACAACGCTCGCCGGCCAGAAACAACGTGCGAAACTGGCTGAGATCGTGCCGGCGAAGATATTCGCCCGCGTGGTCCTCTCGTTTGATGGCGCGAAAGGCAGTGGGCGCGGTGAAAAGAACCCGGACCTTGTGTTGCGAGATCACGCGCCAGAAAGCTCCGGGATCCGGTGTGCCGACGGGTTTGCCTTCGTAAAGGATCGTCGTGTTGCCATGTAGCAATGGACCGTAAACGATATAGGAGTGGCCCACGGCCCAACCGAGATCGGACGCAGCCCAAAACACTTCACCCGGCTCGACGCCGTAGACGTTTTTCATGCTCCACTTCAGCGCGACGAGATGTCCGCCGTTGTCGCGGACGACGCCTTTCGGAATGCCGGTTGTGCCCGACGTATACAGAATGTAGAGCGGATCGGTAGCGGCGACAGGGACGCAGTCAGCCGGTTGGGCCGATGCCACCGCGTCATGCCACTCGACGTCGCGGCTCGGCATCAATTCTGCCTCGATCTGCGGCCGTTGAAGAATGATGCAACTCTGCGGCTTGTGCTTCGCCGAGTCGATCGCGCGGTCGAGCATCGGCTTGTACGGAATCGGGCGGTTCACTTCGATGCCGCACGATGCGGAGATAATCGCTTTCGGGCGTGCGTCGTCGATGCGGGTGGCGAGCTCATCAGCCGCGAAGCCGCCGAAAACAACCGAATGGATCGCGCCGATGCGCGTGCACGCGAGCATCGCAATCACCGCCTCCGGAACCATCGGCATATAGATGATCACGCGATCGCCTTTCTCGACGCCCTCGCGGCGCAGCGCTCCGGCGAACGTGGCAACTTCGTTCAGCAGCTCGCGATACGTGTAGGATTTGACCGCGCCCGTAACAGGACTGTCGTAGATCAGCGCGGGTTGTTCTGCGCGGCCGTTTTCGACGTGCGCGTCGAGCAGGTTGTAGCAGGTGTTGACCAGCGCACCGGAAAACCAGCGATAGAAGGGAGCGTTTGAAGAGTCGAGGATCGTGTCCCAGCGTTTATACCAGTGAACAGACTCCGCGGCCTGTTCCCAAAAACCTTCCGGGTCGTCCAGCCATTCGCGATAAGCCGTCTCGTAAGCTCCGCTCATGCATTGTCTTATACACCAAAAGATCGAGTCAGGTTAAAGACACTTATTCGCAAAAGTTTCTTGACCGAGGGCTGGTGTACTGCGCGAAAAAAGGGGCGAGCTATGCAAGTAACTGTATGCGGTAAGTGTGGCGCGAAGAATCGAGTCGAAGAATCGAGATTGGCGACGAGCGAGGCGAAGTGTGGCCGGTGCGGCGAAACGCTGGCGGCCGCTCGTGGTGATCATGAGCCGAAGCCGGTAACAATTACGGACCAGACGTTCGAGCGCGAGGTGTTACAGGCGAAAGGACGTCCGATTCTTGTTGATTGTTGGGCGCCGTGGTGCCGTCCGTGTTTGATGATCGCGCCGACGCTGGACCGGCTTGCCGCGGAATCAGATGGTCAATACGTCATCGCCAAACTGAACATCGACGAAAACCCGCAAACTGCTGCACGCTTTCAGATCGCCAGCATCCCGACCATGCTTCTGTTCAAAGACGGCAACCTCATCGATCGTCTGATCGGTTTGCAGCCGCGGCAAGCGATCGCCGAACGCCTGCGTGTTGCGGCGCGGTCGGCTGCGTGAAACTCACGCGCGTGTTTTTTCGCGGCCCGTTCTTGCTTCTCGTTTTCAGCGACGGGCTCACTGCTTCGAGAATCGTTTCCTGGCAAACGAAACCATCAATCCCAGTCCGGAGCTCAACAGCAACACACTCGCCGGTTCAGGCACAGCGGACACATCCGCGCTGTAAGGTGTGATCCCACTGGTGTTCGGAATCGTAACGGTGGGGAAAGTGAAGATGATGAATGTAAAGCTCGCCGGGTTCGGACCGATCGGGATGCCGGCCCAGTTAGTGTTGAATGGCTGAAAATTCAACGACGTTCCACCGCCGAAAGCGAAGAGAGTGATACTGGTCCCACCCACAACCGGCGAGGTTGTTGAAATGTTAAGACTGAGAGTTACTAAGAAGAAGTTGGGATTGCTGGGAGTGGGAAAAGTGAACCCGGAGCCGGTCGTCGTCACCTCGAACTGGCCGAGTGTCACCGGCTGCGATTGGCCGCTGACCACGATCGTGTTGCTTACTCCCGTGAAGGTCAGCGTCAAGGTGTTTGGGCCTGAGCCGAAGGTCACGGAGTTAGTGCCGGAGCCGGTGCAAAGCGTGCAGTTGAAGTTCCCGCTCGAGGTGAATGAAGTCGTGAAGCCTAGTTCTCCGTTCGGCAGGATAACGAACGGATCTGCCTGGGCCGTGATCGACACGAACATGCAGAACACAGCCGATAGTAGTAGTCTGCGCATAAAAGATTCTCCTCCCTTGTTCTGGGCTGGAAGGGGGTCGGGTTTTGGGGTTGGATAAGTCTATTCGGAAAGCCCGAAACCGTCAAATAAAATTTGGCGATCTACATGGCTTCTACTGCCCTCCCGCAAGCGGGAGACAGATGGTAAGGAGATTTAGAAAATCCGTTTTTCCATTGCCCTCCCGCAAGCGGGAGACACATGTGAAGGAAATCCCAATCTTTAAAACTCCAGCTTACCCTCACGCCGCGTGCCGACTTGCGGTATCGCGACACGCGGGCTGCGCGACTTCCGGTCGTCGTCGAGAATGCTCACGGTAGCGACCGCGGGACTACCGACGTTCGCGTTCGCCGCGTTCGTCAAGGTCACAGTGAACGTTTCGGTTGATTCCTTAGTAGTGTCGTCGGCTATCGACAGGTTGAGACTCTTCGACGACTCACCTGGCGCAAACGTGAACGTTCCCGACGCGGCAGCGTAGTCGCCAGGACTGGAAGCACTCACACTCGCGGTCGCGTATTGAACACTCGCACTCGTGGAAGTGTTGCCGCTTCGAGTCACAGTGATCGTTACCGAACCCGCACCTTCGTTAACACTGTAAGACGAAGCGCTGAATTGCAGCGCCGCGGTCGGCGCCGGAGTTGGAGTCGGCGTGGGCGTTGGGGTTGGTGTCGGAGTGGGCGTTGGTGTTGGCGTGGGTGTTGGCGTCGGTGTCGGAATCGGTGCGGGCGCGGTGCCTGCCTGTGCGGCGTTCAACGCGTTAATGTCGCAACCAAGATCCTTCCCATCCGTGCCAGCCGACTTATACGCGGGATCGACGAGCTGAAACGTCGAATCAAGCACTCCACTGATCGACGTCGGATAAAAATTGTTCGCCGGGTAGACCGACAACGACGCCCCAGCGATCAAGTTCCTCTGAAACACCAATCCAGGCGTGTACGTCGCAAACGCCAAATTGCCTTCACTCGTCCCGTCGCCGAAAAACCCGAACCCTGAACGAGCTGTAATGTTGTTCGTGTAAACGAATCCGCTTGACGGCTCACCGTACAGCGCCGTCACATTGCCGTTCTGAAAGTGCGTGTTGTGATCGACCTTGACGTTGTAGAAACCTGACATCGTCAGAAAACGATTAGCGATGCCGATGAACAAGTTGTTTGCGATCACCAGCCCGTTGCCGCGTCCCGACGCATACGGCGAGTCGCTGCCCAACAGATTCAACGCCTGTTCGGCGTTCTTGACCGTGTTGTTTGTGAAGCTGATGTTCTCAACAGTGGCCCACGGCGCCATGCCGTCCTCACTGCGCACGGTGAAAAGCACGGCGTAACCAATCTGCGCGTCCGTCCAGCAGTTTTCCAGCACGTTGCCGTCGACGATCACATTGCGCGCATTCTTGAACTCCAACAGGTTCTTGATGCTCCAGTGAATCCCGGCGTAAGTCGGATGGCCCACTTTCCACGACAGCGGCTTGAAAAAGTAGTTGCGCCGGATCTCGATGTTCGACGGAACGAGGTTCGCGATCGCAGGCAGCGAGCCGCCGAACATAATGTTTTCGCCGGCTGCTTCAAGGTAGTTGTTGATGATCTGGTAAGGCCCGGGCCCGTTCCAGCCGCAGATTGCCTGCGTGTCGAAGCCCGCGCCATGTATGTCCGAGATGTAGGAGTTCAATATCGACGTGTCAGCGGTGTTCAGACTGATTCCGCGCTGCACGGTTTGTGTTGAAAACCCGTGGATCCACAGACGGTCGAGGACCAGATGATGCGGCACGCTCGAAAGATCTTTCTGACCGCTGTCGCCGAGGCGGACGAGATCGAAAACGAGATCGGACGCAGTGAACGTCGAGATCTCGAGCCCGATCAGTTTGTAGTGATGCGCGCCTGGAGCAGTCGCGATGATCGGATCGCCGCCGACGTTCGACCGCAGTTTCGCCAGCAGCCCACTTTGCAACGGCGAGACGCGTCCGGTGATTTCAACGGCGCGCGACGACTGGATTGTTATAAACGCGTCGCCTGTTTTCTTCGGCAGTATAAAAGGACCGCGGTAGGTGGCACCGGCTTCGAGGACGATCGTGTCCCCGGGTGCGGCAGCATTGATTGCCGACTGAAGATCACCGCCGGCGGGAACAGCGATAGTCGCCGCGAAAGTAGTTGAAGCAAATGTGAATAGGGTTAAAAGGACAGCAAAGGCACTATTTCTCAGGGAAACGCACTGGGCAGCACAGAACTGGGAGATGGACATTTATGCTCCGTCGCATGAACACAGGAATAGGTAGAGCTAATTTCTAAGCACATCGGGTTATCGGGTTTTATGTGTTTTGTTCAGAAGGACTTACCGCTCTTGAACGCGGAGAGACTACAGGAATGCCCGGCGGGTGCGGGTTGCGGGAGTGTTACAAAGCCGTTGCGGAAAATAATTCCGTGAAACTTCTTAGCGCGCTATTGATCGCCGGCGAACTACTGCGACGCCTTCTTGCGCTGAAGCACGTTACATGCTTCGACGACGCTCGTCGGATCGATGGCGACGTTTCCTTCGTCGATGTGCCGGATGATGCCTTCTTTATCGATCAGGAACGTGGCGCGATTGCCGAAGCCCTGCTCCTCGTTGAAGACCCCATACGCTTTCACGACGGTGCGTTTGAAATCGCTGAGGATGGGAAACGTGACTTCAATCTGTTTCGCAAATTCGCGGTTGGCGGGAACACTGTCGACGCTCATGCCGAAAACCTGGGTGTCGGTTGATTCGAATTTGGCGATATCAGCCTGATACGCCTTCAACTCCTTCGTTCAACCACCAGTGAACGCCAGCACGTAAATGGCCAGCACGACGTTCTTCTTGCCTTTGAAGTCGCTGAGTTTGTAGGTCTTTCCGTCAGTGGCGCGCAGCGTGAAATCTGGCGCGGGGTCGCCGACCTTCAAGTGGGTTTTGACAGGCGGTGTCTGTTGGGCCAGTGCTACAGCGTTGAGCACACCGAGCAGCACAAGGGACATCAATAATCTTTTGTGCATTAATCGAGACTCCTTGCGTAGATAAGGCAATGTTGCGCTTCGACTGTATGCACAACGACGCGCGGAGTCAAGACGATTGTGGCACCAGGTTCGACAGCTCGAGCGGACGTTTTTGACGCACGTCGGCTACGGCAGGAAGCGCCGGCATCTTTACGGCAGGCGTTACGCTTTCAACCTCCAGGATCATTTGCGTCGTCTGAATCACAGTGTCCGGGTTGAGCGACATCGACGTGATGCCCTTCTCCACCAGGAAGCGAGCGAACTCCGGATAGTCCGAAGGCGCCTGGCCGCAGATTCCGATCTTCTTTCCGGCACGATGCGCGGCGGCAATCGCCATCTCGACCATCTTTTCAACGGCGCCGTCGCGCTCGTCAAAAAGATGGGCCACCATTTCGGAATCACGATCGAGCCCGAGTGTCAGTTGCGTCAGATCGTTCGAGCCGATCGAGTAGCCGTCGAAAATGCGCAGGAACTCGTCGGCAAAAACCACGTTTGCCGGCAGCTCGCACATCGCATAGATCTCGAGCTCCTGCTCGCCTTGTTTCACCCCGTAGTCAGCCATCAAACTGATTACGCGTTTGCCTTCCTCGACGGTGCGGCAGAAGGGAATCATCGCTTTGACGTTGCGCAGTCCCATGTCTTCGCGCACGCGCTGCAACGCGAGGCACTCGAGTTGAAACCCTTCGCGATAACGCTCGTCGTAATAACGCGACGCGCCGCGAAAACCAAGCATCGGGTTCTCTTCAGTCGGCTCAAATTCCTGCCCGCCGACGAGCATCGCATACTCGTTGGACTTGAAATCCGACATGCGCACGATCACCGGATTCGGATAGAAAGCGGCGGCGATGCGTGCGATGCCTTCCGCCAGACGGCGAACAAAGAAATCGCGCGGGTCTTCTTCGCCGATGCGGCGTGCGATCTCGCGCACGACTTCCGGATTGTCCAGATGCGGGTAACGCACCAGCGCCATCGGGTGAATGCCGATATGGTTGTTGATGATGAACTCGAGCCGTGCAAGCCCGACGCCGTCGTTGGGCAGCGCGGAGAGCGCAAACGCATGATCCGGATCGCCGACGTTCATCATCACCTTGGTGCGCGGCCTGTTCTCCTTGCCGACAACACGCTTCTCGACCGCGAAGTCGATCAATCCATCGTAGACACTTCCGCGGGCACCTTCCGCACAACAAACGGTGACGTCCATTCCCGATTGCAACACCTTCGTCGCGTTGCCGGTGCCGACGATGCAAGGCAGTCCCAACTCGCGGCTCACAATCGCGCTATGACAGGTTCGGCCGCCGCGGTCGGTAACGATCGCCGCCGCCTTTTTCATGATCGGCTCCCACGCCGGATCGGTCATTGAAGTCACTAAAACAGCGCCTTCCTTGAACTGCGTCAGGTGATCCGGATGGGCCAACACATGGACCTGGCCCTGACGGATCCGCTCGCCTACGGCGATCCCCGTAACCAGCGGCTCGCCATGTTCGCCGGTCAGTTTATGACTCTCGATGTAGCTGTCGTGGTTCGTCGCGTGAACTGTCTCGGGTCTGGCCTGAAGTATGAACAGATCGCCGGTAATTCCGTCCTTTGCCCATTCGAGGTCCATCGGCGTCGGACGTCCGGCGAGATTGGAATAGTGCTCTTCGATCATGCACGCCCACTGCGCGAGTTGCAGCACGTCGTAGTCGCTTAGACAAAACCTTTGACGCTGAGCTTCGACGACGTCGCGAGTGCGAGTTCCTTTGCCGTCGAGGCCATAGACCATCTTCACTTCTTTCGTGCCGAGCCGGCGGCTGACGATTGGACGAGCGCCCGTAGCCAGTGTGGGCTTGAAAACTATCCACTCGTCCGGCGTTGCCATGCCCTGAACGATTGCTTCTCCCAGTCCCCACGCGCCGTTGATTACGACTACGTCGCGAAAACCGGATTCGGTGTCGAGCGTAAACATCACACCCGAACACGCCTGATCCGAACGCACCATCGGCTGCACGCCGATCGCGAGCGACACGTCGAAATGATCGAAGCCGCGGCTGGCGCGGTATGAAATCGCGCGATCCGTCCACAGCGAAGCGAAGCATCGGTGACACGCCTCGATCAGGCGCTCCTCGCCCCTGACGTTCAGGATCGTGTCCTGCTGTCCGGCGAACGATGCTTCCGGAAGATCTTCAGCCGTTGCGGATGAACGCACTGCGACCTCGCAACTGGCCCTCGTACGTTCGCAAAGCCGGCGATAAGCGCCGACAATCGCTTCATGAACGGCGGGTGGCAACGGAGTATCGAGCATCAACGCGCGCGCTTCTCGTCCGGCTTTGTTGAGCGCCTTCAAGTCTTCGTACTCGAGCCCGTCCATCAACTCGCGCAGGCGCGTGCCGAGACCGTCAGTCTCGAGCAATAGGCGATATGCCTCACGAGTCGTAGAGAAACCGTCTACCGCGCGCACGCCTCGCGGCGCGAGTGCGCGAAACAGTTCGCCCAGGCTGGCGCATTTGCCGCCTACCAACTCGACGTCGCCGGCCCCAACCTGGCCCAGGTCCAGCACAAGAGGTGTCGTGTTTGTCTCCATCTTCACCCTCCGCTCTCGTTCGTAGTTCTAGTAATGCACCGAGAATTAAACACACATAACAGGGATTTCGGAGTATTTCTGCTCGCCGATCAGCGAAGACCATTCGAAAGGGCACGCTACATTACGACTCGTATCTAAAGAATGTAAGTAGATTTTCATTCTTTTTGGTGATATGTAATTCAATAACTCGCGTTATTTAATGGCGTCGTCCCTTCAATCCGTTCTCAACTCAGGAGACTCAACGACTATGGAAACTCTCTCAAATACAGCCCTAACCCCGCGCGATCCAGCCAATAAGGACCTGGACAAGTCCGCCTTGCAGGCACTCGCGCAAGCCACAATCAACGTGGAATTGTTCACCATTCCACTGTACATGGTCTCAATGTACTCGATTCAGGGAATGCACCAGATCACCAGCAAGGAAAACGATTATTACCAGGGCAGACTGTGGCCGGGCGCGGCGCCCACCCGTGATCCGGACAAGGAACCGAACCCCACGAACGCACAGGCGTTCAATCACTTCTTCAGCGTCTTCATCGACGAGATGTTGCACTTGCAACTCGCGTCGAACATCGCGAAGGTGCTCGGAGTGATGCCGACCTACACCAGTCCACTGCTGCAAAGCGACGACTTCGGCTGGATCTGCTATGGACCTGAACAG